>NZ_JBIBHN010000014.1:0-188499 GCF_042957035.1 Streptomyces sp. NPDC008137 | reverse complement strand
CCTACACGCCTACAACCACCACCGCTGCCACACCGCACTCGGCGGTCAGCCACCGATCAGCCGCGTTAACAACCCTGCGGGTCAATACACCTAGGGCCGTGACCGTGAAGGTTCACCGGGGTGGTGCTTTTGGTACTGAAGGCGGGGGCGTGAGTGAAGCGAGCGTGGTGGGTTGCACGGCGTCGGCTGCGACCGAGCCGCGCAGCAGTTCCTTCAGGTCGTGGGGCTGAGCCTGTTCAGTGGTTGGAGCCGCTGCTGTGATGCGGTCCAGCCGGAAGCCCCGGCCGGCCTGTCGCGTGCGGCACCAGGCGATGAGGTACCACTGGCCGTCGGCGGTGAGCAGTCCGGCCGGTTCTACCGCGCGGTCGCTTTCGCGTCCTGCCGCGTCGTTGTAGGACAGCTGTAGCACCGTGTTGGTGGTGAGGGCTTGTTCCACTGCGGCGCGGACTGTGGAGTCGGTCGGCGAGGGCCGCGTAACGATCCGTGCGGCGAGTTGATGTGCCGCCGCCGCGGCGGGGCCGGTCATCGAGGCCGCGATCTTCTGGGCTGCGGTGCGGGCCGCGCCGGCGTATGGGGTGGCGGCGTCGGCTGCGGCGAGGGCGACGGCCAGCGCCGAGGCTTCATCGGCGGTGAAGTGGATCGGGGGCAGGGTCATATCCGGGTCGATCGACCAGCCGCCGCCCCGCCCGGGTGTGGTGCGTACCGGGACACCGGTCTCCATCAGCACCTGGAGGTCGCGCTGCACCGTACGCGTGCTGACCTCGAATCGCCCGGCCAGCGCCGCGACCGTCAGCGGCCGCGGCGCCGCCGCGCGCAACTCCTCCACCAGCGCGTACAGCCGGGCAGTGCGGTTCATGCCGGCGACGCTACCGGCTTGCGGTGGACAGGAAGTCCCGCTCGCGCCGCAGTTCGCGCTCGGTGACGGTTAGCGGGAACAGCGTGAAGCCATGCATGGCCCCGGCGACGACACCGAGCTGCACAGGCGCGCCTGCCGCCTGCCACCGCCCGGCCAGGAACAGCGAGTCGTCCCGCAGCGGATCCTCGGTACCGACGACGATCCGGGCCGGCGGCATGCCGGCAAGGTCGGCGAACAGCGGTGAGACCTCGGGATCACGGCGCTGCTCCGCCCCCATGCCCGGCGTGAACAGCTCATAGGTCCGCCGCAGCGAGTCGGTATTGCTCAGCAGCCGCTTGGAGCCGAACGATCGCTGGCTCGGCGTCATCGACAGGTCGTAGGGGCCAAAGAGCAGGTGGGTCGCCCGGAACGCCCCGGTGATGCCGTGCCGGTCGCGCAGGCGCAGCAGCGTCACGACACTGAGGTGGGCACCGGCCGATTCACCGCCGATCAGCAGCCGTTCGGTGCCGAACTCGGCCACGGCGTGCTGCACCAGCCACCGGGCGGCCGCTTCGCAGTCGTCGGGCCCGGCGGGGAACGGGTGTTCCGGTGCGAGACGGTAGTCCACGCTCACCACGGCCAGCCGTGCCTGCTCGGCGAGCAGCCATAGCCTCTCGTCCTGCCCGTCCGCGGAACCGAATGTCCAGCCGCCTCCATGGATGTGCAAGTACACGCCGTCAATGTGGTCCGGCACGAAGACCCGTACCTTCACCCCGCCTTCAACGACGCGGTCGTGGCCATACGGCAGTCTTACCGGTGGCGTGTCGCCACCGAGCCGGTTACGCCGCAGACTGGCCAGCAGGGCTGCGTCCGGCGCCGCTTCGCGCACCGGTCGGTTCGCGGCGGCGGCCTCGAATTGGTCGTTGAATGCCAGGGTCTCGGTGAGGCAGTCCTCGTCTGTGATCGTCATGCTGTCGACGGTCGCAGCCGTCCGCGACAGCGTCCTGTCACTGTTTACCGGTGAGCCGCGTCACACTCCCGTCGTATCGTGCCGATCCCTACTGAGCGTCGGTTGGACATGACGACACGTCCGATCGACGCGGGGAGACGGGATGGTGCAGCCGGGTGGGCAGGAGGCCGTGCCCGCCTGCTGACAGCTGACGAGGAGGACTTCGTCATCCAGACGGCCACCACTCGCCCCACCAAGCTCGGCAAGCCCTTCACCCATTGGTCGATCCGGAAACTCGCCGACCACCTGCGCTGCGACATCGCCCGCACGATACGCATCGGACGCGAGGCCCTGCGAGCTGCTGGCCCGCCGCGGGATCACGTTCCAGCGCACCAAGACGTGGAAGAAGTCCAACGATCCGGACTTCGATGCCAAGCTGGAGCGGATCGAGTACGCCCTGAACGAGCGGCCTGATCGGACCTTCGCCTTTGACGAGTTCGGTCCGCTGGGCATCCGCCCGACCGGTTCACCCTCGCCAACTCCCACCACCCCAACCACGTTGTCCAGACCCGGGAGTTGCACCGCTACCTGCGCTGGCGCAACGAGCACGCCCGTCACCCTGACGTCCTGGCCGCCCAACGCCGCGAACGCGCCCGCATCCGCAGCGAGAAGGGCATCCGCTGGGGCGGCCGACCGCTCGCCGTCCCGGCCTGACCACCCAACCGGTGAACCTATGTGGTCACAGCATTAGTGGAGAGCCGCCCGGCCGTCCGGCTGCACGATGAGGGCCGACCGGGAAGCGGACTCCACCCCCCTGGTCAAAGATGAAAAGGATGAATTCGAAGAAGCTGATGTTCCCGCCTCGGGTGTCTGGTGAGCGGCGTCGGAGCGGCGACCGTCGCTCCAGCGCCTGGCAGGGCTCCACCGACGGTGCCGAAACCGCCGCTGTGAGCAGGACAGTGCCACCGACGGAGGAAGTATCGCCCCGAGGGCCGACCGGCCCTGGTCTTTCGGCCCGTCGGCGAGAAGGATCCGACGGAGAGGCTGGTGCGCTCACGAGCAGCCACCGGCGCGTAACGCGGAAGGAGCCCTCCGATGGCGGACAGCGAACAGCGGCCCGGCCCGGACGACCCGATCCGGGTGTTCCTGCTGGACGACCACGAGGTCGTACGACGCGGTGTGCACGACCTGCTGGACGACGAGCCGGACATCACCGTCGTCGGCGAGGCCGCCACCGCCGAGCAGGCTCTGGTACGCGCCCCGGCCCTGCGCCCCCATGTGGCGGTGCTCGATGTGCGCCTCCCGGACGGCGACGGCGTGAGCGTGTGCCGGGAGCTGCGCTCCCGCATGCCGGACCTGGCATGTCTCATGCTGACCTCCTTCGACGACGAGGAGGCACTGCTCGACTCGATCATGGCCGGGGCGTCCGGATATGTCCTGAAGCAGATCCAGGGCTCCGACCTGATCTCAGCGGTACGCACGGTGGCCCGCGGCCAGTCGCTGCTCGACCCGTCCGTCACCACCAGACTGATGGCCCGGTTGCGCGAGGGCGGTGACCAGCACCAGGAGGAGCCCGAGACGCTGGGTGGTCTCACCGCGCGCGAGCGGGAGATCCTGACCCTGATCGGTGAAGGCCTCACCAATCGCCAGATCGGCGAGCGGCTCTACCTCGCGGAGAAGACGGTGAAGAACCACATCTCCCGGCTCCTGGCCAAGCTCGGCGTGGAACGGCGCATCCAGGCCGCCGTCATAGCGACTGAGGCACGGGACAGGCTGCAAGGGCGCTGACTCGCGCGCCCGGCGAGGTGGTCAAGGTCTTCGGCCGGTATGACAATGAGTGGGTCACATCCACCGTCTGCCGGCCACGGCCGAGCGGGTCGCCGCCGGTCTCCACGGCCTGAGTGACGGCCGGGGCGGACCCGGGCGGCCGGGGCCGTAGGGAGGCGGCCAGGACCTGGAGGTTCACCAGTGGCAAGCTTCGGCGAGTCCCAGCAGGCCCGTGTGCGGCTACCGCATCTGAGGCTGGACGAGCTGCTGGGGGAGCTGCAGGCTCGCCTGGACGCTGCGCGCGGCACCCGCGACAGGGTGCACAGCCTCCTTGAGGCAGTGCTCTCGGTCGGCCGGGAGCTCGACCTGGAGCAGGTCCTGCGCGGCATCGTGCAGGCCGCTGCGGTGCTCGTCGACGCCGAGTACGCCGCCCTGGGGGTGATCACGCCGGACGGTGAGCGGCTGTCGGAGTTCCTCACCGAGGGCATCACCGACGAGCAGATCGCTGAGATCGGCCACTACCCGGAGGGCCACGGCATCCTGGGCGAGCTCATCCGTCACCCCGAACCGCTGCGGCTGACGAAGATCTCCGAGCACCCGGCGTCCTACGGCTTCCCGGCTCATCACCCGCCGATGAACACCTTTCTGGGCGTCCCGATCCGGGTGCGCGACCAGATCTTCGGCAACCTGTACCTGACCGAGAAGCGGGGCGGGGAGGTGTTCGACGAGGAGGACGAGGCCGTCCTCGCGACGCTGGCGGTCGCGGCCGGTGTCGCGATCGACAACGCCCGCCTGTACGAGGAGTCGCGGCTGCGCGAGCGCTGGCTTCAGGTCAATGCGGAGATCACCCACAGTCTGATGTCCGGCAGTGAGCGTGGCGAGGTGCTCGCGCTGATCGCCGAACGGGCTCGGGAGATCACGTCGGCGACTCTCGCGGTGGTCGCCGTACCGGTGGATTACGCCGACGCCCTCACCGTGGAGCTCGCCATCGGCGAGGGGGCCGACGCGCATCGCGTGCGGGTGCTGCCGGTGGAGGGGAGCCTGATCGGCCTGGCCTTCTCCGGCGGGAGTCCTGTCACCAGCGCCGACCTGGCGAGCGACACACGCGTCTCGGCCGACCCGGCGCGGGTCGCGGGTCTCGGGCCGGCTGTCGCCGTCCCCATCGGCACGGGCGAGGGTGTACGAGGTGTGGCGCTGCTGGCGCGCGCATCCGGACACCCTGTGTTCACGGAGAAGGAGATCAAGCCGCTGCAGGCGTTCGCCGCCCAGGCCGCGGTCGCCATGGAACTCGCCGAGCGCCGCCGGGACGTCGAGCAGATCGCCGTGCTCCAGGACCGCGACCGCATTGCCCGCGACCTGCACGACCTCGCCATTCAGAGACTCTTCGCCACGGGTATGACCCTGCAGAGCGCAGGCCGCTTCATCGAGCACCCCGAGGCGTCGGAACGTGTCGTACGCGCGGTGGACGACCTCGACGAGACCATCAAGATCATCAGGTCGACGATCTTCGGTCTGCGGTCACGCGAGCATGCTGACGAGTCGGGCCTGCGCTCCCGGGTGGTGCGCGTCGTCGGGGAGAAGGCGCCCGCGCTGGGTTTCGCGCCCAGCCTGCGGATGGAGGGGCTCCTGGACACCCAGGTGCCGAAGGAGATCTCCGACCACGTGATCGCCGTCCTCTCGGAAGCGCTCACCAACGTCGTACGACATGCCCATGCCGGACGTGTCGAGGTGGTCCTGGAGACCGACGGCCGCGAGATCCGGCTTTCGGTCGCCGACGACGGTGTGGGCATCCCGCCCGGTGGGCGCCGCAGCGGCTTGCGCAACATGGCGGAACGGGCTGAGCAGCTGAACGGAACGCTGGAGGTGACCAGCCCGGCCGGCGGAGGGGTGTCCCTGGTGTGGTGCGTGCCGGTGAAACAGCCCTGATCCGCGCTGGTCCGGTAGGGCCGGTCGTTGCATCCTCCGGGCCCGCCCGGCCCTGTGCCCTGCGTGGTCGGCCGGCCAGGCCGGAGTACGAAAAGAGCAGCTCGCCCCACCGACATCGGCGCCGTCCTGACCCTGCTGGGCGCCCCCTGGCCGGCCTGCCGGCTCCGCTCACGGTGGCCCAACTGCTCCGGGTCGACATCATCATGGACGGCCCGCTCGCGATGGCCCCGGCCGTGGGTCCCGCCCGCGACGACGTGATGCGCCGCCCGCCGCGGGACCTTGGCGCGGATCCTCGACGCCCGCAGGCTCATCGCCATCTGCAGGGCGGGTGCCGTCATGGCCTTGGGCATCGTCGTCCTGTTGTCCCTGGCACGCTCGGTTCTCGACACGGCCACGGCCCTGACCATGGCCTTCACACGTTCGTGCCGTTCCAGTCGTTCAACGCCCTGAACGGCCGCGCGGACGGCGGTCCGCTCCTCGGCCGTGACCAGCTGCGCAACCGCACCCTGTGGCTGTGCATGGCCGACGTCCTCGCCGTGTCACCCATGCGGTACTGCACCACGCCACGGCGCCCGTCGCGGTCGTGGCAGCACGAGTGACCCGCAACGAGGAGGTCCCCGACCGCGGCGACCGTGCTACAGACGCGCCGCGTGGTCGGGGACGTAGGTCTGCAGGTCGCGCGGCGGGCGTTGGTAGCCGGTCGAGGGCGGCCGGTCAGGCAGCCGCAGCACCGGTGGGGGCACCTCGTGGTACGGCACGGAGTCCAGCAGGTGAGCGATCATGTTCAGCCGGGCGCGGCGCTTGTCGTCGCTCTCGACGACGTACCACGGGGCTTCGGCGATGTCGGTGTGCACCATCATCACGTCCTTGGCCCGCGAGTACGCCTCCCAGCGGGTGATCGACTCCAGGTCCATCGGGGACAGCTTCCAGCGGCGCAACGGGTCCTCCAGGCGCCGCCGGAAGCGTTCCTGCTGCTCGGTGTCGCTCACCGAGAACCAGTACTTGCGCAGCAGGACGCCGTCCTCGGTCAGCATCCGCTCGAAGATCGGGCACTGGCGCAGGAAGAGCTGGTACTCCTCCTTCGAGCAGAAGCCCATCACGTGCTCGACACCGGCCCGGTTGTACCAGGACCGGTCGAACAGCACGATCTCCCCGGCGGCCGGCAGGTGCTCGACGTACCGCTGGAAGTACCACTGGGTGCGTTCCCGCTCAGTGGGTTTCGGCAGCGCGGCGATCCGGGCGACGCGCGGGTTGAGGTGCTCGGCGACCCGTTTGATGGTGCCGCCCTTGCCGGCCGCGTCCCGCCCCTCGAACACGACGACCAGCCGGGCTCCCTCGGCGCGCACCCACTCCTGGAGCTTCACCAACTCCGTCTGAAGGCAGAGCAGTTCGCGCTCATACGCCTTGCGCGACAGCTTCGCCGCCTGCTTGTCCGCCATGCCGCCTCCGCGCACCTCGGTGCCGTCGGGCCTCCGTTCCAGCACCGTACTGCCCGGCCGGGAGCCGCGCACGACATGCCGACCCGGTGGGGGGAGCCCAGCGGCCGGGCGGCTTGCCTTCGGCGGGGGCGCGTCAGATCGCCGGGCCTGTGAGGTCCCGGGCCACCCTGGCCGCCCAGCCGCTGATCTGCGCGAAGTCGCGGTGGTCTCCGCCTTCTCCCGAGTTGACGATCATGCGGGCCACACGCCCTTTGACCTCGCCCTCCAGACGTCCCCCGAAGGTGATGTGACCCCGTGCGTCGACACGGTCCGCCACCCGTCGCACCCGGGTGCCGGCGGGATGTCCCGCTCGGACACCGAGGGGTCCGGCGGGCCGCTGCTGAACAGCCACACCGGCCGCTGGGCCAAGGCCTTGCGGTGCCGTCGTGCGAAGCGGCGGGCGTCGCGCTGTCAGTGGCCCGCGGACAGTCCGCCGCCGAGGACGACGGCACCGTACGACGCGAGGTCGGCGGCGTCGGCTGCGGGCAGCACGTCCACGGCCGACCCTTCCTCGGCCAGGACCTCACCGATGCGCTCGGCGATCTCGGCCCGTCGGTCCGTTGGCGGATCCGTAGGCCACCAGCACCTTCCCCTTCATGGCTGCGGCACCTCCTCACAGCCTGCGCAGCCAGTTGCCGGTGATCGCCTCCGGGGCCGGCTCGTCGGGCTGGCGCCAGGAGTCGTCGAAGCGGTGGGTGAGGTGGTCGACGACCGCGACCACACCGTCGGTCTGGCGGCACATCTCCACCGCCATGGCGCACTCGCTGCGCCGCTCCAGCCGCCCGGTGAGCGTGACCACGCCCTCGTGGACGTCCACATCGACGGAGTAGGGGGCGAGCCACAGGGCTCGGACCAGGACATCGTTGCGGACGCTCGAGCGGATCTCCGGATCGGGGCGCAGGAAGACCTGGAGGAGATCGCGACGGGTGACGATGCCGACGAGCCGCTCCTCGTCGTCGACGACCGGGAGTCGTTCGACGCGGTGGCGTGCCATGACGCGGGCCGCCTCGGCGACGGTCGCGTCGCTGTGGACCGTGACGGCCGGGCTGGACATGAGCTGTCCGGCCGTACGCGCCCGTGCCTTGGCACGACGCGCGCGCGATCCCGGCGTCCACGTGAGCCAGTGGAACCGACGGTGCGGCTCGGGCGGTCCGGGAGATTCGGCCTGCCTCGTCATCAGATCCGTCTCGGAGATCACGCCGAGGACCTTCGCGTCGTCGTCCACCACCGGCAGGCCGCTGATCCCGTGCTCGGCGAGCAGCCGGGCCACCTCCTTGAACGGCGTGCCGTACTCGGCCCGGACGACGTCGGACGTCATCAGGGCTCCGACCTTGCTGTGTTTCATGGCGTCCCGCCTTCCTTCCGTGGTGCGCGCGTTCATCGGAGGCGGCGCAGGTAGGGGTCGTGGGTGCGGCGTGGCAGCAGCCGGATCCGGGCGTCGAGGGCGGTGACCCGTTCGGGCAGGGCGAGCACCGGATTGAAATCCGCCTCCGCCAATTGCGGCAGGTCACTCGCCATGCGCGACAGCCGCAGCAGAAACTGCTCCAGCCCCGCGAGATCGACCGGGCCGGTGCCATCACGCCCGAGAAGGAGCGGCGCGCAGCGCGGCGCGGTGATCAGGTCGTGCACGTCCTGGTCGGTGAGCGGGGCCAACCGGGCCGCATGGTCGGCCAGAACCTCGGTCGCCGTACCACCGAGCCCGAACAGGATCAGCGGCCCGAACACCTCGTCCTGGACCACACCCGCGAACAACTCGATACCGCGCGGGGCGAGCGGCTGGACCACGGCCCCCGTCATGAGGTGACCGAAGCGGACGTCGAAGTCCCGGAAGGCGGCGCGCACCTGAGCGTCGCCGCGCAGGTCCAGGTGGATCGCGTGCTGGGCGGTCTTGTGCACCAGGCCCGGCCAGTGCGCCTTGAGGACGACATGCCCGTCCGGCCCCTTGAGCCGGTCGGCGGCCCACACCGCCTCGTCCTCGGTCTCCACCCAGGCCCACGGCGACTGGGGGATGCCGTAGCAGTCGAGAAGCTCGGCGCAGGTGCGCGGGTCGAGCCAGGCGCCGTCGGGATGCCGCTCCAGGAAGTGGCCGACAACGGCCCGGCCGCGCGGGGTGTCGACGCCGTCCAGGGGAGGGACGGTGCCGGGCGGCCGGGCCAGCCAGCGGGTGCGCTCGGCCGCATGGGCGAGGGAGCGGGCCGCCGCCTGCGGGTCGGCGTACGTCGGCACCCGGCCGGTATCCGAGGGCAGCAGCCGCACCGGGACGTCCTGGTCCAGGAGGACGGCGGCGATGGTGCGGGAGCGTCGTTCCGGGGCGTGGGTGAGGGCCTTGACCAGGACGTCGCCGGTGGCGGCCGCGACGGCGGTGGGCACCAGCGCGACGAGTACCGCGTCGATGCCGTCGTGGGCGGTGAGCCGGTCCAGACAGGCGCGCAACTGCTCCTCGGAGACCGCTGCCGTCGCGTCGACCGGGTTGGCGGCACTCGCGCCCCGCGGCAGCAGGGACAGCAGATCCTCGGCCAGGACCGGTGGCAGCGCGGGCAGGGCCAGCCCGGCCTCCGCGCAGGCGTCCGCGGCCAGCACGCCGGCGCCACCCGCGTTGGTCACGACCACGACCCTGCCTGCCGTTGGCAGCGGCTGGGAGTGCAACAGGGCGGCCGTCTCAAGCAGTTCGGGGATCGTGCGGGTGGCGGTGATCCCGGCCTGGGCGAAGAGCGCTCGCCGGGTCATGGTCGTCGTGGCGGCCGCCGCGGTGTGCGAGGCCGCGGCACGGCGGCCGGCCTCGGTACGGCCCGCGTCGACGGTCAGGATGGGCATGCGGCGGGTGACACGGCGCGCGGTGCGGGAGAAGGCGCGCGGATTTCCGAACGACTCCAGGTGCAGCAGCGCCACGTCGGTGCGCCCGTCGGACTCCCACCACTGCAGCATGTCGTTACCGCTGACGTCGTACTTGTCGCCGAGCGAGACGAAGCTGGACACACCGATACCGAGCCGCTCCAGCCCGCCGAGCAGTGCGATACCGACCCCGCCGGACTGCACGGCGACGCCGGCGCTGCCCGGGGCGGGGTGGGCGGCGGCGAAGGTGGCGTCGAGGCGGACCCGGTCCTCGGTGTTGGCCAGGCCCAGGCAGTTGGGGCCGACGAGGCGCATGTCGTGATCACGGCAGGCCGCCAGCAGAGCCTTGGAATGCTCGGCATCGAGCCCGGCGGAGACGACCAGCAGGGCACGGACACCGAACTGCCCGCACTTCTCGGCGACTTGCGCGACATCCTCGGCCGGTACGGCGATCACCGCCAGGTCGGGGACTCGCGGCAGGGCACTCACGGCCGGGTGGGCGCGGATGCCGAGAATCGACTGCGCCGCCGGGTTGACCGCGTACAGATGGCCCGTGAACCGGCCCGTGGCCAGGTTGTGCAGCAGGGCCCGGCCCACCGAGCCCGGCCTGCGGCCGGCCCCTACGACGGCGACGCACCGGGGCCGCAGCAGCGGCGTCAGGCTGGCCACATCCGCGGCCTGCCCGCGGTGTTCGACGCTCGCGCGGTAGTCCTCCGTGTCGTCCAGCGGGATCACGCAGCGCACCTCAGGCCCCTCGAAGTGCCGTTCGGCGCGCAGCCCCAGGTCGGCGAAGACCCTGAGCACCTCGTGGTTCTCGGCGAGCGCGTCCGCGGTGAATGTCGTGATGCCGCGCGCGCGGGCCGCGGAGATCAGGTGCTCCAGCAGCAGGGTGCCCACTCCACGGTGGTGACGGCCGTCGCCGACGGCGAGCGAGATCTCGGCGCTGTCGGGCGCCTTCGCGTCCTCGATCTGGTACTCGGCGATTCCGATGATCCGGCTGCCGTGCTCGGCGACCAGCGCCCGGTAGCCGGAGCCGGCCGGCCGGGCGACCCGGGTGGCCGCCTGCTCGGCGGAGCGCCGGCTCACGGAGAAGAAGCGCAGCCGCAGGTTCGCGTCCGACATCTCCGTGTAGAACCGGAGGACGGCCTCCTGGTCATCCGGCCCCGCCGGCCGTACGCTCACCGTCGTACCGTCGGTGAGCAGGGCGTGTACCCGTTCGCCGGATGCCGGGACGGCGGTCATGGCGTGCCTCTCGTCGGCAGGTCTGCCCTTTCAGCCTCTCCCTCGCGAAGCGGTGGGCCGATGGGCCGTTCGGGCACGGCGCGGGGCCCGACGGTCCCGGGCCGGCCCTCACGGCAGTGGCTCGCCCAACTCCCCCTCCACGGCGTCCGCCATCGCCCGCAGAACGTCGAGCGTGCGCCGTGCCTCGGCTTCGTCGACCTCGGTGATCGCGAAGCCGACGTGCACGATGACGTACGCTCCGACACCCGCACCGGGTGTGTAGTCGAGGCAGACCTCGCGCCGCACACCTCCGAAGTCGACAGTGGCCATGCGCAGCCCGGCGTCGTCACGGATCTCCAGGACCTGTCCCGGAATGCCCAGACACATGACCGCTCACCTCTCCTTCGCGATCTGGGCGGCGGCCACGGCGGCCTGGCCGTAACTGATGCCGCCGTCACCGACCGGGACCTCGCCGCCCACGAGGACCCGCAACCCCTGAGCGCGCAGCCGTCGCCGCACCTCGACCAGCAGCCGACCGTTGACGAAACAGCCTCCGCCCAGGCAGACGGTGCGTGGAGCGCCCTCTTCGACGGCCCGTGCGACGAGGTCGGAGGTGGCGTGCGCGAGCGTGAGGTGGAACGCGGCCGCCAGGTCCGGCACCGGCTCTCCGCTTGCCCGCCGCTCCAGCAGGTCGGCCACCGTGGACGATGAGTCGTACACCCACAGACCACCCACCCGCACGATCCTGTGGGCGAGCGGTACGGCGTGCGCCGTCCCGGCCGCCGCCTCCAGGCGCACGGCCGCCTCACCCTCGTAGCTGACAGCATCCGCGAGCCCGAGCAGGGCGGCGGCCGTGTCGAACAGGCGTCCCGCACTCGAGGCGCGGGGACAGTTGACACCGCGCGTGACCATCGCGCGCACGACGGACACCTCGGCCGGATCGAGGAGCTCGGTGAAGCGCCGGACGAGCCCGGGGGAGGGGCGGGGCGTGCCCAGGGCTTCGGCGTCCAGCAGATGGCCGAGGGCGGTGCGGGAAGGATGGCGTACCGCCGCGTCGCCGCCGGGCAGGGGCGCGGTCGCGAACCGGCCCACGCGGCGGTAGCCGCTCAGATCGGCGACGAGGATCTCGCCGCCCCACAGGGTGCCGTCGTCCCCGAGTCCCAGGCCGTCGTAGGCGATGCCGAGGAAGGGGCCCCGCGCCCTGTGCTCCGCGGCGACGGCGGCCACGTGCGCGTGGTGGTGCTGGACGGCGATCCGGCGCAGGGGCTGGTCCAGCGCCCACTGCGTGGACAGACAGCCGGGGTGGAGATCGTGCGCGAGAATCTCCGGTTCGATGCCGGTGAGCCGTTTCAGGTCGTCGTAGGACCGGCGGAAGGCGTCGTACGTCGCCACGTCGGACAGGTCGCCGGTGTGCGGACCCAGGTATGCCCGGCCGTCCCCGGCGAGTGTGAAGGTGTGCTTGAGCTGGGCGCCGACTCCGGCCAGTGGCACGGTGACCGCGAGGGGCAAAGGCGCGGGCGCCAGGCCGCGTGCCCGGCGGACGGTGATCCTGGTCCGGTCCGCGATCCGGACCACCGAGTCGTCGTAGCGGGCGCGGATCGGCCGGTCGTGGGTGAGGAACCCGTCCGCTACGGCAGCGAGACCGCGACGCGCCTCGTAGTCCGCGATGGCGATCGGTTCGTCGCTGAGGTTGCCGCTGGTGACGACCAAGGGCCGGGCCACTTCGTCCAGGAGGAGATG
The DNA here is from genome assembly GCF_042957035.1 of Streptomyces sp. NPDC008137. Classification (NCBI taxonomy): domain Bacteria; kingdom Bacillati; phylum Actinomycetota; class Actinomycetes; order Kitasatosporales; family Streptomycetaceae; genus Streptomyces; species Streptomyces sp. NPDC008137. Next base: position 175,751 of record NZ_JBIBHN010000014.1, on the reverse strand, counting down.
GTGCAGGCCGGTCGTGGGCAGGAAGAGGCCGATCCGTGGGACGCCGGGAGCGACCTGCGGGGCCACGGCGCACCGTCGGCGCCCCGCGACCAGCGTCACGGGACGCGCCGGTGAGGTGAGCACCGCGCGTTCCGTGCCGCCGACCCGCGCCAGTTGTGCCGCCGCTTCGATGTCCCTGACCATGACCGCGAACGGTTTGGCAGGACGGTGCTTGCGCAGCCGCAGCTCGGACACCGCGTCACCGTTGTCCGCGTCGCACACCAGCTGGTAGCCGCCGAGTCCTTTCAAAGCGACGATGCCGCCGCCGGCGATCGTCTTCGCCGCCGCCCGCAGCGCGTCCTCGCCCCGCAGGTCGGCCCAGGCCAGCCGGGGGCCGCAGCCGGGACAGGCGACGGGCTCGGCGTGGAAGCGGCGGTTCCCCGGGTCGACGTACTCGGACGCGCACGCCGGGCAGAGCGGGAAGCGACGCATGGTCGTGCGCACGCGGTCGTAGGGGAGACTCTCGATGATCGTGGCCCGCGGTCCGCAGTCGGTGCAGTTGATGAACGGATAGCGGTGGCGCCGGTCGGCGGGGTCGTACAGCTCTCGCAGGCAGGCGTCGCAGATGGCCGCGTCGGGCGGTACGTCGTGGGTCGACGCTCGTTCGTTCGCCGGGTCGCTGGGCCGTACGTGGAAACCCCGGCCGGGGACGGCGTGCGCGAGGGCCACGTCGACCAGCCGTACCTGGGCCAGTGGCGGCGCCCCGGTTCCGAGGCGGGCGGCGAACGCGTCGATGGCCCGGAGGTCACCCGCGACCTCGCCCTCGACGTGGCCGTCCACGTTCGCCACCCAGCCGTCGAGCCCCAGGCTTACGGCGGTGCGGTACACGAAGGGCCGGAAGCCGACACCCTGCACCGTCCCGACAACCCGGAAGCGCCTGACACTCATGACGCGCCTCTCGCCCTGGCGACGCGATAGCGGACGATCTCGTCCTCGACCGAGGCGACGAGCGGCTCCACCACGCCCTCGACGGCAGGCGTCAGTCCAGAGCCCAGAGAGGCATCGGCGCCCTCCACCGCGTAGACGACGAGGCGCCCGGGCAACCGGCCCAGAACCCGGGCGAGCTCGACGGCCTCACCGAGTCCGAGCCCGTGCGAGCTGGTGGCCGGCGACTGCTCGAGACGCTCGGCGTCGAGCTCGATCCGGTGCACCAGACCGGGATGCCCGGGCTCTGCGTGCGCCGCGTCCACGACCACGGCCAGACCGGCGCCTTCCCACAGCCCGATCAGGCGAACGGGATCACCGTCGCAGGTCGCGACCACGGTGCCGGGCGGAAACGCACGGCTCTCGGCCCGCTCACGCAGGCGGGCGGCGACCGCCCAGCCCACGCCGTCGTCCCGCCGGAACTCGTTTCCGACGCCGATGACAGCGATCCGCGTATGCGTCCCCATGAGCCCACGCTGCGCCCGTCCGGACCCCTGTGCCCAGGGCCGAACGGCCCTCGTCGGCGGTCCGGACCGCCCGCGTGCAGGGCAGGGCGGCCCGGTCGAGACTGGGCGTACGGGCTGGTCGGCCCTCGGCGAGGCCCGGCCGGCCCCTGCGCGGCGGAGGCATCGTCCGCGACGCTGACAGTCAGGAGCACCGACACCGTCGGCCGTCCGAGCGAGAGACCCGATCCACGATGAGCACACCGACTCAGTCTCAGTACGTGTACGAATTCGCCGAAGGCAACCGGGACATGGCCGCCCTGCTCGGCGGCAAGGGCGCCGGCCTGGCCGAGATGACCCGGCTCGGCCTGCCCGTGCCGCCCGGCTTCACCGTCACCACCGACGCGTGCCGGACGTATCTGGAGACCGGCCAGGAACCGCCGGAGCTGGGCGACGAGGTGGCCCGCGCGCTGGTGAACCTGCAACGTGCCATGGGACGCGAACTGGGCAGGGCCGATGATCCGCTGCTGGTGTCGGTCCGTTCAGGCGCCCGGTTCTCGATGCCCGGGATGATGGAGACCATCCTCGACATCGGACTCAACGACGACTCCGTGGCAGGCCTGGCCAAGGCGTCCGGGCAGGAGCGGTTCGCGTGGGACTCCTACCGGAGACTGCTGCAGATGTTCGGCCACACCGTGATGGGCGTGGACGACAGCCTGTTCGAGCAGGCCATCGCCGCACACAAGGCCGCGCTGTCCGCGACCGACGACCACGCGCTGGACGCAGGGGAACTGGCCACCCTGGCCGAGGAGTTCAAGACCGTCATCCGCCGTGAGACGGGCGAGGACTTCCCCCAGGACCCCCTCGAACAGCTTCACCGCGCCGTCCGCGCGGTCTTCACCTCCTGGCACAGCGAACGCGCGCGCGTCTACCGACGCCGCGAGCACATCCCCGACGACCTCGGCACCGCCGTGAACATCCAGGCGATGGTCTTCGGCAACCTCGGCCCCGACTCCGGCACCGGCGTCGCCTTCACCCGCGACCCCGCCACCGGCGAAGTCGGCATGTACGGCGACTACCTGCCCGATGCCCAGGGCGAGGACGTCGTCGCCGGCGTGCGCAATGCCGTGCCGCTGGCCGAACTGCACCACCTCGACCCTCGGGCGTTCGCGGAACTCGGCGATCACCTGCGCACGCTGGAAGGCCACTACCGCGACCTCTGCGACGTCGAGTTCACGGTCGAACGCGGACGCCTGTGGATCCTGCAGACCCGCGTCGGCAAGCGCACAGCCGAAGCCGCCTTCCGTATCGCGCACGAACTGAGCGAGGCGGGCATCATCACCCCGGACGAGGCCCTCGCCCGTGTGGGCGGTACGGAACTGACCCGGCTGATGTTCCCCCGCTTCGCCACGCGCACGACCGATGTGCCGCTCGCCCACGGGGTGCCGGCTTCGCCGGGTGCCGCGGTCGGTGTCGTCGTGTTCGACTCAGAAGCGGCCGGACGCCGCGCTACCGAAGGACAGCACACCGTGCTGGTCCGACGCGAGACCACCGCGGACGACCTGCCCGGCATGATCGCGGCGCAGGCGGTCCTGACCAGCCGGGGCGGCAAGACCAGCCACGCCGCCGTCGTCGCCCGAGGCATGGGCAAGGTCTGCGTCTGCGGCGCCGACACGCTGGCCATCGACTCCGCTGCCCGGCGGTTCACCACGCCTGCGGGCGTCGCGGTCCACGAGGGCGACATCGTCTCCGTCGACGGCACCGCCGGAACGGTCTATCTGGGCAGTGTGCCCCTGACCGCCTCGGACGTCAGCGGATGCCTGGAAACGGGGAAGGGCACCGGACCACTGACGCACGCGGTACTGAGCGCCCTGACACACGCCGACTCCGTCCGCCGCATGGAGGTCCGCGCCAACGCCGACACACCCGAGGACGCCGCACGCGCCCGCAGGCTCGGCGCCCAGGGCATCGGACTGGTCCGCACCGAGCACATGTTCCTGGGCGAGCGCAGGGCCATGGTCGAGGCGATGATCCTGGCCCGCGACGACACCGCACGCGAGGAAGCGCTGGCCGCGCTTTTGCCGCTCCAGCACGAGGACTTCACCGGCATCCTGAAGGCGATGGACGGACTGCCCGTCACGATCCGGCTGCTCGATCCACCGCTGCACGAGTTCCTGCCCGACCACACGGAACTGGCCGTCCGCCTCGCCGCCACGTCCCGTCCCGATCCGCACGACCGCGAACTCCTCACCGCCGTCGAGCGGATGCACGAACAGAACCCCATGCTCGGGCTGCGCGGCGTACGCCTCGGTCTGGCCGTGCCCGGCCTGGTGGCGATGCAGGTCCGGGCGATCGCCGAGGCCGTCGTCCAGCGGCTGCGTGACGGCGGACAGCCCCGCGCCGAGATCATGATCCCGCTCGTCGGGACGGTCGAGGAGCTGCGCCTGGCGCGGACCGAGGCGGAGCGGGTCCTCGCCGAGGTCGTGGCCGAGGCCGGGACGACTCCGGACTGCCCGATCGGCACCATGATCGAGCTGCCCCGCGCAGCGCTCACGGCGGGCCGGATCGCCGAGATCGCGGACTTCTTCTCCTTCGGAACGAACGACCTCACCCAGACGACCTGGGGCCTGTCGCGCGACGACGCCGAAGCCTCTTTCTTCCCCCTCTACCTGGAAAAGGGCGTCTTCACCACGTCCCCCTTCGAGACTCTCGACCAGGAGGGCGTGGGCCGCCTCGTGGAACTGGCCGTCGAGGCCGGCCGCGCGGTCAACCCCCGCCTGGAGACAGGCGTGTGCGGCGAGCACGGCGGCGATCCGGCGTCCATCCACTTCTTCCACCGGACCGGGCTGGACTACGTCTCCTGCTCGCCGTTCCGGATCCCGGCGGCGAGGCTGGAGGCCGGACGGGCGGCGCTCACGGGGGCTGTCGGCGGTGACTGCAGGTAACGGGCCCGCAGGCCCACCGACAGCCGCTCGAGGCCAGCCGATGGGAGCCCAGCGCGTACGCGGCGGAAGACGCCTGCCACTGCCACACCGGCCCAGGCTTCACCGCTCATCCCCGGAGCCCTTGCGTCTTCGGGCTCAGCAGAGGACCAGCGACCGGTCTCGCGAACCTCACCCTTCGTGGGTGATCACCCCGCGCGGGCCGCCCCACATGATCGGAAGGGCAGCACCAGGCGCTGCGGTGACGAGAAAGTGAGGAGGCGGACATGACGACGACTACCCACCACCGCTCACGGACGGCCCAGGCGAGTGCCGGCGGGCTGGTGACGTTCGCCGCCGTCCTGCTGTTCGTGGCCGGCCTCCTGGACCTGTTCCGGGGCATCATGGCGATCGCCGACGACGACGTCTACGTCTCCACCCCCAACTACATCTTCAAATTCGACCTCACCAGCTGGGGCTGGATCCAGCTGGTCCTCGGCGTGATCGCGATGGGTGTGAGCGCCGGCCTCTTCTCGCGCGCCCTGTGGGCCAGGGTCGTCGGGGTCGGTATCGCGGGACTTCTGGTCATCGCCAACTTCCTGTCGATCCCGTACTACCCCGTGTGGTCTCTCACCCTGATCGCGCTGTACGCCTTCGTCATCTGGGCCCTGTGCGTCGTGCGGGAGGACTGACGCCGACTGCCTGACTGCCGTGGCACTCCCGGAGGGCGTGCTCGCCGACGGATCGCCGGACGGCAGCGGGCCGGGATCCAGGAGGTCTCCGCCCGGCCCCTCGCCCCGCGGGCAGCTCCGCGTACGGGGAATCTCCCCCGCCTCACCCGGCACGGGTGACGCGGGCAGGAGTGTGAGCGTCCCATCTGGCCGATGAGTACGGTGCCGCTACCCGATCCGACCGTTCGGCGCCGGCCCTTCCATCTGCCGGCCAAGCCGGCTGGGGCGGTGTCCAGGAGCTGGATGCCTGCATCCGCCAGTTGACCGAGGCGCAAGGGCGACTTCCTCCCACACTCCGGCACCCACGACGAAACGGCGCTGCTCGGCGCTGCTCATCATGCGCCTGTGAGCAGTGTCGTGCGGAGCCAGAGCCCGCCGGGGCACTGACGAGACGACGCCCTGTGCACCGGACGTGTCGAGTGGCCACCCTGGACGGAACCGAGGGAGGCTGGAAGAAGGCGGCGACAAAGTGCCCCGGCAGGGGTGCCCGGTCGCACCGAGGGCACGAACGGACCGGGTGTGCAGCCGATGGGAGAATGCCCATGAAGGTCGGAGTGCTGACCGGCGGCGGTGACTGTCCCGGTCTCAACGCCGTGATCCGCAGCGTCGTCCGCAAAGGCGTCCAGGAGTACTCGCTCGATTTCGTCGGCGTGCGGGACGGCTGGCTCGGTCTCCTCAAGAACGACGTCGTTCCACTGGACATCTCCAGCGTGCGAGGCATTCTCCCCCGGGGCGGGACCATCCTCGGATCCTCCCGCACGAACCCCTTCAAGCACGAGGACGGGCTGCGACGGGTACGGGACACCCTCGCCGCGCATGATGTGGACGCGATCGTCGTGATCGGCGGAGAGGACACTCTGGGGGCGGCCAGGGATCTGAGCCGACAGGGGATCAACATCGTAGGCGTGCCCAAGACCATCGACAACGACGTCTCGGGCACCGACTACACCTTCGGCTTCGACACCGCCGTCGGTATCGCGACGGAGGCCATCGATCGTCTCCACACCACCGCCGAGTCACACATGCGCGCCCTCGTGGTGGAGGTCATGGGAAGGCATTCCGGATGGATCGCCCTGCACGCCGGCATCGCGGGCGGCGCCAACGTGATCCTCATCCCCGAGCGGCCGTTCGACATCGACTAGGTCTGCGAGCAGGTGAAGCGCCGGTTCCAGATCAACTACGCACCGATCGTCGTCGTGGCCGAAGGGGCCGTCCCCAAGGAAGGGCAGATGATCCTCAAGGACCAGTCACTGGACGAGTTCGGCCATGTGCGGCTGTCCGGCATCGGCGAATGGCTGGCCCAGGAGATCTCCGCGCGCACCGAGAAGGACGCCCGCACCACGGTCCTGGGCCACATCCAGCGCGGCGGCACACCGAGCGCCTTCGACCGGTGGCTGGCCACCCGTTTCGGACTGCATGCCATCGACGCGGTCAAGGAAGGCGATTTTGGCTCCATGGTCGCCTTGCGAGGCACGCGGATCGTTCGCGTGCCCCTTGCGGATGCCACGGCGGAGAACAAAGTGGTGGAGTCGTCGCTGTACGACGAGTTCGAGGCGTTCTACGGCTGAGCGAGCCGTCATCCTGCGTGCGGTACGACTGCTGCCGGACAGCGGGTGTGGTGCAGCACGGCGTGAGTGACCGGGCCCAGTCGGCCTTCTGCCGCCCCTGGCTCGGTGCGGCGCCCCATGACGAGCAGGTCCGCGCTCTGGGAGGCGGTCAGGAGCGCTTCCGCGGGGTGAAGCAGCATGAGGTCGGTGCCGACCGCCACCCGGGCGTACTTCTCCTGCCACGCCCGCAACGCGTCGGAGAGCCCCAGAACCTCCTGGTCCTCCCAGGTCGCACGGTCCTCCTCGGTCACCACCAGGTTCCGGGACGAGACGGACTCGGCGGGAAAGGCCCACGCCTGCACCACACGCAGACGCGCCGCCCGGGCCTCGGCGGCCGAGAACGCGAAGTCGGCCACCTCACCGACCGGCCGATGCGCGTCGAACCCCAGGACGACCTGGCCGGTACTGCGTGCCGAGGGCGCCCCGTTCGCGAAGGTACCGGGGCGGTGAGGTACGAGCACGACAGCACAAGAGGCTGCTGCTGCCGCCCGCATGGCCACCGAGCCGACCGCCAGCCCCTCGAAACCGCCCGTTCCCCGGGTGCCGACGACGAGGAGCCCCGCACCGCGTGCCGCGGTGAGCAGTGCCTCGGCTGGGGCGTCATCAGCATGCGTGCCCTCCACCGGGAGGTTGGGATGGCGGTCGGCCAGGTCCGCGAGCGTCCGCTGGAGCAACTGGACGCCCAGATGGTGCAACCGGTCCAGGGTCGGGCCCGGAACGACGGTGCCGGGAACCCGCGGAGACGCGTGCAGGAGCCGCAGCGAGACGCCGCGCAGCGTCGCCTCCCGCGCCGCCCAGTCGGCTGCGGCCGCAGCGTGCTCGGACCCGTCGATGCCCGCCAGCACAGGGGGACGCATCCTGGCCTCCTTCGTCCGGCCCCACACTCGTGGGCGTCACAGCCCCTGACCTCCTTCCACTGTTCCACGGCGGGACCGCTCTGGCGCCCGGACCGGATTCGGACGGCACACCGCACCGGCAGGGTCCCGTTCATGTCAGCGCCACGGTCTGCTTCGGCTCGGAGCTGTCGGACCGCCCATTGCATACCTGCGCGGTTCGGCGTTCAAGAGGGACGGCGTGGACTCCTCGTGTCGGCCGACCTCACCGGGCGGGCCGATCACCTCGGTGTGACCATCGAGGCCGATATCGTCAAGCAGAAGCAGCCGGAGAACAACCGCGTCGGGCTCATCGACAGCGGCGGGTGAGGCTCCCTCGCCTCCAGGAAGCGGCGACAGCAACGGGTGATGGTGCGGCCGCGGCCCCGCGGCGGGCTGCCCGGTGAGTGCCGGTGAGCGGGGCGTCAGCCGCTCAGCGTGGCGAGCGTGGCGTCGAGGTCGGATGCCCTCGGCCGGTTGTGAGGGAACCTGGCGAGTACGCGGGCCATGCCGCAGGTGTCGGTGAGCGCGGAGAAGACCAGGCCGCCGGCGACGCCGGCGGAGATCCAGCGCGCCCCGGGCCGGAGCCGCCCGGCGAGCAGACCCGCGAGGACGAGGGACCCGGCGGTCAGGCGGACCTGGCGATCCATCGGCCAGGGCGCGCGGGTGCCGGTGGGGCGGTGGACGTCGTGGCCGAGCTGGGTCCAGGCGCTGGTGCCGCCGGTGAGGGTGGCAGATGGAACGCCGGCCTCCGCCAGCCGCCGACAGGCTTCGGCGGAACGGGCGCCCGAAGCGCACACGACCAGGAGGTCACCGCGTTCCGCGGACGTCCTGAGGGCGGGCAGGGCCGCGTCGAGGCGGTCGAGGGGAATGTTGTGGGCGTCCGGCAGGTGGCCCGTCGCGTATTCGCCGGGGGTGCGTACGTCGATGACCGTCAGCTCGTGCAGACGGGCGCTGACCTGGTCGGCCGTGAGGGCGTCGTGTGCCATGGGAATTTCCCTTGCTCTCTGTGCGTCACCCCTTCGGTAGGATACCCATGGGGGTATCCGAAGGAGTGTGGGTCGTGGAACTGGCGATGGCGGCTGAGGAACTGAAGACGGTGGTCAATAGGTTGCGTCGGGCGCAGGGCCAGATCGCCGGTGTGATCAAGATGATCGAGGAGGGGCGGGACTGCGAGGACGTGGTCACGCAGCTCGCGGCGGCGTCCCGGGCCCTGGACAAGGCGGGCTTCGCGATCATCGCCACTGGCCTCCAGCAGTGCCTGACCGGCGGGGACATGGCAGCTTCCGAGGATCGTGAGGAGATGCGGACTCGGCTGGAGAAACTTTTCCTCTCGCTGGCCTGAGGGGTCTATCGCCCCGCGCCCGCTCATGTCAGGGCGTCGGCGAGCATGAAGGCGGCCGCGGCCAGCAGTACGACGGCGAACGTGCGTTGAAGCAGGGTGCCGGAGATCCTGGTCGCCAGCCGCTTGCCGTCCCAGGCGCCCAGGATCGCGGCCCCGGTGAACGGCCCTGTCACCGTCCAGTCGACCCCCGCCGTAGTGGCGCCCCGGGTGGTCAGTGAGGCGAGAGAGTTCGCCGAGATGACCAGCAGGCTCGTGCCGATCGCGGCCTGCATCTCGAACGCCAGCGCCGTGACCAAGGCGGGCACGGCCAGAAAGCCCCCGCCGACGCCGAGCAGTCCGGTCAGGGCCCCCAGCCCCGCTCCGGCTCCGGCGGCCCGCGCCGGGCACGCCCCCTGGGGGCCTGCCGGGACGTCCTGGACGGGGCGCAGCAAACGGACGGCCGCGACAGCGGCCACGGCGGCGAACGCGACGGTCAGCAGCGGCTGCGGCAGACGCCCCGCCAGGGCCCCGGCCACGGCGGCGGGCGGCAGCCCTGCCGCGGCGAACAAGGCACCCGTCCGCCACCGCACGTTACCGGCTCGGGCATGGCCGTACAGGGCGGTCAGCGAGGTGGCGACGACGATGAACAGGGCGGTCGTGGTGGCCGCCGCCGGGGTGAAGCCGAGCAGATAGATCAGCGCGGGTACGGCCAGGACGCTGCCGCCGCCGCCGAGTGCGCCGAGCGCCAGCCCCACCACGCCTCCGGCGATCAGGGCCAGGATCAGCTCGCTCACGCTATGACACCGCCGCTGCCGTTCACGCCGGTGACCGGAAGGCCGGGCCGGGCCCAGGCGGCCATTCCCTGGGCGGTGGCGGCCAGAGGGCCGCCCGCCATCAGGCGGGTGAGAGGCAGGTGCAGCACGCCGGGCGCGTGTCCGGCGTTCCACTCCTGCCTCTCGCGGACATCGACGAGGACGGCCTGCCCGTCGGTGACCAGCAGGTCAGCCTGTTCGGCGCTGGGGCGGAAAAGGGACGACATGGTGCGTGTCTCCGTAGGGAAGGTGCGATGCGCTTCAGTCGATGGCGACGGGCGCGGTGAGGGACAGCCCCCCTTCGCCTGCAGCGGTGAAGGCGTCGTCGACGGCGACCACCTCACGGCCCGCGGCGTCCAGCAGGGAGGCGGCGATCGCCGCGCGCATCCCGCCGGCGCAGTGCACCCACACCTCGCCGGCGGGGACCTCGCCGAGACGGCCGTGTACCTCGTGGACCGGTATGTGCACCGAGCCGTCGACGTATCCGGCGGAGCGCTCGGAGTCACGTCGTACATCCAGCACCACCACCTGCTCGCCGCGTGCGCGGACCTCGGCGAGATCGGCGAACCGGGCGCGGCGGAACGAGGCCGGTCGCTCGTCCTCGCGGACCCAGGTGCTCGGCTCGCCGGTCGCGGCGGCGGCCGGACGGTCGATGCCGACGCGGGCCAGTTCCCGCTGTGCCGCGGCGATCTGCTCCGGTGTGGAGGCCAGCAGGGTGACGGGTTTGCCCCAGGGGATCAGCCATGCCAGGTACGTGGCCAGCTTGCCCTCGCCCTCGAAGTTGAACGAGCCGGCCACATGCCCCTCGGCGAAGGCGACGCGGTGGCGCAGGTCCACCACCCATTCGCCGGCCGCCAGCCGGGAGGCGATCTCCTCGGCGTCCGCCGACCGCGGCGGAGTCAGATCGATGGGCGCGGGGCCGGAGGAGTTGGCCGGGCCCATGTGCGCGTAGTAGGCGGGCACATCGTCCAGGCCGGCGAGCAGCTCCGCGACGAAGGTGTCCACGTCCAGGATCAGCGCGTCGTTGTTCTTGCGCTCCGCGCCGATCGTCGTGGCGTCCCCCTCGAACTGTGAGGAGGAACAGAAGCTGCCGAAGCCGTGGGTGGGCAGCACCCGGACGTCGTCGTCCAGGGCGTCGGCCAGCCGGTGCGCGGAGGCGTGCTGGGCGCGGGCCAGCGACTCGGTCAGCCGTGGCTCGACCAGGTCCGGCCGCCCGACGGCGCCGATCAGCAGTGATCCACCGGTGAAGGCCGTGACGGGCCGGCCGTCCTCCTCGAGGACGTAGGACATGTGGTGCGGAGTGTGCCCGGGCGTGGCCATGGCGCGCAGTACCAGCCCTTCGTCCACCGTGATCGAGTCGCCGTCGCCGACGGGGGTGCGGTCGAACCGCACCGACGCCCCGGCCGGTACCAGGTAGCGGGCACCGGTCGTGCGGGCGAGTGCCGGACCGCCGGTGACGTAGTCGTTGTGCACGTGGGTCTCGGCCACGTAGGCGATGCGCACCCCGCGGCGGGCGGCTGTGGCGATGACCTGGTCGATGTCGCGCGGGGGATCCACCACGACCGCGGCATCCGGCCCGCCGGCCAGGTAGCTGCGGTTGCCCAGGCCCTCGAATTCAAGGGTGTCGACGAAGAACACGGCTACGACTCCTCTAGGGACGGTTACCCCGGGGGGTATCTGTCTTCACCGTAACAGAAATACCCGGGGGGGTATTCAGGGGTGAGGAGTGGGCTCCGCCGGGCCGCCTCACCAGCCTGCGGTGCGGGAGGTCACTTCGAGTGGGTGACGAGGAAGTCGGTGCTGGCCGACAGGGTGGTGAGCCGAGGCGTGTCCTCGTCCTCGATGCGAACGCCGGACCGCTCGCTGAGGACCTCGACGAAGCTCAGGAAGTCCAGCGAGTCCATCTCCAGCGCGTCACGGAACGCGTCATCGGGCCTCAGGGCGGAGACGTCGGCGTCGGGTATGACGTCGGAGATCGATTCCCTGACCATCTCCAGCGCATCGCTTCGGTTGATGTTCACAGCTGCTCCGGATTCTGGAGGAGACGGTCGACCGCTGTGAGGTAGCGGGCGCCGACGGCACCGTCGGTCGCCCGGTGGTCGGCCGAGAGAGTCGCCGTGACGACGGGGCGCACACCGAGAAGGCCGTCGACGGCGCTGGGCCGGTCGACCACGCGCCCGAAACCGACCAGGGCCACCTGGGGCGGGTGGATCACGCCGAAGACGCTCTCCACTCCGTGATCGCCGAGGTTCGTGACCGTGATCGTGGCGTCGGACACCTCGGAACCGCGCAGTCTGCCGGTGCGGGCCCGGGTGACCAGGTCCTTCAGGGCTGTCATCAGCTGGGGGAGGGCCAGGGTGTCGGCGTTTCGCAGCGCGGGAGCGACGAGCCCTCCGCCGCGCAGGGACACGGCCACGCCGAGGTGGACGGCTTCGCCGGCGGTGAAGCGGTCGTCGCGCCAGAAGCCGTTGAGCGCGGGGACCTCCCGGGCCGCGAGTGCCGCGGCCTTGAGCAGCAGGGCGGCGGGCAGCAGCCGCTCACCCACCGGGCTGACGCGGTTGTGCTCGTGCAGCCAGTCCGTCGCCGCGGCCAGATCCACGGTGGTGGAGAGGTAGTAGTGGGGGATGTCCCGGTTGGCCCGGCTCATCAGGTCGGCGATCGCCCGGCGCATGGCCGACGCCTGGCCCTCGGACGGCTCTGCGGCAGCGGGCCGCTGGGCGGCAGGGCGTGCCGGGGCGGCGTGCCGGGGCGGCGCCGATATCGGCCGAGGCCCGTCCGTGACACGGGTGGCCGGCTTGCGCGGGGGCGAGGCCGACGGGCCGGGGGCGGCTCGGCGGACGTCGTCGGCTCGGACGGCCGATCTCCTGCCCGTTCCTCTCACCGTGGCGAGGTCGACGTCCAGTTCAGCGGCGAGCCGCCGGGCCAGCGGGGTGACCCGCGGCCGTGCCGGCCCGGCACCGGCTCGGGCAGCAGCCGCGTGCTCGACGTCGGTCCGCATGACACGTCCACCGGGCCCGGTGCCGCGCAGCGTCTCCAGGTCGACACCGCTGTGTTCCGCCAGGTGCCGGACCAGGGGCCCGGCTTCGATGTGGTCCCGGTCCCGCAGCCGAGCCGCGGAAGTGGCCGGCACCGGGGCCGGTCCGGGTTCAGCCGCCGGCGAGGGCGGAGCGACGGGCTGGGCACGGACGGGCTCGGGAAGCTCTACGGGCGTGGGGAGTTCAGCGCGCTCGGGGAGCTCGGTGGGTCCGGAACGCTCGCCCTTCTTCGACGCCTGCCGGGCGGCCCGGTGCTGCTTCGCCGGCCCGATCAGCGCGAGCGGCGTCCCGACCGGCACCGTGGTACCGGGCTCGACGAGCAGTTCCGTCATGGCCCCGGTCTCGAAGCACTCCACCTCGATCGTCGACTTGGCGGTCTCGACGACCGCGACCGGGTCTCCCTTGTGGACGAGGTCCCCGGGCTCCACGAGCCACTCCAGGAGTGTGCCCTCGTCCATGTCCGCGCCGAGAGACGGCATCGTGAACTCGGCCATGATCAGTCCACCGCCCGATGGGCCGCGGCGACGATGTCGGCGGTCTGCGGCAGGGCGGCCTCCTCCAACTGCCGGGCGTACGGCATGGGCACCTCCGCGCTGCACACCCGCTCGACCGGCGCGTCGAGTTCGAAGAACGCCTCTTCGGCGATACGGGCGGATACCTCGGCGGCGAAACTCCCCGTCCGCCACGCCTCGTCGACGACCACCGCACGGTGGGTCCGGGCCACCGAGCCGGTCACCGCCACGACGTCGAGAGGGCGCAGAGCCCGCAGGTCGACCACTTCGGCGTTGACACCCTCCGCGGCCAGTTCGTCCGCCGCCGCGAGGGTCTTGGGCAGTGAACCTCCGTATGTGATCAGTGAGATGTCGGTGCCGGGGCGGCGGATCGCGGCATGGTCCAGATCCAGGGGTGTGGTGGTCGGGAGGAGTTCCCCGGACACGTTGTACAGGCTGCCGTGCTCGAAGATCAGTACGGGGTCGGGGTCGGCGAGCGCCGGGGCCAGCATGCGGCGGGCGTCCTCCAGTGTGGCGGGGGCAAGGACGCGGATACCGGGGATGTGCGCGTACCAGCCCTCCAGACTGTGCGAGTGCTGTGCGGCGAGTTGCCGGCCGGCGCCCGTGGTCATGCGGATGACCAGCGGCACGGGCAGCTGGCCTCCTGACATGTGCAGCAGGGTCGCTGCGTTGTTGAGGATCTGGTCGAGGGCGAGCAGGCTGAAGTTGACGGTCATGATCTCGACGACGGGCCGCATCCCGGCCAGGGCGGCGCCGATGCCGGCACCCACGAACGCCGACTCCGACAGCGGGGTGTCGCGGACACGCTCGGGACCGAATTCCTCCAGCAGGCCGAGGCTGACCCCGAAGCACCCCCCGTAGCGGCCCACGTCCTCGCCCATCAGGAACACCCGGTCGTCGGCACGCAGCGCCTCCCGAAGAGCCTCGCGCATCGCCTCCCGGTAGGTCGTCTTCGCCTCCTGTGTCTCGCCGCCGCTCATGTCAGTTCACCCTTCCTCCGCCGAGGAACTCGTCACATGACGGAGCAGTCGGCCGACGGGTTCCTCGGGTGCCTGTTCGGCCGCATCGACGGCGCGGTCGACCTCGGTGGTGACCCTCTGCTCGATCCGTTCCAGCTCCTTGTCACCCAACTCGCCGCCCTCGCGCATTCGGTCGGCGAGCAGACCGATCGGGTCCCGGGATCTCCACTTCTCGACCTCCTCCTTGTCGCGGTATCGGTCCGGGTCGTACATGGAGTGGGCGCGGAAGCGGTACGTTCGCAGTTCGAGGAAGTGGGGTCCGTTGCCGTTGCTGATGCCCTCGGCCGCCCGCCGTGCGGCCCGTTCGACGGCCTCCACGTCCATGCCGTCCACGGCCCAGGCGACCATGCCGTAGGAGGCCGCGCGCATGGCCAGATCGGTCTGGGCCTCGTGCCGCTCCAGCGCTGTCCCCATGGCATAGCGGTTGTTCTCACAGACGAACAGCAGGGGCAGGTTCCACAGCGTGGCCAGGTTGGCGGTCTCGTGGAACTCGCCCTCGGCGAAGGCCCCGTCTCCGAAGAAGCAGCAGGTGACGCGGTTCTCTCCGCGCATGCGGTCGGCGAGTGCGAGGCCTGCGGCCAGGGGGATTCCGCCGGCGACGATGGCGTTTCCGCCGTAGAAGCGGTGGCTCGCGTCGAACAGATGCATCGACCCGCCCCGGCCGCCGCTGCACCCGCTGGTCCTGCCGTACATCTCCGCCATGACCGCCTCCGCCGTGACCCCTCGGGCCAGCGCGTGGCCGTGTTCGCGGTAGGTGGAGACGACGGAGTCCTCGGGTGTCAGGGCTTCGTTGACGCCGACGGCGACGGCTTCCTCACCGATGTAGAGGTGGACGAAGCCGCGGATCTTGGCGGCGCTGTACAGCTCCACGCACCGCTCCTCGAAACGCCGGATGCGCAGCATCGCCGCCAGCAGGTCGGTCCGGTGCCCTGCGGCACTTCGAGAGGCGGGAGACCGGCTGCTCGCGCTCCGCTTCCCCGTCGCGGACCTCCTGCCGGGACGGGGTGCGGCCGGTTCCTTGCGTGTGCGGGTGGGGCGGGCCACGCTCATCCGGATCCCTCCAAGGTCGACAGGTCGCCTGCGGGCAGGCCGAGTTCACGCGCGCGCAGCACGCGGCGCATCACCTTCCCGCTGCGCGTCTTGGGCAGGTTCTGGTCGAACGCGATCTCCCTGGGAGCGACCGCGGGGCCCAGCCTGCGGCGGGCGAAGGCCAGCAGTTCCCGCTGGAGACCAGGAGTCGGCCCGACGCCGGGGCGCAGCGACACGAATGCCTTGACGACGTTGCCGGCCACCGGATCCGGCCGTCCGATCACTCCGGCCTCGGCGACCACAGGATGCTCCATCAGCGCGCTCTCCACCTCGAACGGACCGATGAGATGCCCCGCCGACTTGATGACGTCGTCGGAACGTCCGACGAACCAGTACCAGCCGTCGGCATCCCGGCGGACCAGGTCACCGGTCAGGTACCAGCCGCCGGCGAACGCGGCGTCGTAGCGCACCTTGTCGTGCAGGTAGCCGCGGAACATCGACGGCCAGCCCGGCCGCAGTGCCAACTCGCCTTCCTCGCCCGGCCCGTCCACCTCCACCACCCTGCCGTCCTCACCCTGCTTCAGCACGGTCGCCTCGACGCCGGGGAGCGGACGCCCCATCGACCCGGGCCGGATGTCGCAGGCGGCGAAGTTCGCGATCATGATGCAGCCGGTCTCCGTCTGCCACCAGTTGTCGTGCACCGGCAGGCCCAGCACCTCCCGGCCCCACACAACGGCCTCCGGGTTGAGCGGCTCGCCGACGGAGGCCACGAAACGCAGGGCCGTCAAGTCGTAGGAGCGCGGTAGGTCGTACGGGCCCTGGCGGGGTGTGGCGCGCATGAGCATGCGCAGGGCCGTGGGGGCGGTGTACCAGACGGTGACCCGTTGTCCGCCGAGGATCCGGTACCAGCGCCGGGCGTCGTAGTCGCCTTCGTCGAGGACCAGCGTCACGCCGTGGACGAGCGGGGCGATGATCCCGTACGACATGCCGGTGACCCAGCCGGGGTCGGCGGTGCACCAGTACACGTCGTCGGGGTGCAGATCGAGCGCGTACGCGGCCGTGGCGTGGTGGGCGACGACGGCCTCGTGGACGTGGACCGCGCCCTTGGGGGTGCCGGTGGTGCCACTGGTGAAGTGCAGCAGGGCCATGTCCTCGGGCGAGGTCGCAGGGATGGTGAAGGTGTCCGCGGCGGCGGACATCCGGTCGTCGAAGGAGGCCGTGCCGGGAAGCTCCTCCGCGCCCGGTCCGACGATCAGGACGTGCTTCAGTCCGGGAACCGATGCGCGGCGCTCGGCGACCTTGCGCCGGTAGAGGGCTGCGGTGGTGACCAGGACCTGCGCGTCGCCCAACCGCAGCCGCTGTTCCACCGGGTCGGGGCCGAAGGCGGAGAAGAGCGGGCAGAGCACGCTGGTGTTCTTCAGCGTGCCCAGCACCGTGGTGTAGAGCTCGGGGCAGCGGCCCAGCAGCGTGAACACCCGGTCCCCGTGGCCGACGCCCAGCGATCGAAGCAAATTCGCGAAACGGGCTGTGCGGCGGGCCAGTTCCGCGTACGTGATGGTCGAGACGGAGTCGTCCCGGGCGACACAGCGCAGCGCGACCTTGTCCGCCTGGTCAGAGGTCGCGTGCCGGTCGACGGCCTCGTGAGCCATGTTGAGGCCGCCGCTTGGCAGCCCGGACAGTGCGGTGCGCGCCCGTGACCAGGTGAATGCGGAGCGCGCCCGGTCGTAGTCGGTGAGTCGGGGTGGGACGACCGGTGCGGTGTCCTTGTGAATGGTTTCCCAGTGCATGGGGCTCCTCCCGGCACCGTCCCCTGAACTCCAGGGCCGCCGAGCCCGGCTCTGGCCGCATTTCTGCCGGATGGGCAGGGGCTTTGGTGGGACGGCGGCGGTCGCTGCCGACGCTCATGGAGCCGAGGGCCGCCCGCTTCTTGCGGGCCCGAATTCCACGGTGCGCGGTTTCGCTCCGCTTCGCCGTGCCTCCTGTGGCGCCCCCGGCTCACTTCCATAGCACCGCCGCTCGCCGGCGAGTTCCAGGGCCGGATGGCCCAGAAGAGGGGCCGTCCGGCCTTTTCGGACTCCTGTCGGCCGGGCCCTCACTCACGGCGCAGTACGACCTTGAGTGCGCCGGAGGTCGTGCCGCGGGAGAACACTTCATAGGCGTCCTCCACCCGATCGAGGCCGAATGTGTGGGTGACCAGCTGTGAGACGTGCAGGCGTCCGTACCTCACCAGCTCCATCAGCCACGGTATGGGGTACGTGTCCACCTGGCCGGTGCTGATCGTCACGTTCTTGCGCCCCAGGGATGCGAGGCGCAGCGTGACCGGTATGCCGTGGGTGCCGATGTCGGCGATGTGCCCTCCCGCTCGGACAGCGCGGGTGCACAGGACGAAGCCCTCCGGTTCCCCCGACGCCTCGATGACCACGTCGGCCCCCGGCCCCTCGGACAGCTCGGCGATCATCGTCCCCGGTGGTTCTGCGGCATCGGCCCCCACACGGGCGGCGGCTTCCAGCCGGGTGGAGGACAGGTGCACCACAATGATCCGGCGGGGCGAGTAGAGCCGCGCGACGACGACGCATGCGAGGCCGACGGGACCCGCGCCCACCACGACGACGGTGTCTCCCGGGCCCACCGCTCCGTTCCGCACACCGACTTCGTAGGCGGTGGGAAGGACTTCGCTGGTTCCCTCCACCGACAGGGGACCGCGCCGGTAGTTCACGCGCAGGTGGAAGACGAGACGGACCGCCTCCGCGACCAGCTGTGGCCGACCGAGGAGGGCGGGGATGGCGGGGGCTGCGCGCGGAACGGCCACCGCGCGCAGCCATGAGGGGGTTCGACCGCCTGACGCCGCCGCCCAGAACGCCGTGTGCGTGAGGATCAGCCGTCGGTGGGCAACCGCTCTGCGTTCCCTGCCTTAGGAATCGAGCAGCACCTCGGCATCGAGCCCGTCCACGCACCCCCCCCGTGGAACCGCTCGCTACGAGCGTAACGCCTTCGCGCTGGTGCTGGGGTCCAGAGGGTTCGCGCCATGTCCGATCGCGGTCGTCCCCCGGATATGACCGGACAGGCGGAGACGGACCACGTCGACGGTCGGCCCCTACGGGGCCGGAAGCCGTTCCCGCAGGGACCTTCGGCCCTGTGACCGGAGGCCGGTGCCGTCCCATGGTGGGACAAGTGGTGGAGGAACGGACCAGCGACCTGCTGGAGGCCGAGTCATGAGTGCACAGAATTCGCCGCGCGCGTCCGATGGGCCTCCGCCACGCCAGGAGCAGGCGTCAAAGGGGCCGAACCCCCTCCGACGTAGGTCCGACCGGTTCGAGTCCTGGTTCCGCCGCTTCCTGATGCTGGTCCTCGTCCTCGGCCTGCCGGCGACCGCGCTCAGCGCGGGACTGACGGCGTACGAGTCGTCGATGCGCACCGTGCAAGCCCAGTCGGCGGAACGCAACGAGGTCGAGGCCCGGCTCACGTCGACCGCCAAGGGCGTCACCGGAGAGGGGAAGCAACGGGCGCAGGTCCGCTGGACCGACGGCAACGGCACGGTACGCACCGGAACAACCCTCGTGACGGCGCACACTTCCCAGGGCGCCACCGTGCGGGTGTGGGTGGACCGGGACGGCAGCCTCACCAGTGCGCCGATGAGCGAGCTCACCGCGACGGCCAATGGCTGGTTCGTGGGTGCTATGGCGGCGGTCGGCGTAGCCGGCGGCGTCTACGCGGCGCGCGCAGGCATGCGCCGTGTACTGGACCGCAGAAGGTACGCGCAGTGGGACGCCGAGTGGGACCTGGTGGAGCCCACATGGTCCGCACGCTTCCGCAGGTGACCGAGAGGAATCCCGGACGGGAGCCGAGGAGGCGACGAGATGTCCGACGCGACGACCACCGACCTGTACGAAGTGACGATGGCCCTGTCCTACCAGCGGGAGGGCATGACCGGTCCAGCCACGTTCAGCCTCTTCGTCCGCGACCTGCCTCCCGAGCGCGGCTTCCTGGTCGCCGCGGGGCTGGATTCGGCCCTGGACTACCTGTCCGGCCTCCATGTCGGTCCGGACGACGTCGACGCTTTCGCCTCCGCTCTCCACCGCCGGCCGGGGGAGCTCGAGCCCCTGCTCGGCCTGGAGTTCACCGGCGACGTGCGGGCGGTGCCGGAGGGACGGATCGTGCTGGCGGGAGAGCCCCTGCTGGAGGTGACCGCGCCTCTCCCGCAGGCGCAGCTGGCCGAAACGTACGTGCTCAACCAGCTCAGCCACCAGACCGCCATCGCCTCGAAGGCCGCGCGGTGCGTCCTCGCGGCGGCAGGGCATCCGGTCGTGGACTTCTCCCTTCGGCGGACCCACGGCCCGCAGGCCGGATTCCAGGCCGCCCGTCTCAGTGCGATGGTCGGCTTCGCCGGAACCAGCAACGTGGCCGCGGCCACCGCCCTGGGTATCCCCGCCGTCGGCACGATGGCGCACTCCTTCGTGGAGGCGTTCGCAACGGAGGAAGACGCTTTCCGCGCTTTCGCGCGGTCGCACCCGGGGCCGGTGACCTTGCTGGTGGACACCTACGACACCGAGGAGGGCGTCCGCGTCGCAGCGCGCGTCCTGCGAGACCTCGACCATACGGCCCGCGGGCCCGGCTCGGCCGTACGGCTGGACAGTGGCGACCTCGAGGTCCTGGCGGTACGGGCACGGGCCGTCCTCGACGACGCGGGCCTGCCGGACGTACGCATCATCGCCAGCGGCGGTCTCGACGAGCGCGCCATGGACGACCTGGTGCGCTCCGGGGCACCGATCGACACGTACGCCGTCGGCACCCGTGTCGGGGTCTCGGCCGACGCACCGTATCTGGACTCGGCGTACAAGATGGTGGAGTACGACGGACGGCCGGTGATGAAGCTGTCGTCGGCGAAAGTGACGGCACCCGGCCGCAAGCAGGTGTTCCGCCGCCCTGGATACGCCGACGTGATCGGTCTGGCCGACGAGCAGTCGTCCGGCGGTGGCAGGCCGCTGCTGGAGACGGTGATGCGAGGCGGGCGGCGCACCGGCACCAGGTCCACGCTCGACGAGAGCCGGGTGAGATTCACGGCGGACCTGGGCGGGTTGCCGTCGGAAGCCCGACGGATCCGAGCGCCGGTCGTGCCTCGGGCGACGGCCTCGGAGCGGCTGAGCGCACTCGCCGCCCGCGTCCGGCGCCACATCGAGGAACAGACGGCGGCGGCTTCCGCACGGTCCCCGCTCCCAGAACGAACCGTGTCCGGACCTCACGGGTCCGTATCGAGGTGAGGAGGAAGGCGATGCCGCACACGGCGGAGTGGAAGGTTCGACTCCACCTCTTCGAGGACGAAGACGGAACCACGAAAGCACATCTGGTGCTGGAGACCGGCACCTCGGCGCTCACCGGTCACGGGACCGCGCATTGCCATCCGGCGGACGCCAACGTGCCCGAGATCGGCGACGAGCTGGCGGCGGGCCGGGCCATGAACGACCTGGCCCGACAGCTCTTGAACATCGCCGAGCGGGACATCGAGGGCATGGGCGCGCAGCGGCCCAGTCGACGGCTGACCGGATGGCCCACGTGACCGACGGTCGGCACGGCAAGTCAAGGAGGATCAGCCATGACACAACCCGTACGGCCCAGCAGAGGTGGGCTCTCGGCAGCCATGCATGAGCTGGACGATCTCCGTACCCGGATGGATCAGCTCATGTGGGCTCGCCCAGCGCGTACACCCCAGCCTCGGGCGGGCGGTGCACGCGAGATGTGGGTGTCGATCCGGCCCACGCGCCTCACGGGCCGGCGCATCACTCCGGCCGATCAGTAGGCGCCCACGGCCGTCGAGAGCGGCCCCGTCTCAGCGGGCCGCCGACTCACGAGGGGAGGCTCCGGTGAGCCGACAAGCACCGTCCGACGAGCGGGTGGCGGTCCTGGTCCACGACGCGGTTGCCGCCCCGTCCATGCACAACGCGCAGCCCTGGCTCTTCCGCTATTTCCGGCACAGCCGCACGTTCGAGATCCGCGCCGACTTCGAACGCACCATGCCGCACTCCGACCCCGACACACGCGGCCTGCACATCGGCTGTGGCGCCGCACTGCTGAACCTGAGGGTCGCCGTGGCCCACGAGGGTTGGTTTCCGGAAACTCTCCTGGCGCCCGACCCAACGGATCAGGCGCTGCTCGCGAGCTTGCGGCTGATCGGCTCCGCGACCGACGAGAGCGCACTCGGCGCGCTGCATCCCGCGATTCACCAGCGGCACAGCAGCCGTTACCCCTTCGAGGAGAGAGAGATCCCCGATGCCGTGCGGGAAGCTCTCACCGCAGCCGCCCGCGTCGAGGGAGCAGCGCTGACCTTCCCGACCTCATGGCATCAGCGGGAGGTGCTGGAACTGGTCCAGGAAGCCGAGGCACGCGGCATCACCGACCTCGGCAGCGACCAGGAGCTGGCGCGGTGGACTCGTATCGACGCTCGGTCGGCGGGCACCGCCGACGACGGAGTCCCGTACTACGCCTTCGGGCCGCGCAAGCGCGGGGGCAAGGCCCCCATGCGCGATTTCGCAGGCCCCCGGAGGGTGGCGGGCCGTGACGCCGCGGACTTCGAACGCACTTCTCAGCTGGCCCTCGTCAGTACGAGCCACGACGACCCGGAAGACTGGCTCCGCGCCGGTCAGGCCGTCGAACGCGTCCTTCTGCTGGCCACCCTTGAGGGCCTGTCCACTTCCTTCGCCACCCAGCCCCTCGAATGGACCGACCTGCGCTGGCCGCTGCGCGACCCGCTGTCCGGGACCGGCTACACCCAGATGCTCCTGCGCCTGGGGTACGGTCCCACGGGCCCCGGCACACCGCGTCGCCCGGTGCCGGACGTACTCGACATCCAGCCCTGACCCTCCCGTGAACCGCGGCCGGCCTCGCGCACGGTCACTGAGCTGTACCTGGCCTGTCCCGGCCAGCTGCCTCGCAGGTGAGCTGTGGCTCGACGTGCACGACGCCTTCCACGGCACGCACCAGGCGCACGGCGACCGGGAGCAACGAGGTGTCACGGAAGTGCCCGCGGAGCGTGACGACGCCCTTGTGCACGTTCATGTGAATGGCGTGGCTGGTCCAACCGCTACGACCACCTGCGCGAGGTCACCCGCGACGACATCCTCGGCCACCTGAGCACCGTCCACGGCTCGCATCGCGAGCACACCTTGGCCGCCCTGCCGTCGCTGTCAGAACAGCCGCGGCGCCACCCTTGTCGCTGAGGTCATCGACGCCGGTCTGCTGGCCCAGAGCGCGTAGCTGGTTCCGGTGCCCGGCCAGTCGGATGCCATCTACCGCGCGGAGGTGGCATGGCGGGCAGGGGCTCGGTGCCGATCGGTAGGACGCCGTGTGCTGCTCGTCCGAGGCGCGGGACAAAAGCGCTGGCTACGGGCGCAGGTTGCGGCCCCGTCCCGCCGTTGCCGAGTACCGGCAGGCGCCTTCCGCAGTGTGGAGTGAGGTCGCCACATCGACCTGATTACCCGTCAGTAATGTCAGCGCGTGGTCAGCGTGAGTCCTGCGAAAGCCTGCGAAGGCTTGCCGAACCTGCGAATCGCCGCGGGCGTGCCCAGGTGTGCCCGAGGCGTGAAGGTGCAGGTCAGGGGCGATGGTCAATCGCCCTCTAGCGCCCTGCGATGCATCCTGCCCGCTTCCGATCAAGCCGGTTCGACCCCCGCCCGCTTCCCTGCACATTCCTTTGGAAAATGCCAAAGCGTTCACCTGCTCCGAGCACACACCGTAGTGTCGTGCTCACGTTCGCGGGAACGGCCGTGCAGGGGAGGGGATTCGGCGTGCCCGGAATTGACGAGAGTCTGCTGGAGGCCATGCGGTTGCCCGGCGCGCGAGGGGCATCGGTGGTCGACTGGATCAGCGGTCTCGCCCTGGGCGCGGTGGGTGACGCACCGGGCGGCGACCTGGAGGCGACGGCGGCTGAGACCGCCGAACTCGCCCGCCTCGCCACGGAGAGTGGCCTCCTCGCACCGGTCGGCGGCGACGCGGGAGAGATATCAGGCAAAGAACCACCCGTACAGGATCTGATCATCACGAACGCCGACTCGTACCACCTGCTCAGGTTCGTCAGCACGACGTTCGACAGCACCGTGTTCCTGCACTTATGGCTCGACCGCAGTGACGGAAACCTGGCCCTGGCCCGCATCCGGCTGGCCGAGATGGCGGACAGACTGGTGCTCGGATGATGACGCCGGCCCGCACCTCACGCACGGACGAACCGGCCTCGGCCCTGCTCGGCACCCTTGCCGCGCAGGGCGCGAGCGGCGCGCTGTCCACCGAGTCGGGCGTCGTCTACCTGGCCTCGGGACACGTCGTCCACGTCGAATCCGCCGTCACACCCGACCTCGGCGACCTGCTCACCCACAGCGGTGCGCTCGCCCCGGACGGGTGGTGGGCCGCGATCGACCAGGCGGGCCGCCGCTGCAGGGTCGGCAGGCAGTTGGTCGACAGCGGCCACCTCGCCGCCGGCGCGCTGGAACTGTGCCACCTGGGCGCCCTGTTCGACGCGGCGTACTTCGTCCTCGCCCACGACGGGCCGGCACTCCGCTTCCGTCCCGGAGTCGCGCACTGGCTCGGCGCGGTCCGCTCCGTACCGGTGGACGCCGTGCTGCGCGAGTCGAGACGCCGTCGCGAACTGCTCCACCGCATATGGCCCGAACCCTGCGTCGACCTCGTCCCGCTCGCCCGGGTCCCCGACGTCGACCCCTCGGACCTGCCGGCCCGCCGCAGCCGCACCCTCGCCCAGGTCGACGGCGTCCGCACCGCCGCCCAGATCGCCACGGCCCTCGCCTGCCGCACCTTCCACACCCTCGTCGAACTCCGCCGCCTGGCCGCCGCCGGGATGGTCGTCCCCGCAGCCACATGCCCCGCTCCCGCCAAAGCCCCCGAACCCGCGTACGCCGAGCCGGCCCCCGCCCCTTGTCCGGTGGTGGTACCGGACGAGCCCGACACCGCACTGCTGCGACGGCTCCTGCACGCCTTGGAGGCACTGTGATCCGCGCGCGAAGACAGCGTGCCGAAAGGAGAATGCTCATGGCCGTCGAGACCGACGTCCTGGACGAACTGCGTCGGCTCCGCACCCGCGTACCCCGGCTGACGGGCTCCCTCGCGGCCACCGTCGACGGACTCGTCATCGCCCACGACGTGCCGGAGGCCGAGCCTGAGGGACTCGCGGCGCTCACCGCCGCCGCCCTCGGTGTCGCGTACCGCCTGACCGACGCCGCCGGCCGCGGCGACTTCCGCGAACTGCTGGTACGCGGCTCCCGGGGCTACGTAGCGACCTACGCGGCCGGAACCACCGCTGTCCTCACCCTCCTCGCCGAGGACCGAGTCAACGTCGGCCGCCTCCACCTGGAGGGCCGGCGCAGCGGCGCCCGGATCGCGGACCTGGTGGCCACGCGCGTCGGGCCGGGCACCGGCCGCCACGCCGACCGGCCTGCCCCCGCCGAACACCTCGCCGCGGCGCCTCCGGCCACGGCCCGCCCCATCGGCACCCTCCCGGTCCGCACACCGCAGCGGCCCACCCACCAGCCACGCCCGCACACCGGCCTCTGAGCCCGCCCGAACCACCTGAACCTTACGACCACCCACCGAAGCAAGACAGAACGAAAGGAACCGAGCGCATGGCCAACACCGAGACCGCGCTGAAGGAATGTCTGAGCTCCATCGAGGGAGCCACGGCCGCAGCCCTCGTCGATTACACCAGCGGCATGGCCCTAGGCACCCTCGGCGGCACCAAGGACTTCAACCTGGAAGTCGCCGCCGCCGGCAACACCGACGTCGTACGGGCCAAGCTGCGCACCATGGAGCTTCTGGGGCTGAAGGAGGAAATCGAGGACATCCTGATCACCCTGAACTCCCAGTACCACCTCATCCGCCTGATCAAGGGCCGCGGAGGCAGCGGGCTGTTCCTCTACCTCGTGCTCGACGGGAGCCGGTCCAACCTGGCGATGGCCCGCCACCAGCTCCGCCGTATCGAAGCCGATCTGGAGGTCTGAGCCCACACCACCCTGAACCGGCACCACGGGAGCCCTCCGGACGCGACACGGGTCGGAGGGCCCCGGCCCGCAGTCGGCCGCGACTACCGTTGAGGCCATGACAGCACCCCTGGACGTGCTGGTGGTGGGCGCGGGCCCGACCGGACTCGCGCTCGCGACGCAACTGCGCGCCTACGACATCCCGTTCCGGATCGTGGACCGCTCACTGGACCGTGCCCGGGAGTCACGCGCGCCGGCCATCCAGCCCCGGACCCTGGAAATGCTGGCCGGACTCGGGGTGACGGACGACTTGGTCGAGCGGGGCAGTACGGCGGTCCGGCTCCACCTGCATCTGCCCCGACGGGAGCTGCGGGTGCCGGTGTTCGACGTCGGCTGCGAGGACACCCCGTACCCCTTTCTGCTCTTCCTCCCGCAGTCGGAGACCGAGGCGGTCCTGACGGCCCGGCTGGCAGCCCGGGACGTGACCGTCGAACGAGGCACGGAACTGGTGAGCACCGAGCGGGAGGGCGGGTACGTCAGCTGCCGACTCCGATGCCCGGACGGCAGCCAGGAGACGGTGCGGGCGCGCTACGTCGTCGGCTGCGACGGGGCGCACAGCACCGTGCGCGCCCAGGCGGGGATCGCCTTCGAGGGGCACGCCTATCCGCAGACGTTCTTCCTCGCCGACCTCGAGGTCGAAGGGCTGGAGCCGTGCGCCGCGCACACGTACATGACCGCGGCCGGAATGCTGTTCTTCTTCCCGCTCGGCACACCGGCGACCTGGCGGATGATCGCGATGCGCCCGCCGGGTTCCCCCGCGGGCGAGGTGACACTCGACCTCCTCCAGCGGCTCGCCGACGACTGGACCACCGTCCACGCCGACCACACCGGGCACCACCAACGCCTGATCCTGCGCGATCCGGTCTGGATGACCGCCTTCCGCATCCACAACCGCGGCGCCACCCACTACCGCAACGGCCCGTTCTTCCTCGCCGGGGACGCGGCGCACATCCACAGCCCGGCCGGGGGACAGGGCATGAACACCGGCATCCAGGACGCCCTCAACCTGGGCTGGAAGCTCGCTCACGTCTGCCGGGGCGCGGCGTCCGAGGAACTGCTGGAGACTTACGAGGCGGAGCGGGCCCCGGTCGGCCACGTCGTGCGCCGCCTCACCGACCAGGCGTTCACCGTCGGCACGAGCGGCAACCCGGCCCTCCGGTTCGCCCGCACCCAGCTCGCCCCGCGCCTGGCCCCGCTGCTGCTGCGCACGACCCGTCCTCGCGCACGACTCTTCCGCGCGGTCTCCGAACTCGGCATCCACTACCGCCGCGGGCCTGCCTCCACCAGCGGACCGCACCGACCACGACAGGGCCCGCAGGCGGGAGACCGGCTCCCCGATGTCCCGCCCGGACTGCAGGAGCGCATTGCCGCACGGGGCTACCACCTCCTGCTCACCGGCCCTGCCCGTCTCTGGCCACCGGAGGTGCCGGAGCGCGGACGCCACGACCTGCTCAGCGTGCACCACCTCGGCTCGGACAGCCCTTGGCCGGACGTCGCCCATGCCCTCGTACGCCCGGACGGTTACGTGGGATACGTATCGCGCGGCAACGACCTGACCGGTCTGCGCGCCTACCTCGAGCGCTGGCTGCCGGGCCCGGTCCTCCAGATCAGCGAAGACCGGCGAGCCACTCGATCAGGAGCCGATTGGTCTCGTCCGGCTGTTCCTGCTGCGGGAAGTGACCGCAGCCTTCCAAGATGTGAGAAGCCGTCAGGCCGGGCAGGGTCGTCGGGTACGCCTCGATCGCGTCGGCGAGCCAGGTCGTGGAGGCGTCCAGGCCGCCGCCGATGAACAGGGAGGGCTGGGTGACGGGAGCGCCGGCGAGGTCGGCCAGGTCCTCCCAGTCCCGGTCCATGTTCCGGTAGCGGTTCAAGGCGCCGGTCATCCCCGTACGTTCGAACTCCCCGGCGTAGACGTCCAGGTCGGTCTCGTCCAGCCAGTGCGGAAGCCGGCCGGCGGGGAAGCGGTCGCGCAGCTTTCCGCCGCGGCCGACGAAGTGGGGGTCGGGGGCGCCGGCTTTGGGCATCGTGTCCGCGGACAGGGCGGCGTAGAAGCCCGCGAGCCAGCCGCGTACGTCCGGCTCGATCTCGGCCTCGGCCCGGCCGGGCTCCTGGAAGTAGGAGACGTAGAACTCCTCGTCGCCGCTCATCCGGGCGAAGACCTCGCTGGGCCTCGGGCCGCCGGGCGGGGTGTAGGGCACGCTCAGGAGTCCCACCGCGCGGAACACCTCGGGCCGGACCAGCGCGGAGGTCGCGGCGATGCCCGCACCCCAGTCGTGCCCGATGACCACTGCGGACTGTTCGCCCAGTGCACGCACCACGGCGACGTTGTCCTCCACCAGTTCCCGCATCCGGTACGACTCCACCGTCGCGGGGCGGGACGAGCGCCCGTAGCCGCGGACGTCGACGGCCACCGCGCGATAGCCGGCGGTGGCCAGCGCCGGCAGCTGGGGGCGCCACGTGTACCAGGACTCGGGGAACCCGTGCAGCAGCAGAACGAGGGGTCCGTCTCCCTGCTCCACGAGGTGCGTGCGACCGGCTGGTGAAGGCACCAGACGGTGGGCCGGGCCGATGGCGGACGTCTGCGGCATGGATCCTCCCTGGGTACTCGGACCCTCTGATCATGCTGCGTCCGGCAGGAAGAACGTGAGGTCTGTTGCCGGAACGGCAACAGACCCCACGCTCATGCCATGTCAGCCGTGGTACGTGATGTACCCGTTGCCGTCCCCGTCGGAGCCGCTCTTGGTGTACGAGTGCACGTCGGCACGGCTGCCGGACGGCTTGTACACGTAGATCGTGTCCTTGTCGTTGTTCCACATGAAGTTGCAGTTGTCGCGGTAGACGACGTTCTTCGAGTCGGAGTCCGACCCGTTGCCGCCGCGCAGCTTCACGTAGTCACCGGGCTGAAGAGTGTGGCTGGCGGTGAACGTGAACTTGTTGCCGGCGGCGTCCTTGACGACGTACCCCTTGAGGTTCACGGTCGTCGACCGCGAGTAGTTCTTGATCGTCAAGTACTCCGCGGCGGTGTTCCCGCCGGAGCAGCGGTTGGAGTCGCGGCCGGGAGCGTCGTACTGGATACCCCGGATCTTCAGCGCGGAGCTGTACTCGGCGGCCTGGGCCGGAACCGCCGTCAGGGCGGTCAGGGCTCCGGCAATCGCCGCCGTGGTGGCGACAAGGCGTATGTGCATGGACGTTCGTCCCCCCTTGCAAGGCCCTCTTGTGAAGGCCGCGTGATGATTCGGTGAAGCATCCGGATCGTACACGCTTCAAGCACACATAAGGGCGGGTCCGGTGACATTGCCACCGGACCCGCCCCACACGCCTACAGGACGGGCGTCAGGCGCCGCTCGCCCGCAGCATGTCCTCGCGCTCGACGAGCTTCACGCGCTCGCGGCCCTCCGGCTCGCCCAGCGCCTTTTCCGCGGCGTCCAGCTTGTACCAGCCGTCCCAGGTGGTGAAGCGGACGTTCCGCTCGGCGAGGAACGCGTCCACGGCCTCGGGAGCGGGGGTGGCGGGCGTCTGCAGCCGGCCGTTCGCGTAGTCGTCCAGCAGGTTGGACACCGTCTCGTTGGCATCGCCCTTGGTGTGCCCGATGAGGCCCACGGGGCCGCGCCGGATCCAGCCGGTGACGTACGTGGACTGCAGGTGCTCGCCGGACTCCTGCATGACCCGGCCGCCCTCGTCGGGGACGGTGCCGGAGTCGATGTCCCAGGGCAGCTTGGGGAGTTTGTCGGAGAGGTAGCCCACGGCGCGGTAGACCGCGCCGACGTCCCAGGTGTTGAAGGTGCCGGTGCCCTTGACGTTGCCCGTGCCGTCGAGTTCCGTGCGCTCGGTGCGCAGACCGACGACCTTGCCGTCCTCGCCGAGGACCTCGACCGGCGACTCGAAGAAGTGCAGGAAGAGCTTGTGCGGCCGGTCGCCGGTGTCGCGGATCGCCCAGTTCTCCAGCGTCTTGGCGACCATGTCGGCCTGCTTGTTGCCGCGCCGGGTGGCGATCGAGCCCTCGTCGTAGTCGATGTCCTCGGGGTCGACGATGACCTCGATGTTGGGGGAGTGGTCCAGCTCCCGCAGCTCCATCGGGCTGAACTTCGCCTGCGCCGGGCCGCGGCGGCCGAACACGTGGATCTCCATGGCCCGGTTGGCCTTCAGGCCCTCGTAGACGTTCGCCGGAATCTCCGTCGGCAGCAGTTCGTCCGCCGTCTTGGCCAGGACGCGCGCGATGTCCAGGGCGACGTTGCCGACGCCGAGCACGGCGACCTTCTCCGCCTCCAGCGGCCAGGTGCGCGGGACGTCGGGGTGGCCGTCGTACCAGGACACGAAGTCCGCGGCGCCGTACGAGCCGTCGAGCTCGATACCGGGGAGGGGCAGTGCGCGGTCGGCCGTCGCGCCGGTGGCGAAGATCACGCCGTCGTAGAACGCGCGGAGGTCGTCCAGGCTGATGTCGGAGGGGTAGTCCACGTTGCCGAAGAGCCGGATCTGCGGCTTGTCGAGGACCTGGTGCAGGGCCGTGATGATGCCTTTGATCCGCGGGTGGTCGGGCGCCACGCCGTAGCGGATCAGTCCGAACGGCGCCGGCATGCGCTCGAAGATGTCGATGGACACACCGGGGTCGGCGGCCACCTCGGACTTGAGCAGGGCGTCAGCGGCGTAGATCCCGGCGGGGCCGGATCCGACGATGGCTACCCGCAGGGGGCGGGGCATGGTCAGGTTCCCTTCGAGCGGCGACAAGCGATCTCGTCGGGAAGCCTAAACTAAGGCATGCCTAAGTCGGTACGCGGGTCCGGTCTATGAGCTCATAAGGCAACTTTATGAGCACCTCCAACCGCTGCTTATGGCAGCGGCTGCTCCGCCCAGATCACCTTCCCGGCGGGCAGATAGCGCGTCCCCCAGCGCTCCGCGAGCTGTGCGACGAGGAACAGGCCCCGACCGCCCTCGTCCGTCATCGTCGCGTACCGCAGATGCGGCGAGGTGCTGCTGCTGTCGAACACCTCGCAGATCAGGTTGCGGTCGCGCAGCACCCGTACATGGATGGGGCCGCCGCCGTACCGGAGCGCGTTGGTGACCAGCTCGCTCAGGATGAGCTCGGTCGTGAACGACAGCTCGTCCAGCCCCCACTCGGCCAGCTGCCGGGTGACCGCCGCCCGCACCTCGCTCACGGCCGCCGGGTCGGCCGGCACCGGCCACTCGGCGACCTGGTCGGCGGCGAGCGCCCGGGTGCGCGCGACGAGCAGGGCGATGTCGTCGCTGGACCGGGCCGTGAGCTGCGAGTCGAGCACGACCCGGCAGGTGTCCTCCGGGGACTGACCGGCCCGGCTCAGTGCCTCGCGCAGCATCTCGAGACCGACGTCTATGTCCCGCTCCCGGTCCTCGACCAGCCCGTCGGTGTAGAGCACCAGCCGGCTGCCCTCCGCCAGCTCCAGCTCCGCCGTCTCGAACGGCAGACCGCCGAGCCCGAGCGGGGGACCGGCCGGCACCTCCGGGAACTCGACACTGCCGTCGGGGTGGATCAGCGCCGGTGGGGGATGCCCGGCCCGGGCGACGGTGCAGCGCCGGGAGACCGGGTCGTAGACGGCGTACAGGCAGGTCGCGCCGGTGACCGGGGCGCTGCCGTCCTCCTCGGTCTCGTCCTGGTCGATGCGGCCGACCAACTCGTCCAGCAGGGCGATGAGTTCGTCCGGCGGGAGATCGAGGGCGGAGAAGTTGTGCACGGCGGTCCGCAGCCGCCCCATGGTGGCCGCGGCGTACAGCCCGTGGCCGACGACGTCCCCGACCACCAGCGCCACCCGGGCACCCGACAGCGGCAGTACGTCGAACCAGTCGCCGCCCACCCCGGCCTGAGCAGGCAGATAGCGGTAGGCGATCTCCAGCGCGCCCTGCTCGGGCAGGTTCCGGGGGAGCAGGCTCCGCTGGAGCGTCACGGCCATGCTGTGCTCGCGGGTGTAGCGGCGCGCGTTGTCGATCGAGACGGCGGCCCGCGCGACCAGTTCCTCAGCCAGGGCCAGTTCGTCCGTGTCGAAGGGCTCCGGCTTCTCGAAGCGCCAGAAGCTGACCACGCCCAGCACCAGGGTGCCGGCCCGTAGCGGCACGGTGATCAGGGAGTGGATGCCGTACTCCACGATCTCCGCGGAGCGCTCGAGGTCCTGTGCCTGCCAGCCGGGGGCCTCACCCAGCCGGGGTTCCAGGACGGCCCGCCCGGTGTCGAGGCTGTGGCCCTGCGGAGAGGAGTCGACGAACCTGATCCGCTCGCCGACGGGGTAGAGCGGAGCGTCCTTGCGGATCCCGCTCAGCGCGGTACGGCTCAGCGCGGCCGCCGCGTCCGGCTGTCCGCCGCCCAGCACCGCGTCGAACAGGTCCACGGTGACGAAGTCGGCGAACCGGGGTACGGCAAGCTCGGTCAGCTCCTCGGCGGTGCGGGTCACGTCCAGGCTCGTCCCGATGCCCACGCCGGCGTCGTACAGCATGTTGAGCCGCTCCCGCGCGGTCTCGGCCCGGCCGGAGAGGGCACGCAGCTCCGTGGAGTCGCGCAGGGTGGCGACGCTGCCGGGCGGGCCGCCCGCGCTCTCCGTGGTCCGCTGGTTGACGGCCAGGAGCCGGTCCCCGACGAGGTGCACCTCGTCCGTGGCGACGCGCCCGGAGGCCAGCAGGTCGGCGGTGCCGGGGTCGAGACCCAGGCCGAGGACGTGCCGGCCCTCGGCGTCGGCAGGCAGTCCGAGCAGGCGGTGCGCCTCGTCGTTGGCGAGCAGCAGGGTGCCGGAGCCGTCGAGGATGAGCACGCCCTCGCGGACGGCGTGCAGCACGGCGTCGTGGTGTTCGTACATCCGGGTCATCTCGTGCGGCCCGAGCCCGTGGGTCTGGCGCAGCAGCCGCCGGCTCACCAGCGCGGCGCCCGCCGTCGCCAGGGCGAGGGCCACCGCGGCGGCGGCCAGCACGAGCGGCAGCTGACGGTCGGCCGTGCCGCCGACGTTCTCGGTCGTGATCCCCGCCGACACCAGGCCCACGACCCGGCCGTCCGGGTCCTTCACCGGCACCACGGCCTGCAAGAGGTGGCCGATCGTGCCCTGTATCTCCTCGGTCACCGATTCCCCGGCCAGCGCGGGCGCGATCGTTCCGACGAACTGCTTCCCGATGCGGTCCGGCTTGGGGTGGGTGTAGCGGATGCCGTCGGTGTTCATGACGACGATGAAGTCGACCTTCGACTGCTCGCGGGCGGCCTCGGCACGCGGCTGGAGCACCGCCGTGGGATCGGAACCCTGCAGCGCCTCGGCCGTGCCGGGAGCGTTGGCGAAGGTCTCCGCGACGGCGAGCGAGCGGTTACGGGCCTCCTGGGTCGTGTCGTGCCGCACCTGCAGGACCAGCGCGGCCACCGCGGCCACCACCAGCAGCAGCACGATCACCACGACGAGCAGGAACACCTGTCCGGCGACGCTGCGTCCGCCCACGACCGATCGCAGCCCCGCCATCGGATGCCACCGCGACGATCCCGCCTCCCGCCGCTGCCGTGCGGACGGCGCAGCGCCGGGCCGCAGGGGCGATCGAGTCCCGGATCGACCCATGAGTCGGACCATGTGCCATGTCTACACTGCCCGGCCCTGCGAGGCGAGGGGCATCACCCATGGTGACAGGGGGCCCTCACGGTTTCGTCACGTCTCCCGGCGGCGAGGCGCACGGGAGACGCCCTACTGCCGGGCGCGCACATTCACCTTGGCCCGATCGGCAACCTTCCGCAAAATCTCGCTCGCCACAAGGTCCCGGGGCTCAGGTTCCCAGGGAGCGCGCGAGCTCGTTCGTGGCCCGGGCGATCTCGGTGTCCTCGTCGGCCATCAGCCGGCCCAGCTCTCCGCGGCGCGCACGAACCGCCTGGCGCGCCGCGCGCTCCCACACCACCGGGTTCTCCCGATGATTCAGCAGCTTCGGATAGACGGCGGCGGTGCTCTCCCACTGCCGGGCGTCGGCGATGTTCTTGAGCAGCTGGATGATCTGGGGGCGGCAGGTCACCTGCGGCAGCTTCGCCAGCTCCCACAGGAACGGAACCGTGGCGGCGGTGGCCTGCTCCACGACGAAGCCGAACTGGCAGATCCGTCTGCGCAGGTCGTCGAGTGCGGACCGGGCCGTTTCGGCGTCACCCCAGGCGATGCCGCTGAGCAGGACCGGAATGGCCGCCGCCGAGCCCGTGGAGTCCTGGATGTCGCCCCACGGCACGCGGTCCAGCGCCGTGAGAGGTGCGGCCCGGGCTACACCGGTCGGGGCGTCGGGGCGCTGTGGGCGCTCGCTGCTCGGGTGTTCCGTCGAAGCGCTGCGCATGGCGAGGGGCCTTTCCGCGGCAGTCGTGTCAGATGGGGGGAGGGGCCGAGAACCCGGCCCGGACCGTCTTGCCAGCCGGGGGACGGGGGTCCAGCCCCACTCCTCGGCCCAGGCGTCGACGATGCACAGGTCGAGCGACCAGGTGTGCGGGGTGCCCACTGGAGAGGCCCGGCCTCGTCTCCGGCATCGGTGCGCTCTCCTGTGCGCCAGCCC
This sequence comes from Streptomyces sp. NPDC008137, assembly GCF_042957035.1. Classification (NCBI taxonomy): domain Bacteria; kingdom Bacillati; phylum Actinomycetota; class Actinomycetes; order Kitasatosporales; family Streptomycetaceae; genus Streptomyces; species Streptomyces sp. NPDC008137. Next base: position 141,938 of record NZ_JBIBHN010000014.1, on the reverse strand, counting down.
CGCTCGGCGGCCGGAGTACGTGCTGCGCAGGTGATGACACGGCATCTCCCCGATGCGACGTCAGGACGCGGCGCCAGCACAGGGGTTGACGCCGCAGCTATTATCCACGCTGACGGTGCTCGCGTGCAATTGCACGAGAAATTGCGTGAAAATCAAGCCGTTGTGGGTACGCAAGCCGGGACGAGCACGGCCGAGTGATGCGGCCGGTCTCGGCTGGACGGCCGGGCACACCGTGCCCGGCGTGGTACGAGAACAGCAAGGAGACCGCGGTGCCATCAGTGCGGAACGGAGTGCGGGCGAGCAAGTTGGACGCCCGCTGGATCAAGAGCCGGCACAGCAACGCCGAGGGCAACTGCGTCGAAGTCGCCCCGCTCGTGGACGGCGGGATCGCGATGCGCAACTCCCGTGATCCCGACGGGCCCGCGCTCGTCTACACGGCGGCGGAGGTAGCTGCGTTCCTGGCCGGTGCCAAGGACGGCGAGTTCGACCACCTGCTCTGAAGAGGGTGGGTGCGATAGGGTAAATCGCCCTTGTGTCTGGTCTGCTGGGAGTCAGGATGTCCGCCGCGTCGCATCGCATCTCCCGTCTGGAACCCTACCTGGACAGGCCCGAGCCGGCCCCGACTCTGCTGAAGATGCTGGTCGGTGTGCAGCTGGCCGGCTTCCGTGAGGATGCCGGACTCGCCCAGGACCAGGCTGCGCGCGCTGTCGGGTTCAGTCCCGCGAAGCTGTCCCGCATCGAGTCGGGCAAGGGCCGCCGCCCGCCGACGGAGAACGACGTCCGCGCGCTGCTGCGGCTGTACAACACCGGCGAGTACGAGGTGTCGGTGCTGCTCAAGCTGCTGCGGCGGGCCGGAGAGCCGGGCTGGTGGCAGCGGTACGACAAGCGGCTGATGCCCGAGTGGTTCGACCGGCTGGTCGGACTCCAGGAGGCCGCCGCGACCATCCGTACGTTTGAGATCCAGTACGTGCCGGGCCTGTTGCAGACACCCGCCTACACCAGGGCCGTGGTGGAGCGCGGCCTGCCGAACGCACCGGCCGGCGAGGTGGAGAGACGGGTCGAACTCCGCAAGCACCGGGCCCGGTTGCTGCTGCGGCAGGAGGCCCCGCAACTGTGGGCGGTGATCGACGAGTCCGTACTGCTGCGCGTCCTGGGCAGCACCGACGTGATGCGGGAACAGCTCGCGCACCTCGTGGAGATGGCCGAGCGGCCGAATGTGACGGTGCAGATCGTGCCGCTGAGCGTCACGAACGCCTCGGCGCCCGCCATCCCGGTCACGTATCTGCGCTTCGGCGGCCTCGACCTGCCCGACGTGGTCTACCTGGAACACATCAAGAGCGCGAACTTCCTCGAGGACCGCGACGAGACCGAGGAGTACCGGATCGCGCTGGACCGGCTCGCGGACGAGGCCCTCAAGCCACGTGACTCCCTGGAACTGCTGCGGCAGACGATGGAGCAGCGCTACCCGTGACGATGGAGCAGCGCTACCCGTGATGTGCGGGTGCTCTCGCTACTTCTCCGTCACTTCTCCGTCGGAATCCGTCCCACGCCGCCGAACTCGATCCACTCGTGCGTCAGCTGACGCGGCGCCACCTCCGTGTCCGGACGCCAGGTGGACACCTCCACGAGGCCCGGCTCCAGGATCTCCAGGTCCTCGAAGTACGCCTCGACGTCCTTGGGCTCACGCACCCGGCCCCAGTGCCCCTGGGTGGCCTGGTCCATGAAGTTGGTGACGAAGTCACGGACTTCGGCATCCTCGCTGACCAGCTGGCACATCACCAGGAAACTGCCGGGCGCGAGCCGCTCCCGGACGCGGCGGGCCACGGCGAGCGGCCCGTCGGTGTCGCTGTCCGGGATGCAGTGGAACACCGAGTTGAAGAGCACGCACACCGGCTCGGAGAAGTCGATCAGCCGTTTGGTGTCGGGGTGGTCGAAGATCAGGTCGGTCTCGCGCATGTCCGCGTGGATCACGGTGGTGCGCTCGTCCTGTTCCAGCAGCGCACGGCCGTGGACCAGCACCATCGGGTCGTTGTCCACGTACACCACGTGGGTCGTGGGCTCGATGCGCTGGGCGACCTGGTGCACATTGTCCTGCGTCGGCAGGCCTGAGCCGTGGTCCAGGTACTGCCGGATGCCGTACTCCTCGGACAGGGTCCGCACGACGCGCTGGAGGAAACGCCGGTTGTTGAGGGCCAGGCTGCGCGTGCTGGGCACGACCTTGTCGAGTTCCTCGCACGCGGCGCGGTCCGCCGCGTAGTTGTCCTTACCGCCCAGATAGTGGTCGTACATGCGTGCTGCCGTCGGCACGGTCGCGTCGATCTCGGTGGACAACTGCTTCTCGGAGTGCATCGTTCCCCCTGCGAAGTGCCGCGCCAACGGCCTGGCTGGACAGGAAGTACATCCTAGGGAGCGGGAGTTGGGCGGTGCCAGCCTCTCGGCGCACATCCACCGGATCGAACGACAAGATGATTTCCTCGGGCGGGGTCGTCACCGCCGCTGCGCGGCGATCATGGCCCGGTACCAGTGGTAGCTGTCCTTCGGCGTCCGCTGCTGTGTGGCGTAGTCGACGCGGACGATGCCGAAACGCTTGTCGTAGCCGAAGGCCCACTCGAAGTTGTCGAGGAGCGACCACACGTAGTAGCCGCGGACGTCGACGCCGGCGTCCATCGCGGCCCGCAGCGCGGTGAGGTGGTCGCGGAGGTAGGCGACCCGGTCGTTGTCGTGGACGGACCCGTCGGCGCTCACCTCGTCGTCCTCCGCCGAGCCGTTCTCGGTGATGTGGAGGGGCGGCAGAGCGTCGTCGTAGCGCTCCTTGAGCCGCACCAGAAGATCCGTGAACGTGCCGGGCGCGACGGGCCAGCCCATGGCGGTGTGCCGCACCCCGGGCAGCCGTACCTCCTCGTAGTGGTTGTCGGTCGCCACGCGCAGCGCCGGGTCGCTCTCGCGGTACGGGGCGTCGGCGACGACGATCGGCCGGTAGTAGTTGATGCCGACGAAGTCCAGCGGCTGGGAGATCAGCTTCAGGTCGCCGTCCCGCCGGAAGTCCTGGCCGGTGATCAACTCGCCCCAGGTCTCCTCCTCGGTGGCCGGGTAGCGGCCCGCCAGGATCGGTTCGGTCCACACCAGGTTGTGCAGGGTGTCGGCGCGGGTGACGGCCTGCCGGTCGGCGGGGGAGCCGGTGGCGGGGAGGTGGTGGTCGAGGTTGAGGGTGATGCCCGCCTCGCGTACGCCGGCCGCCCGCAACGCCTGCACGGCCAGGCCGTGCCCGACCAGCAGGTGATGGGCCGCGGCCAGCGCGCCCCGGCCCTCGCGGGCGCCCGGGGCGTGCCGGCCGACGGAGTAGCCGAGGAAGGCACTGCACCACGGCTCGTTGAGGGTGATCCAGCGCGGCACGCGGTCGCCCAGACGCGCGGCGACGACGGACGCGTACTCGCCGAACCGCTCGGCGGTCTCCCGGGTCCGCCAGCCGCCGCGGTCCTCCAGGGACTGCGGCAGGTCCCAGTGATAGAGCGTGGCCGCGGGCTCGACGCCGGCCGTGAGCAGTGCGTCGACCAGCCGCGAGTAGAAGTCCAGCCCCTTGGGATTCACCGGACCGGACCCGTCCGGGACGATGCGCGGCCAGGCTATCGAGAACCGGTAGGAGTCCACGCCGAGCTCACGCAGCAGCGCCACGTCCCGCGGATACCGGTGGTAGTGATCACAGGCGACATCACCGCTGTCCCCGTTCGCCACCAGGCCGGGGGTGTGGCAGTAGGTGTCCCAGATCGACGGCCCGCGGCCGTCCGCCCGCGCCGCGCCCTCGATCTGGTACGCGGCGGTAGCGGCCCCGAACACGAAGCCGGGCGGAAAACTCGGGAAGCCAGTCAGGTCGGTCAGGTGCGCCGGAAGCTGCATCCGTGCACTTTACCGAAATCCGAAAAGGTGATCTGGTGATAGTCGGAATTGGTAGAAGGTCGAGAGAAGGTGCACGGCCGCTATTCTCACCGGATCGGGCCGATTCTCCAGGAGATGACCATGGACGATTACTACGACCTCGGCACCTACAGCCGACCCGTCACCACGTCCTCTTCCGCAGCTCAGCTCTGGTTCGATCGCGGTCTGCTGTGGACGTACGCCTTTCACCACGAAGAAGCCGTCGCCTGCTACGAAAAGGCCGCCGAGGCCGACCCGGAGTGCGCGATGGCGTATTGGGGCATCGCCTACGCGCTCGGTCCGAACTACAACAAGCCCTGGGAATTCTTCGACGACGACGAGTTGGTGCGGACCGTCGAACGCACCCACACCGCCGTCGAACGGGCTCACGAGAAGGCCGTCAACGCCACCCCGGTCGAACAGGCCCTGATCGCCGCGCTGCGCGCCCGCTATCCGCAGTCGGAAGCCGTCGAGGACTGCTCTGTCTGGAACGAGCCGTACGCGGACGCGATGCGCACGGTGTACGAACTGGCACCCCACGACCCGGACATCGCCACCCTGCACGCCGACGCCCTGATGAACCTCACCCCGTGGCAGCTGTGGGACCTGAGGACGGGGCAGCCGGCCGAGGGCGCCAGGACCGTGGAGGCCAAGGCCGTACTCGACGGCGCCCTCGCCACGGACGCCGGCGTGGGACATCCCGGGGTGCTGCACCTGTACATCCACCTGATGGAGATGTCCCCGACGCCGGAGCAGGCCCTCACCGTCGCCGACCGGCTGCGCGGCATCGTGCCCGACGCCGGGCACCTGCACCACATGCCCTCGCACCTGGACGTGCTGTGCGGGGACTACCGCCGGGTCGTCGCGGCGAACAGCGAGGCCATCGCCGTGGACGAGAAGTACCACCGGCGCGCCGGCGCGATGAACTTCTACACCCTCTACCGGGCGCACAACTACCACTTCAAGATCTACGGGGCCATGTTCCTCGGCCAGGCGCAGGTCGCCCTCGACACCGCCGCCCAGCTCGAAGCGGCCATCCCCGAGGACCTGCTCCGCGTGCCGAGCCCCCCGATGGCCGACTGGCTCGAAGGCTTCCTGGCCATGCGCGTCCACGTGCTGATCCGCTTCGGCCGCTGGACCGACATCCTCGCCCTGCCCGCCCCCGCCGATCCCGAGCTCTACGCGGTCACCACCGCCATGCGGCACTACGCCCGCGGCGTCGCCCTCTCGGCCACCGGCGAGGTCGGTCCCGCGGAGGCCGAGCGCGAGCTCTTCCGCGAGGCGGTGAGCCGGGTGCCCGAGACGCGGATGCTGTTCAACAACACCTGCCACGACATCCTCGCCATCGCGTCGGCCATGCTCGACGGAGAGCTCGAATACCGCAGGGGCAACCACGACCTCGCCTTCGCCGCCCTGGAGCGCTCCATCGAACTGGACGACAGCCTCCCCTACGACGAGCCGTGGGGCTGGATGCAGCCCACCCGCCACGCCTACGGCGCACTGCTGCTGGAACAGGGCCGCGTGGCGGAGGCCGAGGCCGTCTACCGCGCGGACCTCGGCCTCGACGCCACCCTGCCCCGCGCCCAGCAGCACCCCGGCAATGTCTGGTCCCTGCACGGCTTCCACGAATGCCTGCTCCGGACGGGCAAGACCGGCGAGGCCGCCCTAGTCGCCCAGCAGCTGAGAATGGCGACCGCACTGGCCGACGTCCCCGTCGAGGCGTCCTGCTTCTGCCGCCTGGAAACCGGTCCCGGCCCCCGGACCGATGACGGGTGCTGCCACTGACCTCGACGCAGGCGCCGGCCGGGCGGGCGATCACCTGGCGCCACCTGCTGGACCAGACCAGCCAGTGGGAGGGCGAGCTGTGGTCCAAGCCGACGTGGGTGGACGCCCAGAGCACCCGCGAGGGAACCGAGTCGGCGGGCGGACCGCCCGGCGCCGGCTGGGCCTACAACGACGTGCGCGTCAACCTGGCCGCGCTGGCACTCACGGCCCTGTTCCGCCGCTCTCTGCCGGACGTGCTGCGCGAGCGCGTCATGGTACCGACCGGTGCCTCCGACGGCTGGTCCTGGCACGGCTACGACCACGCCGTGATCGCTCTCGACGGCACCGGGGTACCGGTGGTCTCCGGCGGCGCGCACTGGGGCGGCGGACTGTGGATCAGCGCCCTGGACCTGGCCCGCGTGGGCCTGCTCTGCCTGCGGGAGGGGTGGTGGGGCGGGCGACGGGTCCTGTCGCGGCGCTGGATCGAGGAGTTGTGGACGCCGTGCCCGGTCAAGCCCGACTACGGCCTGTCCTGGTGGCTCAATGACCGCGGCACGGTATGGCCCCGGGCCCCGCGCACCGGCCGCTGCGCCCGCGGTAACGGTGGCAACCACCTGCTGTGGGTGGACCCGGCACGCGACCTGGTGATCGCCTCACGCTGGGGGAGCGAGGTGGAGCGGCTCCTGGCCGAGGTGTCGTCGGCGGTGCCGCCCTGCCCTACATTGGCGCCATGAGCACCCACTCCGAAGCTCCTGTCACGCCCGTCGAGGCCTATGAACCCCCCTACTACGTGGTCGTCTTCACCTCGGTGCGAACCCAGGACCAGAGCGGCTACAGCGAGACCGCCGCACGCATGGAGGAACTGGTGAAGGACGTCCCCGGTTTCCTGGGGATGGATCACGCGCAGGCTCCTGGCGGGCTGGGCATCACCGTCGGGTACTTCCGCGACGCGGACGCCCTCACGGAGTGGCGGACCAATGCCGAGCACCGCGCGGCGCAGAAGCGCGGGCAGGCCGAGTGGTACCAGAGGTACACGCTGCATGTGGCGAAGGTGGAGCGGAGCCACGGGTTCACACGAGCGCAGGATGGCGGTTCCGCGACCACATAGCGACACGGTCGTCGTGCTCCGTTCCTCACTCACGTTTGACCGTCTCTCCCTGGGTCACTCGGCAGGTGACCCCGAAGTCGGACACGACTTGGAGTGAACGAATCGTGGCTGGAGAACAGAAGTCCAAGGCGAAGGCCGAGCAGGCCAAGGGAAAGGCCAAGGAGACGATCGGCCGTGCGGTGGGTAACGAGCGGCTGACGGCCGAGGGCCGGGCGGAACAGTCCAAGGGAGACGCCCGGCAGGCCAAGGAGAAGACCAAGGACGTCTTCAAGCACTGAGCGGCGGGCAGGGCCCTGCGGCATCATGCCGCAGGGCCCTGCCACGTGCCCGTCGGGAGCCTCGCGCGCGCACGGCGTCACGGTCCGGACCACGAGAGCGACGGGACGGGGATTGGCAGAATTCCGGATTGTCCATGGCCAGAGGCACGACGAGGATGGCCGGACATGGGGAGACAGCGTCCGTTGCCGCACGAGGCGCGCAGCGCCGCGGAGTTCGTGGACTGCCTGCGAAGGCTCAGAAAACATTCCGGCCTGACCTACCGGCAGTTGGAAAGGATCGCGGAACGGCGCGGTGATGTGCTCGCGCGCAGCACCGCGGCCGACGCGCTGCGTCGGGACTCGCTGCCGCGTGCCGAGGTGGTCGTCGCGTTGGTCCGCGCCTGCGGAGGACACGAGGACGTCGCCGTCTGGGGCTGGAGGCCAAGGACCGGCTGGCCACCGCCGAGCCGTCCGAGACGGACGGTGAGGCTATGCCCCCTGACAGCGGGTCGGCACACGCCGCCGACGGAGCGACGCCCGTTCCGGGACCCGCCGCGGCCCCGGAACACCCCACCGGACCCGCGGCCACGCCCGCGAGCACCGGCCCGGCCGCGGCCAGGGCCGTCGGCCGGGTCCAGAACCGACGAGCGCCGAGATCGCCCAGCAGCGGTGCACAGGGGCCCGTGACCAGGAGTTCCTGGTGGACGTGGTCGAATGACACCGCCCGTCACACGGCGACCGAGGGTGCCTCCTCCAGGGGGAAGTGGCATGCGGCGCCGTGGAGAGGCGCACCCGGCGGCGGTTCGGGTGCGGCTTCGGCGCACAGGTCCCGCGCCCGAGGGCACCGGGTCCGGAACCGGCAACCGGACGGCGGGTCGGCGGGGGAGGGGATCTCGCCGGTGAGCACGATCCGTTGCCGCCGGCGCCCGCTCCCGGCCACGGGCGAAGGGGCCGCCGACAGCAGCGCCTCCGTGTACGGATGGCGAGGTCGCTCGTAGACCTCCTCCGTCGGGCCCGTCTCCACGATCCCGCCGAGGTACATCACGGCGACCCGGTCGGCGAGGTGCCGCACGACGGACAGGTCGTGCGAGATGAACACGTACGACAACCCGAGCTCGTCCCGCAGATCGCACAGCAGGTTGAGCACCTGCGCCTGTACCGACAGGTCCAGCGCGGAGACGGGCTCGTCGCAGACGATCACCTCTGGTTCCAGCGCCAGGGCCCGGGCGATGCCGATCCGCTGCCGCTGACCGCCCGAGAACTCGTGCGGATGACGGCCCGCGTCCGAGGCGCGCAGACCGACCATCTCCAGGAGTTCGGCCACGCGCGCCGCCCGCCGTGCAGCGGGGACGAGGCCGCGATGGGTCAGCCAGGGCTCCCCGATGAGATCCGCCGCGCTCATGCGGGGGTTGAGTGAACCGAACGGATCCTGGAAGACCATCTGCACCTTCCGCCGCCAGGCCAGCAGTTCCGCACCCGACAGCGCGAACGGGTCGACGCCCTCGTACCGCACGGTGCCCGCGTCGGGCCGTTCCAGCAGCAGGAGGATCCTGGCCAGCGTGGACTTGCCGCAGCCGGACTCGCCGACCAGGCCGAGGGTCTCCCCGCGCCCGAGGGCCAGGTCCACCCCGTCCAGCGCCCGCAGCCGGGTGCCGCCGCGCACGGTCCGCCGGACGGTGAAGCTCTTGGCCAGACCGGCGGCCTCCAGCAGGGTCCCGCGTTCAGGCATCGGCCAGTTCCTTCCCGAAGTGGCAGGCGGCGGCCCGGCCGGGGCCGGTGCCGGTCAGCGCCGGGCGGTGGGTCACGCACCGCTCACGGGCCAGGGGACAGCGGGTACGGAAGGCACAGCCGGCCGGCACCGCCGCCGGGTCCGGCGGGCTCCCGGGAATCGACGTCAGGCGGGAGCCCCGGTGCTGCTCGGCCGGTACCGACTCCAGCAGGCCCCGGGAGTACGGGTGGTGGGGCCTGCCGAACACCTCTGCCACCGGCCCGGTCTCCACCACCGTCCCCGCGTACATGACGGCGACCCGGTCCGCGTGCTCGGCGGCGAGCCCGAGATCGTGCGTGATGAGGACGAGCGCCGTCCGCTGCTCGGCCCGCAGTTCACCGAGCAGGTCCATGATCTGTGCCTGCACGGTGACGTCCAGGGCCGTGGTGGGCTCGTCGGCGATCAGGACCTTCGGCCGCAGGGCGACCGCCGTCGCGATGAGCAGGCGCTGCCGCATGCCTCCCGAGAACTGATGCGGATAGGCCCCCGCCCGGGAGCGGGCCTCCGGGATGCCCACGCGCTCCATCAGCTCCACCGCCCTGGCCCGCGCCGCGCGGCGGGACATGCCCTCGTGGATGCGGAACGGCTCGGCCAGCTGCGTTCCGACCGTGTGGACGGGGTTGAGCGCGCTGAGCGCGTCCTGGAAGACCATGGCCAGCCCCGGCCCCGCCAGTCGGCGCCTGGCCCGTGCTCCGAGCGCGAGCAGATCCTCGCCGTCGAGCCGGACCTGCCCGCCCACCACCTCCGCGACCGGGTCGAGCAGATTGGCGACCGCATGCGCGGTCATGCTCTTGCCGCAGCCCGACTCGCCCAGCAGCGCCAGCGTCTCGCCCGACCGCACGGCGAAGCTCACGTCGCGGACGACGTGGACCGGCCCGGTGGGAGTGTGCACGTCGACGGACAGGTCCTCCACGACGAGGCCCGCGCTCGCCGTACGGTCGCCGGCGCCGACCGCGCTCCCCGTCACCGAACCCTTGCCGCTCCCGCCCTCCGCACGTGACGCGCGGGAACGCCGTCCAAGACCCTGGCGCCACCGCTGCCCAGGTTCCGTCGTCAGCCGGGCCCAGGAAGCGAGCACGGTCGCCGACACGGTCGTGACGACGATCGCGAGCCCCGGAAAGAGCGCGATCCACCACGCACTCCGCAGCTCCTGCCGCCCCTGAGCGACCATCAACCCCCAGCTCACATCCGGAGGTTGAATGCCGATCCCCAGGAAGCTCAGCGACGACTCGGCGAGCATCACGAAACAGAAGTCGAGCGCGGCGACGGTCAGGAGCGTGGGCAGCACGCTCGGCGCGACATGGCGCCGGATCGCCGCCCAGCCGCCCGTGCCGAACGTCCGGGCCGCGTCCATGAACAGCCGGCCGCGCAACTCCGCCGTCTCGGCCCGGGCGGTGCGCAGATAGACCGGGACCCGGGCGACGGCCAGCACCAGCACGATGCTCGCGGCACTCGGCGAGAACACGTACAGCACGACCACGGCGAGCAGCAGGGAGGGGAAGCTGAGGATCACGTCGGCCACCCGCAGCGACACGCTCTCGCGCCAACCGCCGTGATAGCCCGCCCACATGCCCCACACCGAGCCGATGACCAGCGAGCACAGCACGGCGGGCACCGCCACGGCCAGGGTCGTCCCGGCCGCGGCCAGCAGCCGCGCGGCGACGGGCCGGCCGAGGGAGTCGCTGCCGAGGACGAAGGCCCAGCCGTGGTCGAGACTGAAGGGAGGCCGGCCCGGGGCGCGCAGGTTCTGACGGGTCGCCAGGTCCCCGGCCAGGAGCGGCCCCAGTACGGCGCTCAGCGCGACCAGGAGCAGGAGCAGGGCTGCCGCGCAGGCGTACCGGTCCTGGAGCAGCAGGGCGAGCCACCGCCGCCGTACCGCCGTGACGTCCGTCTGGGATGTGGCCTTCTGCTGAAGCATGTCCCGTCCTTGGCTCATGCCGCCGCCCGCTGCCGGACCCGTGGGTCGAGGAGCGCGTGGCAGAGGTCGACCAGGATGTTGAGGGCGAAGATCGCCAGTGCGGTCACGAGCACGGCTGCCTGAAGCACCGCGAAGTCGCGCTGCAGCACCGAGTCGATCATGAGCTTGCCGATACCGGGCCAGCCGAAGATCGTCTCGACGACGACCGCCCCGTTGACCAGCCCCACGGCCAGATCACCCGCGACGGTCAGTGCCGGGGCGGCGGCGTTGCGCAGGGCGTGCCCGAAGACCACCCGGAGTTCGGAGGCACCCTTGCCGCGCGCCACCTTCACATACGGGGCGGACAGCGCCGAGACCATGGCGCCGCGCACCACTTGGACCAGCACGCCGAACGGGCGGATGAACAGCGTGGCCACGGGCAGCACCCACGCCGCCGCGCCGCTCGTGCCGGACGTGGGCAGCCAGCCCAGGGTGACCGCGAAGACCAGCACGCCCATGATGGCGATCCAGAAGTCGGGGACACTGGCGGCCGTGGAGGACAGGAAGCTCGCGACCCGGTCGGTCGCCGAGTTCGGGCGGTAGGCCGCCAGACTGCCGATGACCACCGCGCCCACGATGGCGAGCAGCATCGTCCAGCCGGCCAGCTGGAGCGTCGCCGGGAAGGCTCGCACCACGGCCTCGCCCGCCGGCTGGGCGGTGCGCAGCGACTCGCCGAAGTCGAGGTGGGCGACCTGGGCGAGATAGTCGCCGAACTGGGTGATCAGCGGTTCGTCCAGGCCGTTGCGCGCGGCGAACTCGGCCCGCATCTCGGGCGTCGCGCTCAGCGGCAGATACAGGTTGGCGGGGTCCCCGGTGAGGCGGGCCAGGAAGAAGACGCCCAAGACCACCACCAGCAGGGGGATGACGCTGGAGACCGCGCGGCGGCGCAGCAGGGTCAGCACGTGAGGTCCTCCCTCAGTCCGCGCGGCGCATGTCGGCGAGCCGCATCTCGTCGTTGGTGGCGGAGTCGGGCCGGTAGCGGACCTTGGGGGAGAGGGCCAGCAGACCGGTCATGTTGGCCATGACGGCGTCCCGGACGACCTGGTCGTTCTGATGGGTGAACGCGTTGGCGAACGCCTGCTGCCGTTTCCCGCCCGAGGCGAGCTGCGCCTCCTCGATGAGCGTGTCGAGCGCCTCGGTGCCGTAGCTGCTCTGGGCGCCCTCACTGCCGTAGATCTGTCCCATCGTGAACGCGGCGTCCCCGGCCTGGTTGCCGTGCTGGGCCTGGAGCAGGGTGGGGCCGGTGTCGCCGGCGGGGAAGGGGCGCAGCAGGTACTCCAGCCAGGCGTTGACGTCCAGCATCTTGATCCTGACCTTCAGCCCGGCCTTGATCAGACCGTCCTGGACGACCTCCATCGCCTCGGCGGCCTTCGGGTAGATGCCGTTGCGGCCGACGAGGGTGATGGTGGTGCCGGTGCGGACTCCGTCGGCCCGGGCCTCGGCGACGAGCCTTCGGGCCCGTTCCGGGTCGTACGGCCACGGCTTGATGCGCGGGTCGTAGCCGGTGACGCCCTTCGACACGAGCTGTCCGCTGGGGCGGCCGGCGAAGACCGCGGTGACCAGGCCCTCCCGGTCGATCGCGTAGTTGACGGCCTGTCGGATCCGGATGTCGTCCAGGGGCGGCTCGGTGGCGTCCATCCGCAGGTACGACACCTCGTTGGTGGCGAACTCGACCGCTCGGTCACCGGCCCCGTCCTCGGGGGCGAGCCCGATCGCCACGTCCGCCTCGTCGTTCGTCACCATGGCCGCGCGCACACTGCCCTCGGCACGCCAGACGTAGGTGGCGGCGGCGAACTCGGGAGCCTTCCCCCAGTAGCCGGGGAAGCGCTTCAGCCGCAGATGACGGCCCTGGTTCCAGTCGTCGATCCGGTAGGGCCCCGTGCCGACCGGCTCGCGCACGCGGGAGTCGGGGTCGGTGCTCGTCGGCACGATCTCGACGAAGGACAGGCGCAGCGGCAGGATCGGGTCGGGCTTCGCAGTCGTGACTCGGAGCGTGGTGTCGTCGAGAGGCGTGGCGGACAGCTCGCTGTCCGCGAAGATGTAGCCGTCGACGTTGCAGTCGATCTTCGAGTCCGTGGCGCGCTTGACGGAGAACGCGGCGGCGGCCGCCGTGAAGGGCGTCCCGTCGTGGAAGGTGACACCTCTGCGGAGGGTGAAGGTCCACGAAGTGGCGGAGTCGCGGGTCCACTTGGTGGCGAGAGCGGATCCCAGGCGTCCGGTGGACGGATCGCGCTCGGTGAGTGCCTCGGTGATGTTGGCCCGAGTGACCCGGCCCGTCGCGGTCAGCGAGGCATCACACGGTTCGAGGGTCGGCGGTTCCTCGGGCAGGACGATGCGCAAAGTGTCCGGACCGCCGCCGATGGGGTCGGCACCGGCCACCGAGCAGCCGGAGACGGCGAGCAGGGCGGCGAGGGAGGCGACGATCGGACGACTGCGGGTGGTGCGTAAACCGGTCACTGCGCCTCCGTGCTCGCTCGCGTACACAACAGAGAACGTCGTTTAGATATGTGGACGGCGTATGGATGGTCATTATTGGGGTGGCGAGGCGGAACGCGTCAAGGGGTGTGCGTCGATCCCAACTCGCCCCACCTCTTGACGTGTTGATTGCCGTCCTAAAACATTCGGGAAACTCGATTGGTTCTGCGCGGTTCTGTTCACTCCCGAAGGGAATCCATGTCCAGCAGACATCGCCTCGCCCCGGCCTGGGCGGTCGCCATCCCTCTCGTCCTCGGCGCGGGACTCGTGACCGTGCCTCCCGCCGCTGCCGCCGAACCGCCCGGCAGCGCGGTCACGGTACGGATCGACCCGTCCTACCGGCAGCAGGAGTTCGAAGGGTGGGGGACGAGCCTCGTCTGGTTCGCCAACATCACGGGCCGCTACCCGGAGCCCATCCGCCAGAAGCTCGCCGACATGCTGTTCGGCGAGGACGGCCTCCGCCTCAACATCGCGCGCTACAACATCGGCGGCGGCAACGCGCCCGACGTCCGCAAGGACTACATGAAGACCGGCGCGACGATGGACGGCTTCTGGAAGGCCCCGGCGGGCACCACCCGGGAGGACACCGACTGGTGGAACCCCGACGACCCCGAGCACTGGGACTGGTCCGCCGACCCGGGACAGCGCTGGTGGGTGGACCGGGTCAAGAACAAGGTCACCAAGTGGGAGGCCTTCAGCAACTCGCCACCCTGGTTCCAGACCGTCAGCGGCTATGTCTCGGGCGGCTTCGACGCCAACACCGACCAGATACGGCCGGACCGCGTCGACGACTTCGCCGCCTACCTGGTCAAGGTGACGGAGCAGCTGGAGAAGAAGCACCGCATCGAGTTCGACACCCTCGCCCCGCTCAACGAGCCCAACACCAACTACTGGGGCACCCAGATCGGCCCCGACGGACAGCCCACCGGCGGCCGCCAGGAGGGCGCCCACGCCGGCCCGGAACTCCAGCAGAAGGTCGTACTGGCCGTACGCCGCGCCCTCGACAAGGCGAGGACCCGCGCCACCGTCTCCGCCATGGACGAGACCAACCCCAGCACCTTCGTCCGCAACTGGAACGCCTACGACAGCTCCGCCCGCGCCGCCGTCGACCAGCTCAACGTGCACACCTACGGCACCGGCATGCGCACCAGCGCCCGCGACAGCGCCAAGGCCGCCGACCGGCCGTTCTGGATGAGCGAGGTGGAGGGCACCTGGGGGAGCGGCACCGACTTCACCGGCATGGAGCCGGGGCTCGGCATCGCCACCCGGGTCGTCGAGGACATCCGTGAACTGGAGCCGTCCGCCTGGGTGTTGTGGCAGCCCGTGGAGGACTCCATCCCCCAGGCGCAGGCGGGCAAGAACTGGGGCAGCATCCACATCCCGTTCAACTGCACGGCGAAGGACACCCTGGAGAGCTGCCCCATCCGGGCCAACACCAAGTTCCACACCCTGCGCAACTTCACCCACCACATCCGCCCCGGCGACCACTTCGTGAAGGCCGACGACCCCTCCAGCGTCGCCGCCGTACGCAGGTCCGGCCGCGGAGCGACCGTCGTGCACGTCAACAGCGGAACGGCCCCGCGGGCCGTGACTCTGGACCTCTCGCGCTTCGGGCGCGTCGTCCCCGGTGCCAAGGTGACCCCCGTGGTGACCAGCGCCGACGGAGCCCTGGTACGCGGCGCCCCGGTGAAGGTGAAGGACGATGCCGCCACGCTGACCGTCCCCGCGAAGTCGGTCACGAGCTTCCTCGTCGACGGTGTCTCGGGTACCGACAAGGACGCCGCCCTCGTCCAGCCCGGCCACGCCTACCGCCTCCAGGGCGCCCAGAGCGGCAAGTCCCTGGCCCCGTCCGCCGACGGCAACGGCGTCGTCGTCCGTACGGCCGATCCGGCCGCCAAGTCACAGCTGTGGTCCGTGAAGCAGCTGACCAAGGGCGACGGCAACCGGGAGCGCTACGCCCTCGTCAACGCCGCCACGAACACGCGGCTCGCCGTGCGTGACAACGAGGCGGTCCTGGAGGAGAGCGACACGACCGCCGCGCGGTGGATCATGTCGACCACCGGGGACGGGACCTGGACCTTCGTCAACGCCGCCACGGGCCGCCTGCTCGACGTCGTCGGCCAGTCGACCGCGGACGGCGCACGCGTATCGGCCTACCTGCCCACCTCCAACGCCAACCAGCGCTGGGCCGTCACCGACGAGACGGTGCTCCGCACCCGGCAGGCCAAGGCGTTCACCGTTCCCGGCCGCACGCCCGAACTGCCCGGGACCGTGACACCCGTCTACCGGGACGGCGCCCGGGGATCGCTTCCCGTGCGGTGGACGCTGCCCTCCGAGTCACGGTGGGGCAAGCCCGGAACCGTCCGGGTGAAGGGCCGGGCCACCGACGCGCTCGGCCGGACCGTCCGGGCCGAAGCGGTCGTCACCGTGGACACCATCGCCTCGACGCTCCCGGCCCGTGCCAAGACCTACACCGGCGGACGCCCCGACCTGCCCACCACCGTCAGCGGCGTCGGCCGGCACGGCGGCACGGCCGACCTCCCGGTCACCTGGGACCCCGCCCCCGACGGCGCGTTCGACCAGGCCGGGGTGGTGACCCTGCGCGGCACCGCCCGGGTCCCCGGCGGAACGACGGCAGCGGCGGCCGTACGTGTCCAGGTCACCGCGCCCCGGGACACGAACGCCGCGCTCGACGAGGGCGTGACGGTCGGCGCGACCTACACCGAGAGCGGCTACTCAGCCGAGGGCCTGCGCAACGGGAACACGTCCGAGAAGGCCTGGTCGAACTGGAGATCAGGCACGAAGAACCCGGCCGACACCATCACCTTCACCCTGCCCGAGGCACGTGATCTGACCCGGGTCGTCACGCACTTCCACCGCGACGGCGGCAACCTCAGCCTCGCGCAGTCCCTCAAGGTGCAGGTGCGCGGAGCCGACGGCACCTGGGCCGACGCGAGCGACGAGGTCGCCGTGGGCACCGAGGGCACGCCGGTGGCCGACGTCCCGGTGCGCGCCACCGGCCCGGTGACCGGGGTCCGGGTGGCCATGACGGCACGCCCGGGCGGCTACATCACCCTCGGGGAGATCGAACTGCGCGCCAAGGCACCGGGAGCCTCCGCCGACTCAGCCGCCGCGGCGATCGAGGTGGACGGCGAACCGCTCGACGGCTTCGACCCGGACCGGACGAGCTACCGCGTGGCCGCCGACCGCCCGGACCGGGCGAGGATCACCGCCACGCCCCGCGACCCGTACGCGACCGTGACCGTCCGCAAGGAGACATCGCGAGCGGCCGTCGTGACCGTGAGCAGCGAGGACGGCTCGCAGACCCGGCAGTACCGGATCGAACTGACCGGCTCCTGACGCACGACGACGCGGGGCGTGCCGTCCTGGCACGCCCCGCGTCGCCGGCCGGGATCAGACCGCCGGAGCCGGGTACGTCGGGTACTCCACGCCGGACACGTGCTGCACGACACGGATGACCTGGCACGAGTAGCCGAACTCGTTGTCGTACCAGAGGTAGAGGATCGCGTTGTCGCCCTCGACCTTGGTCGCGCCGGCGTCGACGATCGAGGCGTGGCGCGAGCCGATGAAGTCGCTGGAGACCGCGTCCGGGGCGCTGATGAAGTCGATCTGGCGCTTCAGTGGCGAGGTCAGGGAGACCTCACGGAGGTAGTCGAGCACCTCCTGGCGGGTGGTCTCGCGCGCGAGCTGCAGATTGAGGATCGCGATGGAGACGTCCGGCACCGGCACCCGGATGGAGCTGCCGGTGATCTTCGCCTTCAGCTCGGGCAGCGCCTTGGAGACGGCGGAGGCGGCACCGGTCTCGGTGATGACCATGTTGAGCGGCGCGCTGCGGCCCCGGCGCTCGGACTTGTGGTAGTTGTCCAGCAGGTTCTGGTCGTTGGTGAACGAGTGGACGGTCTCCACGTGGCCCCGCTGGACCCCGAACTCGTCGTCCATCGCCTTCAGCGGCGGCACCAGCGCGTTCGTGGTGCACGACGCGCAGGACAGGATCTGCTCGTCCGGCTTGATCGTGTCGTGGTTGACGCCGTGCACGATGTTCGGGACGTCGCCCTTGCCTGGCGCGGTCAGCACGACCTTGTCGATCCCGGGGCGCAGGTGCTGCGACAGGCCCTCGCGGTCGCGCCACTTGCCGGTGTTGTCGATGAGGATGGCGTCCTTGATGCCGTACGCCGTGTAGTCGACCTCGGACGGGTCGTTCGCGTAGATGACCTTGATCTCGTTGCCGTTGGCGACGATCGTGCTGTTCGCCTCGTCGACGGTGATCGTGCCCTGGAACTGGCCGTGGATCGAGTCGCGGCGCAGCAGCGAGGCGCGCTTGACGATGTCCTCCTCGCCCCCGCCGCGGACGACGATGGCCCGCAGCCGCAGACCGTTGCCCGAGCCGGACTTCTCGATGAGCAGCCGGGCCACGAGCCGGCCGATGCGGCCGAACCCGTAGAGGACGACGTCACGCCCCTCGCGGCGCTCGATCTTGTTGGCCCCGGTGGCACCGGCGACGGCCTCGGCGGTGAACTCCGCGATCGACAGACCGCGGTCGTCCTCGCGGTACGTCGCGGCGAGCATGCCGATGTCGATCTGCGACGGACCGAGGTCGAGCTCGGCCAGGGTCGTGAGGAACGGCAGCGTCTCGGTGACGGAGAGCTCCGCGCCCGCGATCTGGCGGGCGAACCGGTGGGTCTTGAGGATGCTGACCACCGACTTGTTCACCAGGGAGCGGCTGTGCAGCAGGACGGTCACGTCCTGCTCCCGGTGCAGCTTCCCGATGATCGGGATCATCGACTCCGCGATCTCCTCGCGGTGCTTCCAATTGGTGAACGAGTCGTCGTTGACAGTCACAGATCCATCTTTCGAGCTAGGCGGCGCTCATATGTTAAACCGTCGATTTCCCGATCATGAAGGGGGTGCCTCCGGATCCTTCCGCGAGCCGCAGCCGACGTGGCCTGAGACGATCGAAACGGAGCTTCCGCGCGAAAGGGACGCTCATGGAGTACGACGCCGTGGCCGACGAGCTGTACGCCCTGCGGCCGGAGGAGTTCACCGCGGCCCGCGCATCCGCCGTCGCCGCCGCCCGTACCGCCGGTGACCGGGACCTGGCCGAGCGGATCGGCGCGTTGCGCAGGCCCAGCCTCGCGGCCTGGGTGGGCAACCTCCTGGTCCGCGGTCTCCCCGGCGAGGTCGAGTCCCTGCTCCGCCTGGGGGAGGGCCTGCGGCAGGCCCACCACGACCTGGACGGCCCCCAGCTGCGCGAGCTGAGCCGGCAGCAGCACGCGATCGTCCGCGCCCTGTCCGCCCAGGCCCGGCAGCTCGCCCTGGAGGCCGGTCACCCGGTCGGCGACGGCGTGCTGCGCGAGGTCGAGAACACCCTGCACGCCGTCCTGGCCGACCCCGAAGCCGCCCGGATCTGGGCGAGCGGCCGGCTGGTCAAGCCGCTCAGCGCCACCGTCGGCTTCCCGGTCGTCGGGGAGCGAGCCGTCACGCGGGGCGCCGGGGCCGAGCGTCGCCCGTCTGCATCGGCTGCCCCTTCCCGCTCGAACGGGAAGGCGGACGGGGAGCGCCGGCGGCTGGCCGAGGCCCGGCGGGCCGCCGAGGCCGCCGAGCGGGAGCTCCGGGCACTGCGGGACGAGGCGGCGGCCGCCGGCCGGGCCGTACAGGAGGCGAAGGAGCAGGAGGACCGCCTCCGGCGACGTGTCGGCGAGCTCACCGAGGAACTGGAACGCACCAGGGGCGAGCACGAGCAGGCCCGCTTCGCCCAGCGGTCGGACCGGGAACGGGCGCGCACGGCGGACCGCCGCGTCCGCGAGGCCGATCGCAAGGCCGCCACGGCCACCGCCAAGCTCGAACGCCTGACCTCCACGAACGCCTGAGCCTCCGTCAGAGGGAGAGAGCGCCGGTGGCGAGGGCGCCGGCGGTCATCACAAGCGTGGTGGCGAAGGCCCAGCGGAAGATGAACCGCTGGTGCTCGCGCGGACGTCGTCCACGTCGCCCGCCGGGCGCGGGCGACGCCGCCCGCGCGGTGGGGCCCCACCGCCTCGTCGCCCGGGCGGACGTCGTCATCTCACCCTGCGCGCCGGGCGGCTGCGCGAGTGGGATCTCGACTGGGAGGCCGTGCACCGGACCAACCCCCAAGACCGGTCGACGAGGTCATGGCCGCGACGGCACGAGCGGTGCTGACACGCCACGGACGCGGCTGACCTCCGCCGACGGCACCCCACGACACAATCGCTGTGACGGAGTTCACAAACCTGCGATGAAGCCCGCCACACAAGGCCTCACGAACACGACACCAAAATTGAACCGTTCGTTTTCTTGAACCAGTCGTGTTTGTGCCGTTAGGTTGTCCGGCATGACCGCATCCCGGAACCCGACCACCGCCGAAGAGCTCCGCGGTGCCGGCCTGCGGGTGACGGCCGCCCGTGTCGCGCTGCTCGAGACCGTGCGGGACGGTGACCACCTCGGAGCCGAGGCGATCGCCTCCGAGGTCCGCGGCCGCGTGGGCCACATCTCCGTCCAAGCCGTGTACGAAGGGCTCCACGCACTCACCGCGGCAGGCCTCATACGCCGCCTCGACCCCCCGAACAGCCCGGCCCTCTACGAAGGGCGGGTCGGTGACAACCACCACCACCTCGTCTGCCGGTCGTGCGGAGCCGTCGCCGACGTCGACTGCGCGGTCGGCCACGCCCCTTGTCTGACCGCGTCCGACGACCGCGGCTTCGCCGTCGACGAGGCCGAGGTCATCTACTGGGGCCTGTGCCCCGCCTGTTCCACCGCACGCAGTTCCTGAGCAATGTGATCCACCCGAGCACTGTGATCCACCCCGTCCGGAAGGATTTCCATGACTGAGAACCACGACGCGATCGTCACCGACTCCAAGTCGGAGGAGACGGGAGGCGGCTGCCCGGTCGCGCACGGCCGCGCCCTGCACCCGACCCAGGGCGGCGGCAACCGCCAGTGGTGGCCCGAGCGGCTCAACCTGAAGATCCTTGCCAAGAACCCCGAGGTGGCCAACCCGCTCGGTGGGGACTTCGATTACGCCGAGGCCTTCAAGAACCTCGACCTCGACGCCGTCAAACAGGACATCGCCGAGGTACTGACGACCTCGCAGGACTGGTGGCCCGCCGACTTCGGCAACTACGGCCCGCTGATGATCCGTATGGCCTGGCACAGCGCCGGCACCTACCGCATCAGCGACGGCCGCGGCGGCGCCGGCGCCGGCCAGCAGCGCTTCGCCCCGCTCAACAGCTGGCCGGACAACGGCAATCTCGACAAGGCCCGCCGTCTGCTGTGGCCGGTCAAGAAGAAGTACGGCCAGTCCATCTCCTGGGCCGACCTCCTGATCCTCACCGGCAACGTCGCCCTGGAGCAGATGGGCTTCGAGACCTTCGGCTTCGCCGGCGGCCGCGCCGACGTCTGGGAGGCCGAGGAGGACGTCTACTGGGGCCCCGAGACCACCTGGCTCGACGACAAGCGCTACACCGGCGACCGCGAGCTGGAGAACCCCCTCGGCGCGGTCCAGATGGGCCTGATCTACGTCAACCCCGAGGGTCCGAACGGCAACCCGGACCCGATCGCCGCGGCCCGCGACATCCGTGAGACGTTCCGCCGCATGGCGATGAACGACGAGGAGACCGTCGCCCTCATCGCCGGTGGCCACACCTTCGGCAAGACCCACGGTGCCGGCCCCGCCGACAACGTCGGCGCCGACCCCGAGGCCGCCTCCATGGAGGAGCAGGGCCTCGGCTGGCGCAGCACCTACGGCACGGGCAAGGGCGGCGACGCCATCACCTCCGGCCTGGAGGTCACCTGGACCACCACGCCCACCCAGTGGAGCAACGGCTTCTTCAAGAACCTCTTCGAGTTCGAGTACGAGCTCGAGCAGAGCCCGGCCGGCGCCAACCAGTGGGTCGCCAAGGACGCCCCGGAGATCGTCCCGGACGCGCACGACTCGTCGAAGAAGCACCGCCCGAAGATGCTCACCACCGACCTGTCGCTGCGCTTCGACCCGATCTACGAGCCCATCTCCCGCCGGTTCTACGAGAACCCGCAGGAGTTCGCGGACGCCTTCGCCCGCGCCTGGTTCAAGCTGACCCACCGTGACATGGGCCCGAAGTCCCTGTACCTCGGCCCGGAGGTCCCGGCGGAGACGCTGATCTGGCAGGACCCGCTGCCCGAGGCCGAGGGCGAGACCATCGGCGCCGAGGACATCGAGACCCTGAAGACCAAGCTCCTCGAGTCGGGCCTTTCCGTCTCGCAGCTGGTGTCCACCGCGTGGGCCTCGGCGTCCACCTTCCGCGGCAGCGACAAGCGCGGCGGTGCCAACGGCGCCCGCATCCGCCTGCAGCCGCAGCGCGGCTGGGAGGTCAACGAGCCCGACGAGCTCGCGCAGGTCCTGCGCGTCCTGGAAGGCATCCAGGAGGAGTTCAACTCCGGCGCGAAGAAGGTCTCCCTGGCCGACCTGATCGTCCTCGGTGGCTCCGCCGCCGTCGAGAAGGCCGCCAAGGAAGCCGGCTTCCAGGTGCAGGTTCCCTTCGCCGCGGGCCGGGTGGACGCGACGGAGGAGCACACGGACGCCGAGTCCTTCGAGGCGCTCGAGCCCACCGCCGACGGGTTCCGCAACTACCACGGCAAGGGCAACCGCCTGCCGGCCGAGTTCCTGCTGCTCGACAGGGCGAACCTGCTCACCCTGAGCGCTCCCGAGATGACCGTCCTGGTCGGCGGCCTGCGCGTCCTGGGCGCCAACTACCAGCAGTCCCAGCTCGGCGCCTTCACCAAGACGCCCGGCTCGCTGACGAACGACTTCTTCGTCAACCTGCTCGACCTGGGCACCGAGTGGAAGTCGACGTCCGAGGACCAGACCACGTTCGAGGGCCGCGACACCGCCACCGGCGAGGTCAAGTGGGCCGGCAGCCGCGCCGACCTGGTCTTCGGCTCGAACTCCGAGCTGCGCGCGCTCGCCGAGGTCTACGCGAGCGACGACGCGAAGGAGAAGTTCGTGAACGACTTCGTCGCCGCGTGGGTCAAGGTCATGAACCTGGACCGGTTCGACCTGGTCTGATCACCCCCGCCTGAACAGGACGCCCCCGGATCGGCCCGGGGGCGTCCTGCTTTTTTCCTGAGAGACCGTCAAAGACCGTTCAAGGTAAGAACATCACTTACCCAACTCTCACCATGAAACGGCAAGGAACGCGGCCGGGCGCACATCCGGGCGTACGTTCTGGTCGTGAACACAGATTCCGCTGCCCACAGAGGCGCCGGCCGTGAACCGCACCCCTTCGCCGGTCCACGGCCCACCACCGGTGGCACCGTCCGCCGCACTCTCCTGCGCACCGCGCTGACCGGGGCCGCAGCCCTCGGCGCGGGCCTCGGCGCCGCCCGGCCGGCCACCGCCGCCCCCACCCGAGGCGCACGGCCCGGCACCCCGGCCGAAGCCCTCAAAGAGCTGGCGGCGGGCAACCGCCGCTGGCGCGCCTACCGCGAACGCCACCCGCACGAAACCCCGGAGATCCGGCGCACGTTGGCCACAGCTCAGCACCCCTTCGCGGTCGTGCTCGGCTGCATCGACTCCCGCGTCCCCCCGGAGCTGGTCTTCGACCAGGGACTGGGTGACCTGATGACCGTCCGCACGGCCGGTGAGGTCCTGGACGAGGCAGTGCTCGGCAGCGTCGCCTACGGCGTCCTGGAACTCGGCATACCCCTGGTCGTCGTGCTCGGGCACCAGTCGTGCGGCGCGGTGCGTGCCGCTGTCGAGGCCGAGGGGTCCGGGAGCCACCTGCCCGCGCACATCCAGTACCTGGCCGACCAGATAAGCCCGGCCATAGACCACGGCAAGGAAGGCGACGCCCGCATCGACGCGACCGTCGACGCGAATGTCAGGCTCGTCCGCTCCAAGCTGGAAGCGGAGCCCGACCTCGCGGCCAGGATCACCACCGGCAGGCTGGCGATCGTGGGCGCCCGCTACGAACTGACCGACCAGACCGTCCGCCCCGTCCGTTGAGAAGCTGCCCGGTCCGCCACACGTCTCGGCGGACCGGGCAGGCAGGCCGTCACGCCTGCAGCGGATTGAAGCGCGCCGCCGCCATCAGGTACCAGGCGGTCGCCCCCGTGTGCCGGTACGGGTAGTAGCCGAAGCCGAACCCGGTGTCCAGCGGACTGCTCGCGGATACGACTCCGGCCCGCTCGGGGAGGGCCTTGCCGCCGACGGTCTGACCTCCGCCCAGCAGATCCTGGGCCTGCTCGATCGAGGCGATCAGGCGCCGGGCGCGTGCCTCGTCACCACGGTCCCGCAGGGCGAGCGCCAGGTGAGCCGTCCCCTCGAACCACACCGCGTCGCGGTCGGGTCTGGGCTGGCCCTCGGCGATCGGCGCGTCCTCGTTGGCCACGAGGCTCGCCGAGCTGAAGGTGACCCCCTCGTACGACTGCCCCGCGGGCACCGTGCTGTTCCTGCGCCCGGCATGGTCCAGAACGGCGAGCTCGGCCGCGGCCCAGTCCAGCGAACGCGAGGAGCCACGGCCGGCGGAACCGAGCGCGAGATGGGTCCAGGTCTGTGTGTCCTCCGGGACCGGGGACTTGTTGACGGTCACTCCGTCGTTCGTGCCGGTGTAGAAGAAGCCCCCGGACGGCTCCCACATCCTCCGCACGAACGCCTCGGCCCGCCCGCGCCGCTCCCGCCACACCCGGTCCCCGGTGAGCCGGGCGAGCCTGCCGAAGAGACACACCAGGTCCGTGTTGTGCTCGGTGGAGGTGAACGGCAGCTTCTGGTTCTCCCCGTCCACCCCGAACTTGTAGCCGCCGAGCGGCTCGTCGGTCCGCCCGGTGCGCTCGATCCACTCGCCGATGCGTACGGCACCGGCGAGGAAGCGGCGCGCCTTGGTGCGGCTGGCGAGGGCGCTCAGCGCGATCCCCGCCCAGGCCATGTCGCCCACCGCCGTGCCGGTGAAGCCGAACTGCGTACCGACGTTGGCGCTGCCGTCCGCCCGTACGAATCCGTCGGGCTGCCGTGAGCCGTCGTAGAAGGTGTACGGCCCGACGTTGTAGGCCTGCCGGAGCCTGCCGTCGTCGTACGCCGGGTCGTGGGACTGGGCGTAGAGCAGGGCGTCACCCAACGCCATGGCCCTGCTGAGACCACCCGGGGTCCGGGCCGCGAGGTGGGCCAGGATCGCCAGGGCGTTGTCGTAGGTGAACGCGGTGCTGAACAGTCCGGCCTGGTCGGTGTAGCTCTGGGTCAGCCGGATGCCGCCGTGGTCGGGGTAGGCGTCCATGGCCGCCGCGAGGAAGGCCCGCCCCCGAGCCGGGGCCGATCCCCGGCCGGTGCCGGCCGCCACGGCCTGTCCCGAGCCGGCCGCGGCAAGCCCCAGGGCACTGATGCCGAGTCCGGCACCGATGAGCGAACGCCGGCTGAACGCCGGGCCTTGTCTGCCAGTCATGGATCTCCCTTGAGAGCGCTCTCAGCACTGCGCGCTCATTCTGCTGACGCCTCAGGGAGGGGTCAACGCCCCGGCAGGAAAGGAGAGTTCCAAGTGAAGACGAACGACGGGTGGATCACTCGCACACGATCTCGTCACGCGGGGTGTAGTGGGTGCGGTACGGCTCCCGCTTCACTTCCCTGCCGTCGTTGTAGAAGACCCGCTCCACGGTGACGTCGAACCCTTCGAGCGGCGTCTGCGGCACGCACTCCTTGTCCTTGCTCACCTTCTTCGACGGCTTCTTCACCTGGGTGCGCGGCCCCTTGACCGACTTGATCTCGTCGTACTCGCGGGTGCCGAGGAAGCTGACGGTCACGGACGTGTCCGTGGACTCCGCCTGGATGTAGATCGCCTTGCCGGAGTCGTTGGTGAATCTCAGGTCCAGGCTGCCCCAGGCGACCGTGGCCTCGCGGCCCTCCGGGTAGCGCTCGATGTAGAAGGAGTGCGCGCCGTGCTCCACGGGCTTGACCCCGGCGAAGAACAGGGCGTTGTACATGGTCGTCGCCACGGCGGAGACGCCGCCGCCGGACGCCTTGGTGAACTTGTCGTCGAGGATGATGATGCCCTCGACGAAGCCGTTCGCCTCGGTGCGCTCGCCGACGGTCCGGTTGAAGCTCCACGTCTCGTCCGGGCTGACGACGGAGCCGTTGATGAGTTCCACCGCCCTGCCGATGTTCTTCGTGCGGTACTCGGCCGGTTCGAAGTGGACCGTGAAGGAGGACATCTTCTCCGTCAGCCCCAGCTCCGGGGCGTTCTCCCGGGTCACCTCCGGCTGCGTCTCGCGTACGGCCACCTCGCCGTCGCGGTCGACGCCCGATCGCGTGAGCAGCGGCAGCACCGCCTTGCCCAGCGCCTTGTCGGTGACCTCCCGGCCCACCCTGGCGTCCTCGGCGACCACGACCTCCTCGCCGTCCGCGCTCAGCCTGGCGTTCTCGGCGGTGGTGGTGACGTCGTCGAGCGGGCCGGCCACAGCGGGGTCGGTGCGCAGCCCCTTGGCGTCGAGCTCCGGTCTCAGTCTGCCCCCGGCGTCCGGCCGCATCGTCAGATGCTCGCCCAGCACGTCCGGGCCGACCGTGAACCGCTTGCCGCCCGCGGTGAGCGTGACGGGCGCCGACACGGCCGGCTCCGCGAAGGTACGCACCGCCCGCCCGACCTCGTCGGCCGTGACCTTCGGCCGCGTCTCCCGGACGGGCAGCGACGTGACCGCGCCGGCGTCCCCGCGCAGGAAGGAGTCGCGCAGGGGAGTGACCGCGGCGTTCACGTCCAGCGCGTACCCCGTGCGCGCTGCGACATCCTCGACCCGCCCGCCGTCGAAGGAGACGGCACCGTCACGGACCTTCTGGTCGAGCCCCTTCGCCAGCCGCCCGAGGGCTGCCCGGGCCTTGTCCTCGTCCAGGCGTACGACCGGCTCGATCACACCGCCCGAGCGGAAGAACCCGCCGAACACGCTGAGCGGATCGGCACCGGTGCGCGCCGCCCGGTCGACGGTCTCCCGGACGTCGAAGGAGAGCCCGGCGCGCCGCGGATCGACCGTGCCCGTGCGCTCCCCGACCTTCACGGGCAGGTCCCGCGCGCCGTCCGCGCCCAGGTGCCGATCCAGCTTCCGCACCGCCTCCGCGCGGCTCAGCCCTCCGATCTCCACCCCGCGCACGGTCGTGCCGGTGTCGATCTCCCCGCCCGTGAGCATCAGCCCCGCGAGATACAGACCGCCCACCCCCACGGCCAGCGCGCCGCCGGCCAGGGCGAAGGGCGGGAGGGACGTGATGCGTGGAACAGAGGTTATTCGGGGGCGCATGGGTCTCCTGAAGATCGATACGAGGGTGCACCCGATGACGCGACACTGCTGCGGGCAAACACATCAAGCTATCCACAACCGGGCGGCAAACCGGTATGGCCCAGACCACTTATGTCCGAGATCACGTCGGAACCGGCGGGAAAGCCCACCCTGCACCGCACGGCCACAGAGTGGTAACGACGAACAACGAACCGGTCGTTGACGCGGTCTAGGCCACCATGAAGATCTCTTTCCTGATCCACAACGCCTACGGAATCGGAGGCACGATCACCACCACGTTCAACCTGGCCGGGGCACTCGCCGAGCGGCACGACGTGGAGATCGTCTCCGCCTTACGCCACCGGGAGGACCCCAACCTCACCCCGCACCCCGGGGTGCGGCTGCGGCCGCTGGTGGACCTGCGCAAGGAAGCGGACCATCCGCTGCACCGGAGACCGGCGCGGGTGTACCCGCCCGCCGAGTACCGCCACCACCAGTACAGCGAGCTGACCGACCAGCGGATCGGCGAGCACCTCGCGTCGCTCGACGCCGACGTCGTCATCGGCACCCGCCCGGGCCTCAACGTGCACATCGCCCGCCAGGCCCCGCATCACGTCCTGCGCGTCGGCCAGGAGCACCTCACCCTGGACAACCACTCCCCGCGGCTGCGCACCGCGCTGCGCCGCGCCTACCGCCGGCTCGACGTCGTCACCACCGTCACCGAAGCGGACGCCGCCGCCTACCGGCGCAAGATGTGGCTGCCCGGCGTCCATGTGGAGGCCCTCCCGAACAGCGTCCCCGACCCCGCGCTGCCTCCCGCCGACGGCACCGCCAAGATCGTGATCGCCGCCGGCCGGCTCGTGCGGGTGAAGCGCTACGACCTCCTCATCGAGGCGTTCGCCCAGGTCGCCGCAGCGCACCCGGACTGGCAGCTGCGCATCTACGGCAAGGGCGAGGAGCAGCCCGCCCTGCGGCAGCTCATCGAGCGCCTCGGCCTGTGGAACAACGTGTTCCTGATGGGGGCCGCCACCCCCATGGAGGCCGAATGGGCCAAGGCCTCGATCGCCGCGGCCACGTCCGACTTCGAGCCGTTCGGCATGACCATCGTCGAGGCGATGCGCTGCGGGCTGCCCGTCGTCAGCACCGACTGCCCCTACGGCCCCGGCGAGATCATCAAGGACGGAGCCGACGGCCGGCTGGTGCCGGTCGGAGACCGCGACGCCCTCGCCTCGGCCCTGCTGGAACTCGTAGGTGACGACGAACGCCGCCGCCGCATGGGCCGCACCGCCCTGGAGAACGCCCACCGCTTCGCCCCGGGCCCCGTCGTCGCACAGGCCGAACGCATCATCGACGAGGCCATGACGGCCAAGAACACAGGCCGGCGGGCCACCGGGCAGCACCGCCGTACGGACAGTCCGCTGGCCGGCCGCGGCCACGCCGCCCGCGACCTCGCCCACACCGCTGCCGCCGGCGCCCTGCGCGCGATACGGAAGGGACAACGATGAGCAAGCACCACGACACCTCCCCGCGCACCGACTGCGCCGTCGACACGGACGGCCGGATCACCTTCCGCCTCCCCCCTTCCCAGGCCGCCCGCCCCCAGCTGCTCCTGGTGCTGCGCCCCAAGAAGGGCAGGCCCGAGACGACCCGCCACCACCTCGGACTGGAACCCGACCCGGCCGACGGCGGATGGCACACCGCGCTGGAACCGCGCCAGACCCTCGACGAAGGCCGCTGGGACCTCTATCTCCTGCCGGAACCGGGAGCCGAACGACAGCGGCTGCGCCCCGGCCTGCGGGATCTGCGCGTCCTCATCGACGGACACCTCCGCGACCGGCCCTCGCCCATCACCGTCCGGATCCCCTACGTCACGAAGGACGGCTTCCTCGCCCTGCGGGCCTGGCTGCGCACCGCCCACGCCGAGGCCCGCACCATCGATGTCACCGACCGGGCCGTCACGGTCGAGGCCCGCCTGCACGGCGCCCGCCTCCACGAGGACGCCACCGTGCGGCTGCGCCTGCGCGGCAGCGACACCGTACGGAGCCTGCGCCCCCGGATCGCCGAGGACGGCAAGGGCTTCTCCTTCACCGCCGACCGGAAGGACCTGACGGTCGACGGTGGGGGAGCGGGCCGGTTCTGGGACGCCTTCGTCCGGCCCACCGCCGACGCGCGGCCGATCAGGATCGGCCGGCTCCTCGACGACGTGGCGGACCGCAAGCACGTATACGTCTATCCGGCGATCACCGCGGACGGAACTGCGGCGCGTCCCTACTACACCGTCGACAACGATCTCGCGATCGAGATGACGTAAGCCGAATACCGACATGCCCGAAATGAAATTCCATGGAGTTTCGGGTGGTTATTTCGTCAAAGCGCGGCGACAGGCATGTGTGGATTTTGTGCAAAGCGGCGGCAAAAAGGTCAGGGGTGCGTTCTCAACAGCCGCAAACCGGAAGGGGACTTGCGGCAATAACCAAACTCGCGTACCTAGGTGAATCATGAACCTGTTCAACCGCGTCGTGTCGTCCCGCCGGCAGGCGCCGCCCGTCCCCCCACAGCGCCCGGCCGGCGCACCGGCATCCCCCACCGCCGTGCTGCCGGACCCCCGTCTGACCGACCTCACCGGTGAATGGGTCGTCGATCCCGCGCACAGCAGGATCGGCTTCTCCGTCCGGCACGCCATGGTGACGACGGTGCGCGGTTGTTTTCTGGAGTACGAAAGCCGGCTCTACTTCGACGCGCACGACCCGGCCCGCTCGCGGGCCGACCTCACCCTGTTCACCTCCAGCGTCGACACCGGAGTGGAACAGCGCGACGCCCATCTGGTCGGCCGTGACTTCCTGGACGCCGCGACCTATCCGCGTATGCGCTTCACCAGCACCGGCGTGGAACAGACGGGCTCGGACCTCTTCCGCATGTCGGGCGAGCTCACCATCAAAGGCGTCTCACGCCCCGTCGTACTCGATCTGACCTACATCGGACACGTCACCGACCCCTTCGGCTACGAAAGGGCCGGATTCGACGGCACCACCACCATCAACCGCTCCGACTGGGGGCTGACGTACAACAGCAGGCTGGCCGAGGGCGGTGCGATGGTGAGCGAGAAGGTGCGTCTGCAGCTCGACATCGCCGCCATCCGCATGGCCCCGTCGGCCGGCTGACCGTTCCGCGCGCGGCCGTACGGCTCACGACTCGGCGTCGGCCCCGGTCACGACCCGGATCGTGGCCGGGCCGAGCGTGAGGACCCCGTCGCTCGGCGGCGTGCACCGGCCGATGGCCGGCGTCGTCCGGGAGGCTCTCCGCGGCCATGGTGGTCACCGACGCGTTCCGGGTGGGCGGGCCAGGGGCCCAGGGCAGTTCTGATGGGTCTCCGCAGGAGGAAAAGCCCTAGTAGCGGTCGCCGGCCAGTCCCAGATCGCGGCGTACCTCGGCCCGGGGCACGCGCTCGTCCGACGGGCCGGGGGAGGGCCCGTCCGCCCGCCGTCCGGCCGGCCGGTGCGCGGGCGACACCGGCAGCTGCGGCACCTCCACCTCGGCCATGACGCCCACCCTGCGTTCCGGTGACGGTGCGCCGGGTCGTCACTCGTCCTGTCTCCGCCCCGGCCCGCCCTCCTCCAGGGGGGCACGGCCGTCCGCCGACTCGCCCGCGGTGAGGTGCTCCAGGACCTCGACCAGTTCCTGGCACGCGCGCTCCACGGAACGCCGGGTGTTGATCTGCTCGGTGATCACGGCCGACAGGATGAGCGCCGTCAGGGCCATCGCCCCGTTGAAGGCCTGCAGTTTGAGCATCACCTCCACGCGGCTGAGCCCCTCGAACGGCCCGGTCCCGTCGGTCGCCGCCACCGTGATCATGATCGACGCGAAGAGGGCGCACAGCATGCTGCCCGCCAGCTGGAAACGCAGCGCGGCCCAGATCAGCAGGGGATAGACGAGGAACAGCAGACTGAGCCAGCTGTGTGCGGCCAGCGGCACGACACAGCAGGCCATCAGCGCCAGGCCTGAGGCCTCCTTCCAGCGCGTCAGGGGCAGGGGCCGGTGGAAGCGGGCCAGCAGGAGCAGCACCGGGGTGATGATCAGCACGCCCATGGCGTCGCCCACCCACCAGGCCAGCCACACGGCCCAGAAGCTCGGCCAGTCGAGCTTGCCCGTGGCGATCAGGAGCCCGGCGCCCACGGTCGAGCTGATCAGCATGGCCGTGAACGCCCCCAGGAACACCAGGGCGAGACCGTCCCGCAGCCGGGCGAGATCGGTCCGGAATCCGACTCGGCGCAGCAGCAGATACCCGACGACGGGCGCCGCCGTGTTGCCCGCCAGGACGCCGAGGGAGGACGGCGTGAGGGAGGTGATGGACACGATGACCAAGAAGGCACCCAGGGCGATCCCCGGCCAGCAGCGCAACCCGAGGAGCAGCAGGAAGGCGACCGAGACGCCGGTGGGGGGCCAGATGGGGGTGACGACCGCGCCCTCGACGACCAGCTCCCGCAGCAGGCCCAGCTTCCCCGACACGTAATAGCAGGCGGCGACGGCCAGCGTCTGCAAAGCGAGGACGACCGGCTTGCGCAGATCCTGGCTACCCACCACAGCAGCCATCAGACACCGAGGTCGCCGCGTCGGCGAGGCGGGAGCGGGGCTCTGCGGCCCTATGGCTGAGCGTCCGGCCCTTCGAGGCCGACCACCAGGACGGCGGCGTCGTCGTCGTGCCCCACCCGCTCGGCACCCTTGATCACGGCCGCCGCGAGCGCGTCCACGTCCATGCCCGCCACCACGGCGATGCCCGCGAGCCGCATCACCTGGTCCAGCCCCTCCTCGAGCGGCATCGACGGCCCCTCCACGACACCGTCCGTGAGCAGGACGAACACCCCGCCCGTGGTGAGCTCGTACCGGGTCACCGGGTACGAGGCCCCTGTCTGGACCCCGAGAGGCGGGCCGCCCTCGTCCGCGGTGAGGCCGGACTTGCCGTCGGCGGTCGCCCAGATGCAGGGCAGATGCCCCGCCCGTGCGCTCTCCAGCACCCCGGCGCACGGATCGAGCCGCATGAAGGTGCAGGTGGCGAACAGGTCCGAGCCGAGGGACAGCAGCAGATCGTTGGTCCGGGCCAGGACCTCGCCCGGCTCGCTGGTGACGGAGGCCAGGGCCCGCAACCCGGCGCGCACCTGCCCCATGAAAGCGGCTGCCTCGATGTTGTGTCCCTGGACGTCACCGATGGACAGACCGATACGGCCGTCGCCCAGCGTGAAGGCGTCATACCAGTCGCCGCCCACGTTGAGGCCCTGGGTCGCGGGCGCGTACCGCACGGCCAGGTGCAGCCGCCGGGCGACGGGCAGATCCCGCGGGAGCATGTCGCTCTGCAGCGCGAGGGCCAGCTCGACCCGTGAGCGCTGCATCTCGGCCTGCGCTCGCGCCTGGGCCGTCAGGTCCCCGAGCCTGGTCAGCAGCTCGTCGCCGTCGTCCGTGGTGCCGGTGCGGGACATTGATCACTCCGGCGAGGGTGGTCACGATCGATGAGAACCCTCGGGTGGCAAAACATCTCAAATGCGTCCATAGGATGATACTCAGTCGAGCGCTCCGGCGACGACTCGCGCTCCCCGCGCTCGCGCACCGTGCGCGCTCACCGCACCGGCCGGCCCGCCCCGGAATCCACCCGTCGGCCCACCGCCGCCAGGACGAAGGTCACGCTGATCAGCAACGCCCACGCGCCGAACTTCGCCACCCCCACGGGCTCCCACCCGTGCTCCTGGTGCGGATAGCGCCACGCGCCGACCAGGGTGGCCAGATTCTCCGCCACCCACAGAAAGAACCCGATCAGGACGAACGACACGGCCAGCGGCATCCGTCGGCGCGTACCCCGCACCGTGAAGCGCACCGACGTCCTGAACGTGACGGCCACCAGCAGCCCGGCCAGCACCCACCGCGCGTCGGGCAGCCAGTGATGACTGAAGAAGTTGACGTAGACGGCCGCGGCCACCGCGGCGGTCGCACGCGGCCGATAGCGCACGATCTCCAGATCGAACAGATGCCAGGCACGGCAGATGTAGCTCCCGACAGCCGCGTAGAGAAACCCGCCGTACAGCGGGACACCGGCGAACTTCAGGACAGCCGGCTCCGGGTAGCTCCAGGACCCGAGCGACACCTTCACCAGTTCGAAGGCCAGGCCGATGACATGGCAGACCGCGATGACGGCGACGTCCCGTCCGCTCTCCCAGCCGCGCATCCAGAACACCAGCGTGAGCAGCACGCCGTAGACCACCAGCAGGTCGTAGCGCGCCAGAGGGAGCTCGGGCGGCAGCGTGGACACGGCCACGCCGCACAGCAGCGCGATGGCGAACGCGCAGGCACGCGTCTGCGTCCACGCGAAGTCGAGCAATTGACGCACCGGTGCGGCCCAGGAGCCGGCGAAGCCTGAAGGGATCATGGTGCCCTGTAGGACGGCGGCGCACGCCGACCGGTTGCGGCGACCCTCCCACCCGCCACCCCTCGGGCGAGGAGCCGAAGATCCGCTTTACGGTGTCCTGGTGCGCTCTGTTCCGAAATGGGTCCTGCTGTCGTCCGGCTGCGCGCCCGTCGTGCTGATCATGGGCTGGGCGGTGTCCGCATCCCTGCAAGGCCCCTCCTACGACCCCGCCGCCCAGACGATCAGCGTCCTCGCGGCTCCCGGCGGCTCCAGCTACTGGGTGATGACAGCCGCCTTCATCGCCCTGGGCATCTGCCACCTGCTCACCGCGTGGGGACTGCGCCCGGCCGCGCCCGCGGGACGAGCGGCCCTGGCGGCCGGGGGTGTGGCGGCCCTGGCCGTGGCCCTGTTCCCGGCGCCGAGCAGCGGCGGCTCCCTCACGCACGGTTCGGTCGCCGTCGTGGGCTTCGTCGTCCTCGCGGTCTGGCCCCTCCTGGCCGCCAGAAGGGGCGACGCCGTGCCCTGGGCCCTGAGGCCCCTTCCCTCCCTGGGGGCGACCGCCGTCATGGCGCTGGGCGCGGCATGGTTCCTGGCCGAACTCCACCAGGAGGGCGCCCCTGGCGCGGCCGAACGCGCGGTGACCACGATCCAGTCGGTCTGGCCCTTCGCGGTGGTCCTGTCCTGCTTCTCCTTCCGCGCTCCCGCGCGGATCTGATCGACCGCCCGCTCCGGGCCGACGGTGTAGCGATGCACGGCACATACGCCCCGCCGGCGTACGGCGTGCTGCTGTCGGCCGAGAAGGCGAGGGATTCGACCGCCTCGCCGGGGGTGGGCAGCGGCCCGCCCAGGGGCTGCTGGGTGAGGGTGTCCCAGAGCCGCAGCGTGCCGGTGTCGCCGCCGACGGCGAGGGTGCGCCCGTCGGGGCTGAGAGCGAGCGCGCTCACTTCCTCGGGGGCGAGCCACCGAGGGAGGAGGGGAAGACGTTCCGCAGGATCCCCGCGCGATGCCGCAGCCGGCCGTCCCGCAGCGCGACCCGCCCGGTCCGGTCGCTCGCCGCCGGGACCCGGCCGTCGAGGCTGAACGCGAGGACGCTGATCTGCTCGCCCTGGACGAGGTCCCGGCCGCTGCCCGGCCCGCCGGGCCACCCGGTTGTCGCCGACGATCAGCCGTCCGTCGAGGCGTACCACGAGATGGGTGCCGGCGGCCATGAGTGCGCACCAAGCTGTCCAACGCCACCTTAGACAACGCCACTTCCCGCTGGCCGGCGCCCTCGTCGGCAACATCAACAAGGTCCGCGGCGCCGACAGCCGGGCCGTGCCCGCGATGCCCGCGTTCTGACGCACACCGGGCTTCCCGGCCGCGGCCGCCGACGCACCCCCCAGGGCGCCGGCGGCCGCTTCCCGCTCCACGCCGGGCTGTCGAGGCGGTGATGGCCGAACCGCCTCGAGGACTCCCTGCGGCAAGGCCGGCCGACACTCAGCGGGAAGCCAGCCCCCGCTCCTGGGCCGCCGCCCCGAAGTAGTCGCCGCCCTTGCGCTTGACGTCGTCGGTGCCCCAGGCCTGCTCGCCGTCGGCGCCGGAACCGTCCGCCCTGCCGCCGTTCTGCCGCAGCGGCGCTCTGACCAGCCTCGGTATGTGCTTCGAACAGTGGATGTACGCCTCCTCGACCTCGACCTCCACCCATACATGGGGACGACGGCCCGGTACGGGATCCACCGGCAGGTCGGGATACCTCTGGCGCATCGTGCCGTCGCTGACCAGCCGAGCCCGGCCGTTGACATGCAGGCCGATACGGTCCCGTGCGAAGTCGATCATCAGCAGGCCGACGTGCGGGTTCTCCCGGATGTTGCCGAGCGAGGCCATGACGCCGTTCCCGCGGTACTCCGGGTAGGCCAGGGCTCCTTCACCGAGTACCCGGAGAAAGCCGGGCGGGCCGGCCCGGAACGTGCTGTCGCACTCGCCGTGGCTGTCCGCGGTAGCGAGGAAGAACATCTCCTGGCGGGCCACGAACTCCCGCATGCGTGGATTGAGCCGGTCCAGCACCTGCTCGTCGTAGAACCGGTCGGCGCGGCCGACGGTGCCCAACTCACGTTGGATCTGGTGCTCGCCCTGACTTCCGGGCCGGTCCGCCCGCTCATCGTGGTGCAACGGTCCTCCTGACGGTTCACCTCGGCACAGCTGGCTGAATCAGCCACCTGTCAGGCCGAAAAAGCACCACCGGCCATGCAGGAGAGGGTAGAGCAGTCGCTCGCACGGCACTTCGGGGGACGACGACGAGACCGCGGTCCGCCTGCCTTCTTTTGGCGTAGGAGTTCATGTTCTCAATTCGCCACTTATCTCACGTGATGCAACGGTCTACATATGATTTCGTCACAGAACGTTGAAATGATCAGAACGCGCGACTGTCGCCGCCGCAGGGCGAGTCCGGCCTTCGTGCTCTTCGCGGCCGCCGTGATACTTGGCGTTGCCACCCGAGCGGAGGCCGCGCCGTCCGCTCGATTCGGGCCCGACTGGGACGCCATCGCCGCGTGCGAGTCCGGTGGGAACTGGAAGGCGAACACCGGCAACGGCCACTACGGCGGCCTGCAGTTCACCCAGTCCAGCTGGGTGGCCGCCGGAGGACGGAAGTTCGCCCCGCGCGCCGACCTGGCCACCCGCAAGGAACAGATCGCTGTGGCCAGGCGTCTGGCCGCGTTGCAGGGGATGTCCGCTTGGTCCTGCGCGCGGGTGGGGTAGCGCGAAGGCAGGTCCGCGGAGCGGGAACCCCTACGAGGGCGGCCCAAGCGGGTGGCCGGGCGTGATGGTTCCGTCGCTCCCGAGCACCGGCACCGCTTCGAGCACGAGTATGGCGAGGTCGTCGGCGATGGGCTGAGTGCTGAAGTCGTGGGTGGTCTGGCGGATGCGCTCGGCGATGGCCTTTGCACCCAGCC
Organism: Streptomyces sp. NPDC008137; assembly: GCF_042957035.1. Lineage (NCBI taxonomy): Bacteria > Bacillati > Actinomycetota > Actinomycetes > Kitasatosporales > Streptomycetaceae > Streptomyces > Streptomyces sp. NPDC008137. The sequence continues at coordinate 106,119 of NZ_JBIBHN010000014.1, read as the reverse complement.
CGGTGCAGGTGGCGAGTACGCGGGCCAGGCCGTTGTCGTCGTCGAGTTGGTGCGTGCCGTTGCGGCGTTCGGTGACGCCGTCGGTGACGCAGAGCAGAGTCTCGCCCGGGGTCAGGGTGATGGTGTCGGCGTGGTAGTTGGTGTGTTCTTCGACGCCGAGCAGTATCTGGGGCTGGGCGGCGGCCATGACCGTGCCGTTGGTCGCCAGTCGCAGGGGCGGCGGGTGTCCGGCGCTGGCGATGGTGCATCGGGTGCTGCCGGTGGCGGCGTCGGGTTCGAGCTCTCCGTAGAGCAGGCTGAGCAGGCGGGGGCCTTCGTGTTCGCCGCGGAGTGCGGCGGCTTCGGCGGCTTCCTCGGCCATCGCGCGGTTGAGGCGGTTGAGAAGGGTCTCGACGCCGTGGCCTTCGCGCGCCAGAAGCCGTACGAGGTGACGTGCGAGTCCGGTGACGGACATGGCTTCCATGTCGTGGCCGGAGACGTCGCCGAGGAGGAAACACCACCGGTGCCGCCCCATAGGGAACAGGTCGTAGAAGTCACCGCCGACGGTCTGGCCCTCAGCCCAGGGCTCATAGACGATCGCCGTGTCGATGCCGGGGATGGCGGCGAGCGAGGTGGGCAGCTGCCGGCGCTGGAGTGTGCGGCTGATGCTCGCCTGGCGGGTGTAGTGGCGGGCGGTGACCACCGCCTGCGCCGTGCGGCGGGCGACGTCTTCGACGAGCCGTACGACGGTGTCGGTGAGTTCGGGTTGTCCTGCCTGGCCGATGAGGAGCGTGCCGTGGTACCGGCCGCCTGCGACGAGCGGGAAGGCCAGGGCGGAGCCGCCTGCGGTGTGGGTGGCTTCGCCTTCCGGCCAGGGCCAGGGGAGGCCGGTCGTGCGGAGTGCGGCGCTCGGGGGGTCCTTCTCCAGGGAGCCGCGGAGGGTGCGGATGCGCTGTTCGTCGGTGTGCCAGACGCGGGAGAGCCGCAGGCCGCCGTGGTCGGTGGTGAGCCAGATGCCGCACCAGTCGGCGAGCCTGGGGACCAGGAGCTGGCCGGCGAGGGCGGCGACCATGTCCTCGTCCAGCTGTCCGGCGAGGAGCTCTCCGGCCTCGGCCAGGAACCACTGCCCTTCGCGTTCGGCCCACTGGGCTCTGTGGCCGGGGTGCCCGCGCGGCAGGGCGGGCTCCGGGGGCGGCGGCGGGCGGCGGGCGACCTCGACCGGCAGCCCGGCGGCGCGGTGCTCGGTGCCGGCGAGCGAGGGCGCCGACGCCGCGCATTCCAGGCGGACCCACGTTGCCTTCCCGTCGCGCCGGCAGGTCACGCCCCAGGATTCGGCCAGTGCGTGCATGAGCTGCCGGCGGTAGCCGTGCACAGGGCTGTGCGGGCTCGTGGCGCCGCCGGTACGGCGGGCGGCTCCGTGCTCCAGCACCTCGACCACGACACCCACCCAGCCGGCCTCGCCACCGGCCTGTGCCTCCCCGGTCTCGAGGTGACAGGCCACTTCGAGGCCGGACCCGGCGTGTGCGGCGGCGTTGGTGACGAGTTCGCCGGCGAGGAGCACGGCATCGTCGACGGACCGGTCGCTGATCGCCGGCGCCGCGGGGGAGTGGGGCGCGGTCCGTTCGGTGAGTACGGCACGCACGAACTTGCGTGCCGCCGAGGCCGCCAGTTCGTTGGCTGGTACATGCATCCGTGCTGGTGCTGTCGAACGCGGACCGAAGGCCCGTCGTGTCTGCGACCCCGCTTGTGGCCTCACGGCAACTCCTGCCCAGCTCACTGCGGACCAGTACAGGACGAATGTAGCCTAATCGGTGAGTGGTCATATTTTGCGCCAAGAGAAGTGTGTTGTCATGGATTCTGTCGCTCGCTCTGAACTCGCTTCCACTGAGCCGGAATCCGGGGAGCGGCAGTCCGCTGCGACCGGTTACGCGGACGTGGGAGCGTCTGCGCCCGGCCCGGGGGGTGAGTGGGTGAACGTCGCCGAGTTGCGTCCGCTGCTGACGGCCATGAGTTCTCTGTGTGACGGCGACTTCACGGTACGTATGGGCGACGTGCCCGAAGGGATTCTCGCGGAGCTGGCAGGCAAGTTCGACCAGATCACCACCCGGAACGCGCACCTGGCTTCGGAGCTGGAGCGAGTACGCCGAGAGGTGGGCCGGCAGGGACGGCTGGACGAGCGGCTGGCGGCGAGCCCCGGGGCGGGCGGATGGACGACGAGCGTGGACGCCGCCAACGCGCTGCTGGAAGCGCTGTCGGTCCCGATCGTGAATGCCACGCGGGTCCTGGACGCGGTCGCCGACGGTGATCTGACGCAGCGCGCCGAGCTCCACGACGGCAGGCGCCAGCTCCGCGGTGATCTGCGGCGTCTGGGGCGCGGGGTGAACCGGATGGTGGAGCAGCTGTCGTTGTTCACCGGCGAGCTGACCCGGGTCTCCCGGGAGGTCGGTACGGAGGGCCGTCTCGGCGGGCGTGCCACGGTGCAGGGGTTGTCCGGTGACTGGCGCTATGTGACCGAGGCGGTCAACACGATGGCGTCCCGGCTGACGGCGCAGGTGCGGGACATCGCGGTGGTGACCACGGCGGTCGCGCGCGGTGATCTGACCCGGCAGGTCACGGTGGAGGCGACCGGCGAGCTGCTGGAGCTGAAGCTGACCGTGAACACGATGGTCGACCAGCTGCGGGCGTTCGCCGACGAGGTCACCCGGGTCTCCCGGGAGGTCGGTACGGAGGGACAGCTGGGCGGCCGGGCGCAGGTGCCGGGCGTGTCCGGGGTGTGGAAGGACCTCACGGACAACGTCAACTTCATGGCGTCCAACCTGACCTCGCAGGTCCGCAACATCGCCCAGGTGACCACGGCGGTCGCCACGGGCGATCTGAGTCAGAAGATCACGGTGGACGCCCGGGGCGAGATCCTGCAGCTGAAGCTGACCGTGAACACGATGGTCGACCAGTTGTCGGCGTTCGCGGGCGAGGTCACCCGGGTTGCCCGCGAGGTCGGCACCGAGGGCCGCCTGGGCGGCCGTGCCCAGGTCCGCGGGGTGTCGGGGGTCTGGAAGGACCTCACCGAGAACGTCAATTTCATGGCGGACAACCTGACCTCGCAGGTCCGCAACATCGCCCAGGTCGCCACGGCCGTCGCCCAGGGCGATCTGGGCAAGACGATCACCGTGGAGGCCAAAGGCGAGATCCTGGAGCTGAAGTCGACGATCAACACGATGGTCGACCAGTTGTCGGCGTTCGCGGGCGAGGTCACCCGGGTCGCCCGCGAGGTCGGCACCGAGGGCAACCTGGGCGGGCAGGCGCAGGTCCGCGGGGTGTCGGGGGTGTGGAAGGAGCTGACGGACAACGTCAACTTCATGGCGTCGAACCTGACTTCGCAGGTCCGCAACATCGCCCAGGTGACGACATCGGTCGCCACGGGCGATCTGAGTCAGAAGATCACGGTGGACGCCCGGGGCGAGATCCTGCAGCTCAAGGAGACCGTGAACACGATGGTCGACCAGCTGCGGGCCTTCGCCGACGAGGTGACCCGCGTCGCCCGCGAGGTCGGCACCGAAGGCCGCCTGGGCGGCCGTGCCCAGGTACGCGGGGCATCGGGGGTGTGGAAAGACCTCACGGACAACGTCAACTTCATGGCGTACAACCTGACCTCGCAGGTCCGCAACATCGCCCAGGTCGCCACGGCCGTCGCCCAGGGCGACCTGTCGAAGAAGATCGACGTGGACGCGCGCGGCGAGATCCTGGAGCTGAAGACCACGATCAACACGATGGTCGACACGCTGTCCTCCTTCGCCTCCGAGGTCACCCGCGTGGCCCGCGAGGTCGGCTCCGAGGGCCAGCTCGGCGGCCAGGCCCGGGTCGAGGGCGTCTACGGCACCTGGAAGCGCCTGACGACGAACGTCAACGAGCTCGCGCTCAACCTCACCACCCAGGTCCGGGCGATCGCGGAGGTGGCCAGTGCGGTCACCCAGGGCGACATGTCGCGCGCCATCACGGTCGAGGCCCAGGGCGAGGTCGCCGAGCTGAAGGACAACATCAACCTCATGGTCTCCAACCTCCGCGAGACCACCCGCGCCAAGGACTGGCTGGAGTCGAACCTGACCCGCATGGCGGGGCTCATGCAGGGACATCGCGACCTGGTGGAGGTCGCCGACCTGATCCTGCGTGAGCTGACGCCGCTGGTGAACGCGCAGTTCGGTGCGTTCTTCCTGGCCGAGGCGGGCGCGCCGCCGGGTGAGGGCCTGCAGTTCATCGCCGGGTACGGCACCGACCAGGCCGGCGGGGGCAGCCCGCTGCCCGGCAGCGGCACCCCGGGCCGCGGGCTGATCGCACAGGCCGCGCAGGAGAAGAAGCGCATCCTCATCACGGATGTCCCGCCCGACTACATCACCATCAACTCCGGGCTCGGCACGGCCCGCCCGGCCAGCATCGTCATCCTGCCCATCCTCTTCGAGGACCAGGTGCTCGGAGTGATCGAGCTGGCCTCGCTGAGCAAGTTCAACGATGTGCATCTGGCCTTCATCGACCAGTTCGTCAACACGATCGGCGTCTCGACCAACACGATCATCGCCAACGCCCGTACGGAGTCACTGCTTTCGGAGTCCCAGCGGCTCACCTCCGAGCTGCGTGAGCGGTCCGACGAGCTGCAGCGCTCCAACGCCGAACTCGAGGAGAAGGCCGCACTGCTGGCGACCGCCTCGCAGTACAAGTCGGAGTTCCTGGCGAACATGTCGCACGAACTGCGCACGCCGCTGAACTCGCTGCTGATCCTGGCCCGGTTGCTGGCCGACAACCCCGACGGCCACCTGGCCGAGCAGGAGGTGCAGTTCGCGACGACCATCTACCGCTCCGGCTCGGACCTGCTCCAGCTGATCAGCGACATCCTGGACCTGTCGAAGATCGAGGCCGGACGGATGGACGTACGCCCCAAGACTCTCCCGCTGATCAAGCTGCTCGACTATGTCCACGCGACATTCCGGCCGCTGACCATCGACCGCGGCCTGGGTTTCGAGATCGCGGTGGAGAAGGACGTGCCGGCCGAGCTGTACTCCGACGAGCAGCGTCTGCAGCAGGTGCTGCGCAACCTGCTGTCCAACGCGGTGAAGTTCACCCACGACGGCCATGTGGAGCTGCGTGTCAGCCGGGTGCTGGGCATGCACTTCACCGAGGAGACGCTCAAGAACGCCGATGCCGTCATCGCCTTCTCCGTGAGGGACACCGGGATCGGTATCGCCACCGAGAAGCTGCCGATGATCTTCGAAGCGTTCCAGCAGTCGGAGGGCACCACCAACCGCAAGTACGGCGGCACCGGCCTTGGACTGTCCATCAGCCGGGAGATCGCCGGAATGCTCGGCGGCAAGATCGTCGCCGAGAGCGAGCCGGGCGTGGGCTCCCGCTTCACCCTCTACATCCCCGCTCTGCACCCCGGCGCCACCGCGGTACAGGGCCCCGCGGACCTGCGCACCGTCGGCACCGCTCCCGCCCTTCCCCCGGAGCCCGACCCGTCGCCGGCCGCCGGGGACACCTCGCCCGAGCACGTGCTCGACACCACGGAAGCCCTCGAGCCCGGCACGACGTCCCCCCATCACCTGCCCGACGACCTGCCGGGCGACGGCCGGACCACCGAACCAGCCAATGGCCGCGAGGACACCTGGCCGGAGACCACCCGGCTCAAGGAGTGGCTCAGCGGCCGCCCCGGCCGCGTCCTGGCGGGCCGCCGCATCCTCATCGTCGACGACGACATCCGCAATGTCTTCGCCCTCACCCACGCGCTGGGCCGAGTCGGCATCACCGTGCGTTACGCGGAGAACGGCCTCGAAGGCCTCGAAGTCCTGGAACGCGCCGCTGACGTCTCCGTGGTCCTGATGGACATCATGATGCCCGAAATGGACGGATACGAGACTATCCGTGCGATCCGGGACACCCCCCGCCTCGCCCACCTGCCGATCATCGCCCTCACCGCCAAGGCCATGCCCCAGGACCGCGACAAGGCGATCGACAGCGGCGCCAACGACTACGTGCCCAAACCGGTCAACATCGACCGCCTGCTCTCGGCGATCTGCGACCTGCTCGACCCGCCCACCGACCCGCCGCCCCCCTCGCCCGCACCGGACCCGGACACCGCCGACGCCCCCGAACCACCACCACCGGCTCACGACACCGCCGACGATCCGCCCGAGGACGCACGATGAACACCGACCTGGCCAACCCGTGCAGCATCCTCATCGTCGACGACATGGAGGAGAACCTCATCGCCTTCGAGGCCGTACTCGGCCCACTGCACCAGCATCTGGTCCGCGCACGCTCGGGAGAGCAAGCCCTGAAGGCCATGCTGCGCCAGGAGTTCGCCGTCGTCCTCCTCGACGTCCGCATGCCCGGCATGGACGGCTTCGAGACCGCGGCCAACATCAAACGCCTCGACCAGACCAAGGACGTCCCCATCATCCTGGTGACCGGTACCGAGGGGGGTGCCGACTACGCCTACCGGGGATACGCCATCGGCGCCGCCGACTTCATCGCCAAACCGGTCGACCCCTGGGTCCTGCGCACCAAGGTCACCGTCTTCCTCGATCTGCACCGCAAGACCCGCCAGTTGGCGATGCGCGCCACCGGCACCGACACGGACCGGCTCACCGAGATCGCCCAGCAGCTCACCGAGATCAAACAGCTCCTGCGCGACGGTCCGCAACCCGAACCCGACATGGCGGCACTCGCCGACCGCGTCGCAGAGGTGGAACGCGCCGTGGGAACCCTCCTCCTGGGCCGCACAGCCACTGAGTAGCCGCGCTCTACACCCGCCCGCCAGCAAGAGCACTCCGGAAGCATGACTAGTCAGGTTAAAAGAAAGGGTAAATGTGAAGATAAAAAATGCTAGGGTCGGGGTGGAGGTAGAGGCATGGCATCCGAGGAAGAGCTGTTCGCGTCGGTCGACGCCCTGCTGGAGGAGGAGCCGCAGCTCCCGCCTCCGGTAGAGCGCGCCCGGCTGCGTGAGGCCGCCGGCATCACCCAGGCCCGTCTCGCGACCGCGTTGAAGACGTCGACGCAGACGGTGAAGAACTACGAGAACGGCCGCTCCGAGCCGAAGTCGCCGCGCCTGGAGGCCTATCAGCGGCTCCTGAAGGGGTGGGCGGCGAAGTACCCCGCACACGGCGCCCCCGCCGCTACTCCCGCCCAGGCCGCCACTCCGCAGATGGAGGCGCCGCCCACGTTCACCGGCCCGGCCAACCCCAAGCCGGTGCCTGCCTCACCGACCGTGGAAGCGCCCGCCGTCCAGGCCGCATCCGAGCGTCCCGCCCGTCCAGCCGACCGCCCGGCGACAACATCGCGGCCCCCGGCGGCGAAGCGGGCCGCGAAGCCCGCGGCCGATCCGCGCTTCCCGCACGGTCCGCTCGCCGTGCTGGACGGTGACGGCTCCGCGTACGGCGTGGACGGCCTCGTGCTGGACTGCCCGGCGACCACGATTCCCGAGCTGGTGGAGTGGACGCTGCGCGAGTCCGGCCTCGGTGCCGCGAAGCTGAACCGGCACGGCAAGGACTCCGACCCGCTGGTCGTGCTCACGGCGGCGGCCGCGGTGAAGCTCGGGCTTCCGGAGCGCCTGGAGGGCCACGAGCAGCGCCGCTCCCTGCGCCTGCCCGGCGATCACGACGTGGTCAAGCAGGTGGCGAAGGCGAAGTGGCAGCTGACGCAGCGCGGGTTCGGGCCGTGGGCGCGGATCTACCGCAAGGCGCAGGGGCGCGAGCGGCAGTGCGTGCAGCTGGCGATCCTGTCCTGGGACGCCCTCGACGAGCGGTCCTGGCCCGGTGTCGCGGAGATGGAGCCGGCCGACATCGCCCGAGTCCTCGGGGTGTACGCCCAGCGGGTCATCACCCCGCGCGGGTCGACGGCCGTCTCGGGTCTGGAGCTGATGACGGCGCTGCGCCCGCCCACCCGCGCGGTACGCGACGAAACGACCGGGAACTGGGTGTCCGGCCGCAACCCGGGCTCGCTGGGCACGGATCCGATGGACCCGGCGCCACCGGAGGCCACCGCCGAACACCCCGTCGTCGTCAACTCCGGCTGGGTGGGCGGGTTCCTGAACGAGGAGGCGTACCAGTGGGTGCGGTCGGTGGACACGCTCACCGATGAGGAGTGCGTGCTGCCCTTCGCGGTCGGCCTGGATCTGAACACCGCGTTCCTCGCGGCCGCCGCCCGGCTCACGGTCGGCCTGTCCGCCCCGGACCACTTCCACGGACCGAAGTTCAACCCGAAGATCCCCGGTTCCTGGCTGGTCGACCTGTCCCACGTGGAGCTGGACCCGCGCCTGCCCAGCCCGTTCACCCCGGACGGCACTCGGCCGACCGGTGCGGCTTGGTACCAGACGCACACCGTCGCCTACGCCCAGGAGCTCGGCTACGACGTCCACCCGATCGAGGCGTACCTGCGACGCGAGACCGGAGCCTATCTGGACCCGTGGCACGACCGGCTGCGGACGGCCTACGTCGACACCCTCGCCGACCTCGGCGTCACCCGGGACCTGGACGACCACGCCTTCCTTACGGCGATGGATCAGCACAAGCAGACCGACCCGGCCCTGGCCGCCGTCCTCACGGCCATCAAGGCGACGGTGAAGGGCGGCGTCGGCAAGCTCCGCGAGCGCCCCCAGGGCAGGTCCTACAAGGCGGGGGAGCGGTGGCCGGCCCTGGAGCGGCCGACCTGGCGCCCGGACATCCGCGCCGCCGTCATCTCCAAGGCCCGGGTCAACATGCACCGCAAGCTGCTCAACATGTCGAGGATGACGGGCCTGTTCCCGCTGGCCGTGCTGTCCGACTGCGTCGTCTACCCCTCGCCGGGCGACAGCCCCCTCGCCTTCCTCCCGTACGCGGCGTCCGGCAAGCCGCAGCCGGGCGGGTTCCGCCTCGGGCCTTCCCCTGGGCTGGCGAAGCTGGAGGGCGTCCAGTCGATGCTGTGGGCGGTCGACCTGATGGAGCAGGGCCTCAACCCGGCCCGCCACATCAAGGGCGGCGACGCCGTCATGGACGAAGGCGAGTAGGCCGTGACCACAGACACCGTTGCCATGACCAACCTCACCAGGTTCGAGCTGTGGCGGCACGACCTGCGTGAGACGCGCGAGACCTGAATCCGGCTGGTCGACCCCGCCAGCCAAGACCCCATCTCCGAACGGAGCCGAGCACCAGCATGGAGATCCATGACGCGATCGAGCGGGCCGACCGGGAAGGCTTCACCCGGGAGCCGCCCAAGACCCTCAAGGGTCAGATCGGCTACCTGATCAAGCAGTTGGGCAGCGCGAAGGCCGTCGCCCAGGAGATCGGTGTCACCGCCGACTCCGTCAACCGTTACCGGCGCGGCGCCCGCAAGCACGGCCGGCCCGACGTGGCCGCGAAGATCGACAACGCCGTACGGCAGCGCTGGCAGCCGCAGGTGCGCAAGCGCCGGCAGCGCCAGGCCGCCACCACCGGCGGGATCACCGTGGAGACCCGGGCCCGATTCGGCTACACCGCGCCGATCGGCACGACCGACGACGGACGCTTCCGGCGACTCACCGTGCACCTCCCCCCGCAGTACGCACAGCGCCTGTTCGACGCCCGCGACGCCGGGGCCAGCGACCAGGAAATGCGTGGGATCATCGCCGACGGATTCAAGGACGTGTATTTCCAGGACGGCGGAGTCCGCGCCATGGGACTGTCAGACGTGGCCATCAACGACATCGACTATCTGGATCTCGACTACTGAATTCTGCTCCTCTTGAGAGAGCGGAAATTCCCGTCTTGAGCCCGAAGCATGATCGTGTTCCGTCTGGTGCGGCTGGTCGGAGCGCAGAAGTGGTGACATCGAGTGAGGGGTTTCGGTGACATCGCGGCCCTGCAGGCCGAGCTCGTCCATGATCTCGGCATGCCGTACGTCTTGCCGGAGCCGTCGAAGAAGTAGCGGAGCCGCTCGGCGCGTTCTCCCGCCGCAGCCGCGCAAGCTCCTCGCTCCCACCGGCCGTCTCGGCCCGGCGCGCCCTGCGGGCCCGGAACACCCAACTGGCCAGCGTGGTCTCGTTGATCCCAAGATCCAGGTGCCTTCCAACACCGGCAGATCACCCGAGTACCTCTGACCGGGATGGACGCGCGGTGATCTCCCACTCGGTGCCCGAGGTGTCCGACGGACAGCGGCGCGGACGATTCACCGCGACGCACCCACCCACAAGACATCGATGATCAACATCACCGCCAACAACGGACGCCGGTTACTTCACAGGCTCTAACGGTCGTCTCAGGTTCGCTCATTAGGAAGTAGGCATCAGAAAAGCGATGTGACCCGTATGCAGGAGGCTAGTGATGCCAGTCAACGCAGCGCCGTCCCGGGAAGCGCCGGCCGGTCGGTTAGCAGGCCGGTGGGTGCCGTGGTTGGTGATTGGCTTGTGGTTGGTGCTGGCGGTGTTCATGGTGCCGCTGAGCGGAAAGTTGAGTTCGGTCACCACCGACAGCGCCGCGGACACCCTGCCGGCCAGCGCCGAGTCCACGAAGGTCGCGGTACTGGAGGACGGTCTCCCCGACGGTGACGACAACACGTTCGTCTTCGTGTACCACCGCGCCGGCGGCATGACCGACACCGACCGCGCGACGGTCGAGCGCCACTACAACACCCTTGCCAAGCGGTACCCGCCGAAGGCGACGGCGGCGGCCGGCGAGGACGACGAGGGCCCACCGACGAGCCGCTCCACCGACCGCAAGGCGATGATGTTCACCCTCGAGGTGAGCACGACCTACGGCGCACCGGAGGACATCGTCGGCCCGTTGCGTGACGCCGCGAAGGACCGCCCCGACGGCCTGGAACTCGACGTGACCGGCCCGGGCGCGATCGACGGCGACATGGATGCCGTCTTCGACGGCATCGACGTGCAGGTCCTCCTCACCACCATCGTCGTCGTCACGCTCCTGCTCATCCTCACCTACCGCAGCCCGGTGTTGTGGATCATCCCGCTGGTGGCCGTCGGCGCGGCCGCACTGACCTCGATGGGGACCGTCTACCTGCTCGTCAAGGGCTTCGGCATCGTGGTCAACGACCAGAACTCGGCGCTGCTGACGATCCTGGTGTTCGGCGTCGGCACGGACTACGCGCTGTTGCTCATCGCTCGATATCGGGAGGCACTGCACGACCACGAGAACGTCCGGGTCGCGATGGTCCACGCGCTGCGCTCCGCGGCGCCGGCCATCGTCGCGTCCGCGGCCACCGTGATCGCCGGCCTGCTCTGCCTGCTCGTCGCCGACCTGAACAGCACCAGCGGGTTGGGCCCGATCGGCGCGGCCGGCATCCTGTGCGCGCTGGTGGCCATGCTGACTCTGTTCCCTGCGGTGCTCGTGGTACTCGGCAGGCGGATCTTCTGGCCGGCCATCCCGCGGTTCAGCACGGCCCTGGAGGAGAAGCCGGGGCTGTGGGGGCGGCTCGGCGCCGCCATCAGCCGCCGCCGGTGGGTGGCGACGCTCGGCTCGCTCGGAGTCCTCGGCGTGCTCGCCCTCGGGCTGGCGGGCAACACCGGCAACCTGCGGGAGCAGGACCAGTTCCTGTCCGCGCCGGAGTCGGTCACCGGCTTCACCGTTCTCCGCCAGCACTTCCCGGAGCTCGGCGGCCAGCCGATGACGATCTTCACGCGGCCGGCGCACCAGGAGCGGGTGCTCGACATCGTCAAGGACACTCGCGGTGTGGCCCTGGCCGTCCCGGAGCAGACCAGCGGTGGCTGGGCCAACATCTCCGTATTCCCGAAGGACGCGCCGGACACCGTCGCGGAGTACGACACGATCAAGCGGGTGCGCACCGCCGTGCACGCGGTGAGCGGGGCGGAGGCGATCGTCGGCGGGCCGAGCGCGGAGAACCTCGACACCGAGGTGACCACCAGTAGCGACGAGAAGCTGGTGATCCCGCTGGTGCTCGCCGTCGTCCTGATCGTCCTCGGGCTGCTGCTCCGCGCGATCCTGGCCCCGCTGGTCCTGATGGCCACCGTGATCGTCTCATTCGCCGCGGCCTTCGGCGGCAGCGTGTTCGTCTTCGACACGATCCTCGGGTTCAAGGGCATCGACTATTCGGTGCCACTGCTGGCATTCCTGTTCCTGGTGGCGCTCGGCGTCGACTACAACATCTTCCTGGCCAGCCGGGCCCGGGAGGAGACCGTGCGCCTCGGCACCAGAGAGGGCATGCTCAAAGCCCTCTCCGCCACCGGTGGCGTCATCACCTCGGCAGGCCTGGTCCTGGCGGCCACGTTCGCGGTGCTCGCCACACTTCCGCTGGTGATGCTGATCGAGGTCGGGTTCCTGGTCGCCTTCGGCGTGCTGCTCGATGCCCTGCTGGTGCGGTCGGTCCTGGTGCCCGCCCTCACCCTGCTGATCGGCCGGCGGATGTGGTGGCCGAGTCGGCTGTCACGGCCGGCGGCGGAGCTGCCGGACGGTCAACAGTCGCTAGCCGACGGCGAGGAGCCCGCGCTGCAACGGTGAGCGCGGCGGCACGGACGAGATCCGGGACGGGGAGCACGGCCGGTCCCGGATCTCTTCATGGGCCCGACGGTCGCCGCCCTTTGGCCCTGAGCCACGCGCCGGGGCCGGGGCCGGCGCATCGCGGTGTCCTGCCCCGACGGTGAGCCGCGCGGGGCCATGCCCGAGGGCTGCGTCCTGCGCCGCGCCGCCGGGAGGGGTCAGCGCACCGCGGGGTCCTCCCCGGCGGTGCCCCGCGTGATCGGGGCGGGCGGTGCCGCGGCCGGAAGGTCGATCCGAAGCAGCGCGCCACCGCGTGCGGAGCGGGCGACGGTGGCGTGGCCGCCGTGGGCGTCGACGACCCGCTGCACGATCGACAGCCCCAGACCGGTTCCCGGCAACGCCCTGGCGCTGTCGGCACGGTAGAACCGGTCGAACACCCGCGGTACGTCGGCGGCGTCGATGCCCGGCCCGGCGTCGTCGACCTCGAGCACCGCCGACGAGCCCTCGGCACGGAGCCGGACCTGGACCAGCTGGTCAGCGGGGGACCACTTGCCGGCGTTGTCGATGAGGTTGAGCACCGCCCGCTGGAGCGCGGCGGGACGCCCGCTCACCCACACGGAGGTCACGTCGAGCGCGATCTCGATGTCGGGCACGCGGGAACGCGCCCGGGTCGCGGCGGCCACCACCACGTCGGCGAGGTCGAGCAGCTCGGTGTTCTCGTCGCTGACGTCACCGCGCGCCAGGTCGGTCAGCTCGGCGGCAAGGGTGCTCAACTCGGCCACCTGGGCGCCGAGATCGTTGAGCAGCCGGGTCCGGCTCTCCGCCGGCAGTGCGCTGTCCAGGGTGCCGCGCCGATCGAGACGGATCAGCAGCTCGACGTTGAGGCGCAGGCTGGTGAGCGGGGTCTTGAGCTCATGGGCGGCGTCCTCGGCGAGCAGCCGCTGGGCCCGCCGGGAGTCCCGGAGCGCGGCGAGCATGTCGTTGATCGACCGGATCAGCCGCCGGATCTCCCCACCGCCCTCGTCCGGGATGCCGGCGTCGAGATCCCGGGTGTGCGCGACACGTACCGCGGCGGCGGTCAGCCGGTCGATCGGTGCCAGCCCGGTCCGTGCCACGGTCCGCCCGACCAGGGCGCCGCCGACCACGCAGAGCAGCCCGATCAGCAGCATGCCGAACCCGAACCGGTTGATCGGGCTGTCGTCGGCGACCTGGGCCACCTGGACCGCGCCGTCGCCCGCCCGCAGCGTGTAGACGAGGTACCCGTCCTCGTCGCTGTCGTTCGACTCCATCAGGTCGGCCGACGCGCCCTGCGCCACGCGCCCGGCCTGCTCACCGACCGGGGGCAGCGCGGGTTGGCCGGCCGGCGTCCGGGTCGAGCCGTCGGGCAGGATGATCCGCACCAGCCGACCGGATCCGGGATACGGCGGTAGCCGGACCTGCGCCAGACCGGCGCGCTGCGCGTTCGTCGCCAGGACGCGGGAGTCGGCGCGCAGCTGATTCTCGGCGCTGTCCCGCAGCTCCCAGGCCAGTAGTTCGCTGGCCACCTGGAAGGCCAGGAACACGCTGACCGCGACGGCCGTCGCCGCGATCACCGTCAGCCTGCTCCGCAGGGACCGCCGGCGCCACCATCGGGTCAGCCGGCGCGGTTCCCGGCCGGCGGGCCTGCTCACGGAGGGGTCTCCCGCAGCACGTAACCCAGGCCGCGCAGCGTGTAGATCAAGCGCGGCTCTCCCTCGGCCTCCGTCTTGCGGCGCAGGTAACTCACGTACACCTGGAGGTTGTTGGCCGTGGCGCTCATGTCGAAGCCCCAGATCGCCTCGAACAGTGCGTCGCGGGTCAGGACCCGGGTCGCGTTGCTCATGAGGACCTGCAGGAGGGAGAACTCGGTCCGGGTCAGACGCAGCGGCCGCCCGCCCCGCCACGCCTCGAACCTGTCGGGATCGAGCCGGACGTCGGCGAACGACAGGATCTGCGACTCCTCGTCGGTCGGCGTGCGCCGGCGCAGCAGGGCCCGCACCCGGGCCAGTAACTCCTCGGTGGCGAACGGCTTGGGCAGGTAGTCGTCGGCGCCCGCGTCCAGCCCCGTGACCCGGTCGGAGACCTGGTCACGGGCGGTCAGCATCAGCACGGGCAGATCCTGGCCCGCGGCCCGCAACCGCCGGCAGGTCTCCAACCCGCCGAGGCGGGGCATCATCACGTCGAGGATCAGCAGATCCAGCGTGTCACCGTCGGCCCCACCGACCCCGTCGAGCACGGCGAGACCGTTGGCGACGGTGCTGGTTTCGTAACCCTCGACCTGGAGCACCCGCTCCAGCGACTCACGGATGGCCGCTTCATCATCCGCGATCATGATCCGCACGCCGGCCCGCCCCCTTCCAGTCGATGTTTTTGCCGCTCATTGTCCCCGATCAACCTGAGACCAGGATTAGCGCGTCGCTGGAAACCGGGCTCTTGGCTTGACTCTGTCGGGGATCTTGGAGTTTCGCGGTGCACCGGCCGGTCACCGCCGGCGCCTCGACGGCCTCCTCCAGGAGCACCTCTCGTCGGGTGTCGCAGCCGTCGCGGTCGGCGTCGCTCTCGGCGCGGAGCTGGGCGGCTGCTGCGTCCAGGTAGCGGTTGCTCCGCGGCACCACGGCATCGAGGACCAGGCCCGGGGTGGTTGGTTCAGCCCGTGTCCGCGACGCCTCTGCGGCCCTGATCAGCCTGGCCGGGCTCGCCGCCGAAGCCCGCGGGTGCGCCGTGTCGGCCGTCAGTGAGGTGCGCCGGATGTGGCGGGATCGACTGCGCTGCGGGTCATGGTCGGTGGTGCGGTGATGCACGCGGTGGCGATGAGGAGCCCGCAGGCGACGGTCAGGGCGGTGGTGTATCCGTGCACGGATGCCGCGGTCGGAGTGGTGTTGTGCGGTGCCGCCAGGTAAGACGTCGTTCCAGTTGGTGAGTCGGCGGTAGCTGATGAGGGCTGCGGCTATGCCGACGAAGGCAAGGAAGTGCTCGGCCTTCCGCTCGTAACGGCGGTGCAGCCTTCGGCATCCGGCCAGCCAGGAGACTGTTCTCTCGACGACCCAGCGGTGTCGGCCGAGCCGCGTGGACGATTCGATGCCCTTGCGGGCGATGCGGTGGCGGATGCGGCGCTCGCGAAGCCATTTCCGCAGGTGGTCGTAGTCGTACTCCTTGTCTGCGTGAAGCTTGGCCGGACGTCGGCGGCGCGGGCCGCGGCGGGAGCGGATGGGCGGGATCCCTCGTACGAGCGGTTCCAGGCCGAGGCTGTCGTGCATGTTGGCGCCGGAGATGCCCAGCGGCAGCGGCACGCCACTTCGGTCGGTGATGAGGTGGATTTTCGATCCCGGCTTGCCACGGTCGGTCGGATTCGGTCCGGTCAGTGGCCCCCTTTTGCCGCCCGGACGCTGACGGAGTCGATCGCGCACCGCGACCAGTCCAACTCGTCCTGAGCGCCGAGTTCGTCGAGGATGACCCGGTGCAGTCTGGCCCACACCCGATCCCGGCTCCACTGGGCGAAGCGTCGGTAGACCGTGGGCCAGGCCGCCCCGAACACCGGGGGCAACTGCCTCCAGGTGCAGCCCGAGGTGGCCACGAAGATGATCGCTGCCAGGCACTCACGGTCACCGGCCCGGCGTCGCCCGCCGCCCTGCGGGCGTATGACCTCCGTTAGCGGGACCACCGCCGGAACAGCACCCATGACTCGTCCGGCACCTACCGCCCCACCAGATCCGTCATGCACGGCTCAACGAGCGATCACGCCATCAGAAGCGACGTCTTACCCTGAGGACCGATCTCGTTGTTCTTCTCGCCTGCGTCTTGATCTTGGAAGGGGATGTCATTCCCCTGCGGTGTCCTCGGCTTCCCAGCGCAGCAGGTCGCCCGGCTGGCACTTGAGCACCTCGCAGAGCGCGGCGAGCGTCGCGAAGCGCACCGCCTTGGCGCGGCCGTTCTTGAGTACCGCGAGGTTGGCGGGTGTGATCCCTACGCGGTCCGCGAGTTCGCCCACGGACATCTTCCGCCTGGCCAGCATCACGTCGATGTCCACGGCGATCGGCATCAGATCACCTCGTCCAACTCGGCCTGCATCTGTGACGCTGCCACATCGCGCGCGACGGCCTGGGCGAGCAGCATCCGCAGCACGAGGACGATGAGTCCGACCCCCAGGATGGCCACACCGATCCCGCCCATGATGACGGTGACGCCCGGGTCGTCCCGCTGGCCTGGCGCATTGACGACCGTGACCGCGAACCACAGGAGGGCAGCCCCGACGATCGCGCCGATCACGCCGTCCACGTACCGGAAGGCGGCGTGGGAGAACACGGTTCCGCGTCGCACCATCGTCACCAGCCGCCATACGCAGATCAGGGCGACCTGGGCTGACAGCATGCCCAGGATCGTGATCACCCGCAGCGCGGTCAGCGGGAGAGACCCGTCCTCCGGGTCGCTCCCGCTGACCAAAGTCCACACCATCAATGCCTGCACGAACACGGTGCCGACGAGCACCACGACGAGCACGGCGCGCAGCGCACGCACGGTCAGCTTTCCCATGACCCATCCTTCCATCGAAACGCGATTGGAATCTATCGAGATTCGATAGGTAAAGCAAGGTGGGTTGTGATGAAAGGCGAGCGGCGCTTTCGCTGTCTGTGAATCGGGCGCGATCGGTGCGTGGGGGAGGGGCAGCCGATCCTGCTCCAGTAACCCTCCGCGATTACTCCCTAAGGTCTGCTAACTACGGATCCCGCGTTCAGGGCCCCCTTCCAGGGCTCGCGGTCGTGGGCTCCTTCGGCGTGCCGTGCGTTGGTAGATGAGCCAGTAGACGAGCGCCGCAGGTGGCGAAGTGCACAGCAGGATGATCAGCAGGCGGGAGTCGATCACAGGAGTGGGTGACGCGAGTTCTTCCACCTCGCTCGGCAGATCCCTCACGAGGGCATCGAGTTGATCGCGGGTGCGTGCTTCGCAGGCCACGGCCACACGTTCTTCGAGCTCGGGCAGTGTCAGCCGGCCAACCGCGTAGTGGTGTTGCAGCTGCGCCTCGACTCGGTCGCGCTCGGCGTCTGAAGCTCGTAAGACGGGGCTGGCAGGGGACTCTTCGCTATCATTCATGACGACCTCTCAGACTCAGGGGTAGCGGTGTTCAGGGGCGGTCGGTCTTGCAGGTCGACGACCGCGACAACCACCCGTGTCCAGACCCCTGAGGCATCACGGTCCCCAAACCGGGTGGCGAGCCGTTCGATGTGACCGCGCAGCTCGGCGAGCGCCTCATCAGTCAGCCGCAACGCACCGCGGTGGACATCGACCTCCCGTCGGCCGCCGACCTGCTTGGAGCGGTAGGCGGCGTTGATGTCGGCCCGGGTGGCGTCCAGCATCGAGCCGAGGAACTCAGCCATCTCTTCCGGGTCTGCGGCATCGCTGGGGGGTTCCGTGACCGCGGGGGGCATGGACCCGCTCGACCTTGCCGCGGGCCAGCGGCCGGTATTCGGCGATCTCGATCAGTCCGGCCCGTTCGAGCTGACCCAGGTGGTAGTAGAGCCTGTCAGCCGGAAGGTCGGCACGATCGGCAAGCTCACGTGCGGACTGTGGCATCTCCCATAGTGCTTCCAGGAGTCGGATGCGCAGAGGATCGGCGAGCGCCTTGTGTACACCGTGCCACCGCCTGGTCGATGCGTCAGGGCCCTGTGTGCTCATCGACCTGCCCATCCTCATTGCATCGATCCCCATTGATTGGAAAGGTCTACAACCAACAGGAGGATGCGCGCAGTTGGAGCTGGCGATGCCCAGCTCGGCGATGGCTTCCACCGCCCTGGGTACTGGGCCGGTGGGGTGCTCGGACGGCTGCGTCAGCTGATTGCGGCTTCCTGGGCTTGGGCCTTTGTGTGGGAGGGACGGCAGGAGTCGATGCCGGTCTTGGCGTCCAGCTCGTTGATCCCGTCGAACACGAGAGACCCCCAGAACGATGGGTCAGCCTGCATGACCATCACCGTCATCGGCCACAGGCGACGACCAGGGAGGCCCGTGGGGACTTGATGGAGCGTCAGTAGCCCGTCAGGCGGTAAGGCGTACGCGATCTCACACAATCGCGGTTCCTCGCAACCGAACACCGCAGTGACGCTCCGCGACCACTCCCCAAGATCTGTGCCAGAACCGAGGAGTGACAACACCGGAGGCCGCGATTGATCCATGCCGTGTGCCTGAGTGAGTTGATCTAGACCCGGACTTGAAGGGCCGGATGGCGGTGGGGAGCTGGCAGTGAAGGGGCGTTGCTCAAACTCACAGACGTCGCGCTGCAAGTCGCCGAGCACACATCGTTCTTCTCGACCTTGATCTGCCTACCAGGTGACCGGAAGTTCATGGACGCCGTAGACCGTCATGGCGGACCGCAGTGGCACTTCCTCGGGCGCGACAGTGAGACGTAGTGCCGGGAAGCGGCGAAGCAGTGCGGGGAGGGCGATGCGCATTTCGGCGCGGGCCAGCCGCTGCCCGAGGCACTGGTGGAGGCCGTGACCGAACGCGAGGTGTCCGGCAGTGGGACGGGTAAGGTCAAGCGCGTCCGGGGCGGCGAAATGGTCAGCGTCCCGGTTCGCCGCGGAGAGTGCGACGGTGACGGACTCGCCAGCCTTGATCAGGCAGCCGTGGAACTCGATGTCCTCGAGCGCGACGCGGACCACGTGATGGATGATCGTGAGGTAACGCAGCAGCTCCTCGACCACCGCAGGGGCGTCTTCCTCCTTGTCGCGGACCTGGGCTAACTGTGCGGGGTTGGCCAGCAGAGCGAAAGTGCCTAGCGCAAGCATGTTCGTCGTTGTCTCATGCCCGGTGATCAGGAGCAGAATCGCCAGTCCGGCCCTCTCGTCCGCAGTAAGTCCTTTGTGCGCAGCGAGCCCGCTGAGCACATCTTCCTCCGGCCAGGAACGCTTGTGGCGCAGCAGGTCCCGTAGATATGCCATGAGCTCCCTGACCGCCTCTTGCCGGTTTTCCGGTGTGAGGGCGATGTTCCATAGGGTGGCGGCGTTCCGCTGGAAGCCCTCCCTGTCGGAGTAGGGCACCCCGAGCAGTTCGCCGATCACCTGTGACGGGATCGGCAGCGCGAATGCCTTGAACAGGTCGGCCGGTCCCCCGGCGAGCTCCATCACGTTCAACTGGTCATGGACGATCGCTTCGATCTCCGGTTCGAGGAGCTTTATCCGGCGCATCGTGAAGTCACCGGTGAGCAACCGCCGATAGTGGTCGTGCTCGGGCGGGTCCATGCGGAGGAGGAATCCGGGCGGCACGGGCATCCGTGTCGGCTGGGCAATCGGTGAGCGCATCTGGTCCGGGCGAACGCTGAATCGGGGATCTGCCAGGATCGCCCGCGCTGTGGCATAGCCGGTCACCAACCACCCCTGACCGCCGTCGACGTAGGTCATCCGATGGATTGGGCCGAGTCCCTGCCGGCGGCGCAGCTCCTCGGGCGGGTCGAAGGGGTTCTGGCGGGCCGTGGGCATGACCATTGCCGGGGATGTGCTCTCCATCGGCCGCTCCTCGGTCGGTACGGACCTCCCGATAAAACAGCACTCGATGCAAAACGTCAACGAATGCAAAATTACATCGCGTGCGGTAAGGTGCTGTCGTGACCAGCGACCCAGGGCTGCGCCAGCGGAAGAAAATGCGCACGAGGCAAGCGCTCATCGAAGGCGCCCTGCGATTGTTCGCCGAGAAGGGCTACGACCAGACAACCGTGGCGGAGATCGCGGCCACCGCAGACATCGCGACACGGACCTTCTTCAGCTACTTCGACAGCAAGGACGACATCGTCTTCTTCGACGACAGGTCGCGGCTGGAGCGCGCGGTCGAGATCATCGGAGAACGGCAGCCCGGCGAACCGGTGGCCGACCTGCTGCGACGCGTCATCGACCAAAGTGTTTTCGCGGACACGGACTCGGAGTTGGCGCGGAAGGTCGGCCCGGCTCGGACCCGGCTGATCGCGTCAGTCCCGGCACTTCAGGCGCGCGAACTGCACCTGCTGTTCGACATCCAGCTGCAGCTGACCGAAGCGCTCCACCTGGCTTGCCCGGAGCTGGACCTCGTCGAGGCAGCCGCGGCGGTGGGCTCGCTGGTCGGGGCGATCAAGGTCGTCGTCGCCGCATGCCAAAAGCGGGGCAACCGGCCGGAGCAGACCTATCAAGCCGTTCAAAGGGCCACCGACATCGCGATCGACGGCCTCAACTCGCTCCCCCGCCCGGCTTAGCGTGTTCAGCGCACGCGCACTCGGTCGTGGCACGAGTAGCGGTGCATGCACTCTCTGGCCGGTTTTGGGGCTCGGACGGGTCAGCCTGAGGCTGCGTTCTGCGCCCGGGCGGCCCGGGTGCTGGCGAGCCGGTAGGAGTCGGTGCCGGTCTCGATGATGTCGCCGCCGAAGGTGAGGCGGTCGACGATGGCCGCGCAAAGCCGCGGGTCGGTGAAGGTTTTCGTCCACCCGCCAAACGACTCGTTGGAGGCGATGGCGACGCTGTTCTTCTCCTCCCACTCCGTCAGCACCTGGAACAGCATTTCAGCGCCCCTGCGGTCGAGTTCCATGTAGCCGAGTTCGTCTATGCAGAGGAGATCGACGCGTCCGTAGCGGGCGATGGTCTTGGTCAGGATCTTCTCGTCTGCGGCCTCGACCAGCTCGTTGACCAGCTTGGTGGCGAGTGTGTAGCGGACGCGGAAACCGGCCATGGCAGCCTCGGCGCCGAGCGCGATCAGGAGATGGGACTTGCGGTGCCGGAGTCGCCGATCAGGCAGAGCGGCAGTCCTTTCTTGACCCATTCGCAGGTCGCCAGGGTGTGGATGACCGCTGCGTCGATGTTCGAGTTGGTGTCGAAGTCGAAGGCCCGCAGCGACTTCTCCCGCGGGAACTGCGCCGCCTTGATGCGCCGTTCGGAGCGGCGGCGGGCACGGTCGTCGCACTCGGCCATCAGCCGTTCGGCGAGGAACCCGCGATAGGACATCTGGTCCCGGGCGGCGGCCTCGGTCAGCTCGGGGAACTGCGCGCGGATGGTGGGCAGCCGGAGCATTCGACATGCCTGGTCGAGGGCAGCGGTCACGGCCTTTCAGTCAGCCCGCGGTGACGTTTGAGTGTCACGGCATCTCTCCCTGGATGGCGGGGCGGTCGATCGGCTGCCGGTCTCGCAACAGCTGGTCGTAGGCCGCGACCGAGGGCGGCGGCCAGGTGTCGGGTGGCAGCTGGGCCAGCCGCCGTTCGGTCAGCGAGGTCACGTTCGTCCGTTCCGGCTCTGCAGAGGCAACCGGATCCGCGACCTCATCGGCTTCAGCCGCCTTCCTGGCTTCCAGAGCGACCGCGTCGGCAGTCAGGGCGCCGGCCCTGAGCTCGGAGGCAAGTCCGGCGGCCAGGTGTTCGTGCCAGACGTGGCGGCCCATCAGCAGGACCTCGATCAGGGTGCGAGTGCCGTCCCGCTCGCCATGGGCAGCTTTCGCCGCCTCCCACCAGGCGTCATGGACCGGCGTGAACTTCCCTGCGGAACGCGCCTGTTCGAGAGCGTTGGCCCCGGGAAACGCTCCGGGCTTGCGGACCAGGGGCGTCCAGGTAGTGGTCCAGATCCAGTCGGGCCTTCCCCTTGGCGATCAGCCGTTCATGGCGGGCGACCTCCTGCTGACCGTCGTAGACCACAAGTTCGGACGCGTGCAGCATCGCCCTCACCATCCGCCCGATCAGCCGCACCGGCACCGAGTAGCGATTGGTGCGGACACTGATCTGACTGAAGCGGTCCACCCGAAGGCTGAACAGCCGTCCCGTCTCGAGGGGGTCGTCCGGTAACGGCTGCAGCACCGGACGTTCGACGGTGAATTACTCGCGCACCGGCCGTGGCCGGGAGCCGATCCGGCCCGTTCGTCCTCCTCATCCCACTGCTCGATCATCGCGTTGAGCTCGGCGAGGGAGGCAACCTGGGGGACGGGGACCATGTGATTGCGGCGGAACCAGCCGATCTGCCCCTCCACCCAGCCCTTCTCGTGGGCGCCCTCGATGCCGGGCAGGCAATACGCAGCATCGATGCCGAAGTGCGACCGAAACGCGGTCCACCGCTCGTTCTAACGCGGGAGCGCGAGCTCAGCACCCGGGAGACCGCGGAGCGGAGGTTGTCATAACGGATTTTGCCGGTCGGCACTCCGCCCAGCACGCTGAGAGCGTGGACGTGGCCCTCGAGGAACGCCTCCTGGCCGCAGGAGGCGAAGACGCGGTGCACGGCCTTACCCGAATGCGACAGGCGCATCGCGAACACGAAAGCAGGTGACCTGCTCACCGGCCATCTGGGGCCGCCGGTCGGCGACATGGGCCCGCACCATCTGATAGGTCACCGCCTCCGCCCCGTGCACGTTCAGGAGCTGGTCGAAGATCCGCTTGACCGTGTGACGCTGCTTGCACGGAGCATCCAGATCCGTCCGGAGCATCTGGTCGATCAACGGCTTGTAGGCATCCAGGCGGGGCCCGCGCGGCCGCGGCTTCTTCCGCGGCTCCGGCCAGACCGACTCCAACGCGGCCTTCACCGTGCGGAATCCGACTCCGTACTCAGGCATCAAGGCCCGGTACGACATCCCTGCCCGGACCTCACGGCGGATCGCCGCGTACAAGTCGACCTTGGACTTCGGTGGCGCTATCGCAGCCTCATCCCGCAGAGCACGTCCATGCTCCCACCGCAACCCCTTCAGCGTTGCCAGAACTCACAGACATCGCGCCCTTCGGCCAATCAGGGTGTTCTCGGCCCTGAGCGACAAGTGGTGTCAGGTTCCACCGACAAAGCCATGCCTGCCAGGCCCGGTTGACGTCGGCGTCGTCGGTGCCGGTCGTCGAGGACCACAACCACACCGCCGGGGCCGCCCCGTCCTGCGACTGGTGCTCAACCTCCAGCCGGATCAGCGTGCCCTCGATCAGCGGGAGTTCGCCCTCGTGGTCCAGTCAGACGGCCCGATGGGTCAGACGCGGGTGGACCCGGTCCCACGCCTGCGCCGTCGCCTAGCCGTAGTTCGTGGTGGCGGTGCGGGTGTGACGGCGGGCTCGGGCCAGGTCTGGGGCTTGGTGAAGCGGAACTCCGGGCCGTGCTTCGGCGGGCGGCCGCCCTTCGGGTCGTAGACGCGCGGCGGTTTCGGCAGCCACATCACACGGTCACCGCGAGCACGGCCGGCCAGCTCAACGGGCAGATCCCGCAACACCAAGGCCAGACGGGCCACGTCGTATCCGGCGTCCGCCACGATGACGATGTCCGGTTCGCCCGGCGCCCACTGCCCCGCCGCGACGAGCCGTTCGGGAACGCCGCGGAGCTGGGCGGCGGTAACCGCGGTGGCGTCATCGGCCGGTCCCAGACGGACCGCGTCCAGTATCTGCGTCTACGAGGTGGCGCCCATCTCCAGCACGGCGACGAACGAGTGCGGCCAGCCGGGGACGAGCTGCGAGGCCGTCTTCGCCCGCCCGTAAAGGTGGCAGAACAGGCGGTCCGGCGAGCACGGCGCGTCCGATCGCAGCCACGGCGACACATCGACGGCCAGGACCAGGCGCCCGTCCGGGAAGCGGGGCAGCGACAGGCCAGCCAGCGACGACCGCAGCCCGTCGGTGTCAATCCGGCCCTGGTTGAGGCCGTCGTACATCGCACCGTATCCACGGCGGTGTTCGGGCAGGAGCGTCAGCTCGACTGCCGAGCGCACCGCGCCGGGCGCGCACAGCACCGCGTCCGCCAGCGCAAAGAACTCATCACCACGTCCTGTCAGACACGCGTATAACTCGTCCCGGAAGCATGACGCTTCTCCTACCGCAGCTTCAGGCAGCAGACGCACCCTCACGGCCTTCGTCTCGTTCAGCGCACCTTGATCGGAGTACATGATCAGACGAAGGCGCCGCAGCGTCAGGAGGATGCCCAGGTGAGCGGCTTTGTTCGAGGACGTTTCGACACTCGCAGGTCGAACAGGGACCCGCTACGCGGGGGCAGCCGATGAGTTTGGGCGGCGATAGGAGTCTGATGGAGGACACCCGCTCTCTGGAGGATGCCCTATGGCTACACCACACGTTCTGGAAGCTCGGAAAGCTCTGGAACGGGCGATCCACGTCGAGCGGTTGGCGCTCGCTCAAGACCTCGCCGAGCTCAGCGAGAAACAGTGGGCGAAAGCATCGCTGTGTGAACGCTGGACCGTGGAGGAGGTCGTAGCCCATCTGACGGCAGGTGCCAGCACGAGGATGTGGCGCTGGCTGCTGAGCATGCTGGCCGCGCGGTTCAACCCCGATCTGCACAACGACCGACGACTCGCAAAGCACCGTGGTGCTACACCTGAAGAGACCTTGCGGCGATTTCGCGAAGTTGTCACCGGGCCCGCCGGGCCGACAGGACATTCTGCGGCCTGGCTGGGCGAAATAGTCGTCCACAGCGAGGACATCCGTCGGCCATTGGGCCTTGTGCGGACACCCCCGGTGGCCACCACCACTGCCGTGGCCCGGTTCTTCGCCAGCCGCGATTTCACCGTCGCGAGCAACACTGCAATCGCGGGGTTGCGGCTCGAGGCCACCGACGGACCGTTCACCACCGGCTCGGGGGATCTGCTGCGGGGGCCGACGCTCTCGCTGGTGATGGGGATGGCAGGCCGCGCAGCGGCCTACGAGGACCTTGAAGGGGACGGTGCGGCAGTTCTGCGTGCCCGACTGCGCTCAGGTTAAAGAACAAGCTGAGCGCTGGGCCAGGGGCACATCCGGGGACTATCAGGCGGTGACCTTGCCGAAGATGTGGTTGGCGGGAGCGTCGGGGTCGTTGCCATAGAAGAACTCTTCGAGTGCCTGGTGGAACTCGTCACGGCTCAGTCCGCCGGAACCATCGAGGTCCAGAGCGGCGAAGACGGCGGCGCAGTCCTCGCCAGGGACGGCGGCGACCGAGCTGAACATCTGCTGGAACTCGGCCTGGTCGATCTTGCCGTCTCCGTTGAGGTCGACGAGGTCGAAGAAGCAGTTGGTGACCGGCGCAATCTGGTGCGGGTAGAACGCGCGGTCGGTCAGGACACTCTTGAAGCCTTCGGTCATCTCCCGCACATCGACCTTCCCGTCACCGTCCTGATCCATCGGGGCGATGACGTTCGACCAGAACTGGTCCATCCCCTCGATGAGCCGACGGACGGTCTCGGCATCAGGCGTGGTCTCGCGGGCGCTGATGTAGCGCTCGCTCATCTTGCGGACGTCGTGCTGGGTAATGAACCCGTCGCCATCGACATCGGCGCCCCTGAACCACTGGCCGTACTTGAGGTCTTGAAGTGCAGTCATGACTGCGTACCGTATTCACGCAGTTACGGCGACGCAAAGGTCCGAGTGGAGGCTGGGCACGGGTCGGACCTGCCGACCTGGCGCCTGACGAGGGTGAACACGGCATACCGTTGAGTTGGCTTCGTTTCAGTGTTCGAGGTGTGGTGGTGTGAAAGCGAGTACCTCCTCGACCGGCCCGTCGTAGACCTCGACATTGACGAGAGCACTGTGCGCACTGGGTCCCTGGGACAGACGCGAGCACCCGCGGTCCCCGGTGAGGGTGTTCGGGTTGCCGTGGCGGTCCAAGGTGCCGCTCCGGCCCGGCTGGGCCGGATCCCACCACGCTCCGGTGGACAGCTGGATGACGCCGGGCATCACGGCGTCCGACAGGATCGCGCCCGCCAGGCAGCTGCCTCGGTCGTTGAAGACACGCACGATCATGCCGTTCTCGATTCTGCGTGATGCCGCATCTTGCGGATTGATCGTTACAGGCTCGCGGCCGTGGATCTTTGATTTGAGGCTGTGGCCACCGTTGTCGTATTGGCTGTGCAGGCGTGAGGCAGGCTGATTCGAGATCAGGTGCAGCGGGAAGCGGTCCGCCAGGTCGGCGCGAAGCCACTCCACAGGTTCGAACCACGTCGGATGTCCGGCGCAGTCGTCGTAGCCGAACGAGTCGATCTCCTCGGAGAAGATCTCGATCCTGCCCGACGGCGTCGTCAGGGGGAAGCGCTGTGGATCGGAGCGCAGTGCCTCGAAGCTGCCGGGAAACGGCCCGCTGAGTGCCGGCAGTTCGACACCGCAGGCGCGTTGCCAGAAGTCGTCGAAATCTGGCAGGCCCGCGTCGTCGCCGAGATTCGCGCGGGTCTGAACGTACAGGTGCCGGACCCATTCGATCTCGGAACGCGCCTGGGTGAACTCGCGCTCATAGCCGAGCCGGGCAGCCAAGGCGGCGAAGATCTGGTGGTCGGTGCGTGCCTCGCCGGCCGGCTCGCGGACCTTCGGCATCGCGAGGAGGTGAGGGTCGGAGAACCCTGCGGCGAAGTCGTCACGCTCCAGGCTGGTCGCGACGGGAAGCACGATGTCGGCGAACTTCGCCGTGGTGTTCCACCAGGCTTCATGGACCACCACCGTCTCCGGGCGCTGCCAGGCTCGGGTGAGGCGGTGGAGGTCCTGGTGGTGGTGGAAGGGGTTTCCTCCGCACCAGTAGATCAGGCGCAGGTCCGGCAGGGTCAAGCGCTGACCGTCGTAGTCGATGGTCGCACCCGGTTCCAGCAGGGTGTCGGCGATCCGGGCGACCGGAATGAAGTCCGCAACAGGGTTCGCCACCCGCGGCATCGACGCCACGGACGGGCGGCCCGGGGCAACACCGGTCGCGTCCATCGTTGCGTAGCCCGCGCCCCAACCGCAGCCGGGCCGCCCCAGCGAACCCGCCATGGCCGCCAGCACCACCGACATCCAGATCGGCTGCTCACCGTGGTCTGCCCGCTGGATGGCGTAGTTGACCATGATGAGGGAACGCTGTGTGAACAGGCGGCGGGCGAGATCTGGGATCGTGTCGCGGCTGATGCCCGTGATCCTCGCGGCCCAGTCGGCGTCCTTGACGACGCCGTCCACGTCGCCGGTCAGGTAGGAGGCGAAGCGGTCGAACCCCACGCAGCAGCGAGTGAGGAAGTCCTCGTCGTACCAGTCGTTGACCAGCATCGTGTGCGCGATGCCGAGCATCAAGGCCGTGTCGGAATTCGGGATGACCGGCAGCCACTCGGCGTCGAGAAAATCGGCGGTGTCGCTGCGGATCGGGCTGACGTTCACGAACCGCACCCCGGCCTCGCGGCACTTCCGCTGCAGGTCCCGCGTCTGGTGCCGGGCCAGCCCGCCAGGGTTGATCTGGCTGTTCTTCAGGGCCAGCCCTCCGAACGCCACCACGAGCTCACAGCTCTCGGCGATCTCGTCCCACATCGGCATCCGGGACTGGTAGCTCCACGGAGCCCCGCCGATCACATGCGGAAGGATGACCTCAAGAGCGGCGGTGCTGTACGTGTTGCGCGAGTCGGTGTAGCCCCCGCCCAACGCCAGGAACCGCTGGAGCTGACCCTGCGCATTGTGGAAGCCGCCCGCACTGGCCCAGCCGTACGAGCCGCCGAACACCGCGCTGTCCCCGTGCTGTGCGCGCACTCGGCGCAATTCCTCGCTCACCAGCGTGAGCGCGTCGTCCCAGCTGACTTCTACGAAGGCGTCCGCACCTCTGGCCGTTTCATCGGCGCGCGGCAAGCCATGGAGCCACCCTTTGCGCACCGCGGGTCGCAGCACACGCGCACTGTCCTCAGCAGCCGTCACCATGCCCGGGCCGATCGGCGACGGCGCGGGGTCATCACCCCGGGGCTCAATGCGCACCAGCTGACCCGAATCGACCACGGCTACGAAACTGCCCCAGTGCGTTGCCACCGGCATGCGTCGTTCCACCGTGCACCAACTCCATCCCTGAAGTCTCTCCGGCTCTCGAACAACGGCCGCTACACCACAGGGGTTCGGCGTCAGTCAGCGGCCCGCGGGACACAGGATCCCCCTGGCGGATGCTGCCCAACCCTGACGGTGCGCACGACTCCCACCGCCGCCACTCAACCGGAGCCCGGAGCGCCTCTGTCGACCGCGACCTGACCGTCGTACGGATGCCGGACTCGGGCTCCAAGGGCCGGGGACGGTCAGTCCTCGGGCCGGAGCGGAACGGCCGCGGGTGCGACCTCGAGGCGGCAGGCGTGGCGACCGTCGACGACCAGATCACCGTCAGCGGCCCCGTCGCCGAGGCCGCCCGATTCGTCACCGTCAAGCCCGGCGACGCTTTCTCGACCATCGCCAGGTCCGAGTGCGGAACCAGCACCGCATGCCCGGAGATCTTCCGTGCCAACAAGCCGATGCTGGCACACCCGGACAAGATGTACCCGGTCTGGCCCTACGGCTGCCCTGGTACGACCGGGACCACGCCGGGCCCGCTGTCAGGGTGGCTGGCGGCGGGACTGGGAGCAGCGGGGAAACGCTCTGGCCTCCAGCTTCGGTCAGGCTCGGCGGGCGGCCGGTGCCGCCGCCGGTTCGAGGGCGGCGTGGCCGTGTATGTGCACGTCCCCGAGGTGCAGAAAGAGTCTGCTCTGAAGGGTGCCTGTGGCCTGCCGCACTCGTTGATCGCCCATATGAACCCGCTCCGCGAGGGCCAGGCCTGTCTCTTCGGAGCTCTGACGCCTTGGAAGATGGCCGATTACTCTGTCGTGATGGCCAAGAGGATTGAGTCCGAACTGGTGGTTGACCTGCGAGGTAGGCCGATCGAGACGCTCGATGATTTCTGGGACGCCGTGGCTGAGCCTTGCGGACTGCCGGAGTGGTTCGGCCGGAACACGGAAGCCTGGCGGGACACTATCCAGACGCGGGGCATCTCCATGTGCTCGTGCGGCAGGTGCCGGCCCAGCAGCAGGACCTCGATCAGGGCCCGGGTGCCGTCCCGCTCGCCGTGGACCTTCTGAGCCTGAGCCCACCAGGCATCGTGGACGGGGGTGAACCTGCCCGCTGAGCGGGCCTGCTCGAGGGCGGTGGAGCCGGGAAACGCGCCGGGCTTGCGGACCAGGACCTCCAGGTAGTGATCCAGATCCAGGCGGACGGCGCCCTTGGCGATCAGCCGCTCGTGCCGGGCCACTTCCACGTTCTGGTCGTAAACCACCAGGTGAGAGGCGTGCAGGACGACCCGCACCCGCTTGCCGATCAGCCGGATCGGCACCGAGTAGCGGTTGGTGCGGACCGGGATCAGCCCGGCGTACGACTGCGTCCTCCTGGACCTACGCCGAGAACCGGGCGCACAAGGCTGGCGACAGGCCCAGCGTGGGCTGCCATCCGTCGCTGTGAGGCCCTGGCCGTGAGCGTTCAGCGGCCGGACTGGGAAACGCCCTGCACCACCTGAACGACAACGTCCAGGATTCCCTGACCGAACGCTGTCGGCGCGATCAACACCCCGAAGACCAGCACGATGACAACGGTCAGCTTCTCGTCGTTCCGGCTGCGCGCATGCGTAGTCCGCCGCAGCCGCAGGATGATGATGACCGCCAGCAGCACAGCCACGTTGATCGTCACCAACACCAGGCCAGCCCTCCCCCATCAGGCACGTTCACCAACTTGTGTAGCCCAAGAGGCTCCAGGAGGCGGACCGCTTCCCCACTGTTGGCAGCAAAACGCTCCTGACCGGCTGAATTCACAACCTTGACCAGGCAATACAGGCCGGAGGCGCCGCAAGGTCAGTCGCTGCTGGGCAAGTCCCCGTCTTCGCGGCAGCCGGCTCCCAGGGTGCGGCCGGTGCGGGGAGTCGAGGCCAGGTTGGCGCCGAGCACTCCCCGCTCTGGCTTTGTTCACGGGTCGTGGCTCTGGCACGAGTTGTGTGACGCGGGCGCACGTTCAGCGACGGCCCCGTGCCTAGTAGATGTGGTCGTCGGCGCGTTCATCCTCGGGCTTCCGTCGAAGACGCCACACGCCGAAGCCGGCCCCGAGGGCCCCGCCCATGAGAGCTGCTGCTCCTGACCACACGCCGCTGAGCGAGAGCGCCGCAGCGAGCAAGCCGACCAACAGGGCGCCAACCAGCAGGTACATGACCACGATGAAGCACGCAGCGAGGTATCGATTCCTCAGCGGCGTCATGCCACCTTGCATGAGGTCCTCCCGTCCCCTTCGGCTGGTCCCCTTCTCGCCTTTCCCCGAACGTTCACGACAACCCGGCTCACGGGGACGCGTCACAGAAGTTGAGCCAGAGCCCCAACTGCCCCGAAATCGACGCACTCACCAGGCACGTCCGGTCCTCCGCGATCATGCTCACCGAGCGCCTGGGCGAGTACCTACCGGACTGGCTCACCGCCGTGAGACAAGACGACCTCCCCAGCCTCCACACCCTCGCCGCGGGAATCGACCGCGACCGTGACGCCGTCATGGCCGGTCTCACCCTCCCCTGGAACTCGGGCGTCATCGAGGGCCACGTCAACCGCATCAAGATGCTCAAGCGGCAGATGTTCGGACGCGCAGGTTTCCAGCTCCTGCGGAAGCGCGTCGTACTGGCATGAGTCCGAGTGGGATGGGGCTGGCCGGATTCGAACCGGCGTCCTCCCACATGCGGTGAAAGCGCGACAACCGCTGCGCTACGAGCCCCGTCCCGCCCGCGATCATACGAGCAACCCGTACCCAGCGCCCTGATTCTATCCACTAAGAGGCCATCTCATTTGGCGTCGACGGCACCCGAAATGAGCAGGGCAAGTTGGTGCAAGCGCTGGTAGTACTGATGGCCTGATGGGTCGCTGATCTGCGGAATCACTCGGCCCAAGTCTTCGACACAGCTTTGGAGGATGCGCCTGCGTTGTGGATCGAGGGTGCCGCCGTTGTTGATCCACGTGGAGGCGCATCCTGCGGTGTCCGCATCGAGCAGCACCATGTCAATGTCTTCCACTTCGACGCCTCGTAGGTTGGCGGGGAACTCGGCATCGCGGTGTTCCTGCCAGAGAAGGGCTGCGTTCTGGATCTGCTCGGATCTGATCATCTGGCCATACTCCTGCATGCGGCATTGTCTGCGGCGTGTGTTCAGGAGCTCATGTGGCGGTAGCAGATGAGGGTGCAGGCGAGGCTCGTGAAGGCGAGGAAGTGCTCGGCCTTGCGCTCGTAGCGGCGGTGGAGCCGGCGGCAGCTAGCGAGCCAGGCCATGGTCCGTTCGATGGTCCAACGGTGCCGCCCAAGTCGCTGTGAGGTCTCGACGCCCTTGCGGGCGATGCGGTGTCGGATGCCGTGCTGGGACAGCCATTGCCGCAGGTGGTGATAGTCATAGCCCTTGTCGGCGTGGAGCTTGCCGGGCTTGCGTCGGCGAGGACCTCGGCGGGACCGGATGGGCGGTATGCCCTTCACGAGCGGGATCAGGGCCTGGCTGTCGTGTACGTTGGCGCCGGAGATCCCGACGGACAGGGGCAGACCGGTCCGCTCGGTGATCAGGTGGATCTTCGAGCCGTACTTGCCCCGGTCCACAGGATTCGGACCCGTCAGGTCCCCCTTTTCAAGGCCCGCATGTTCACCGAGTCGATCGCGCAACGCGACCAGTCCAGGTCGCCGCGGGCTCCCAGTTCGTCGAGGACCAGGCGGTGGAGCTTGGCCCAGACCCGTGCCTTCGTCCACTCGGTGAACCTGCGGTGGGCTGTCGCACCGGACGGGCCGAATGATGCCGCGGGCAGCTGCTGCCACGTGCAGCCGGACGTGGCCACGAACACGATCGCAGCCAGAACCTCCCGATCGCCGTGGCGACGCCGGCCACCACCTTGAGGCCGCGACGGCGCCTCCGGCACCACCCGCTGGAACAGCTCCCACAGCTCGTCCGGCACCAGCCGCTCAACAATCCCCGCCACGGTCAACAGCCTATCTACCAAATGAGATGGCCTCTAAGACTGTTCACTCAGCGCGACGAGATCACACAACCTGAGCCAGAACCAAAAGAAATGAACGAAGCCAATGGGCTGTTCCACCACGTATCGCTGTGCCAGCGGGCTGAGGCAGCGGCGATGGCAGGCAGGGGGACTGCTGCACGGACTCGTTCAGGGCGGCCATCAGATCGACGATCTGCCCAGGCTGCGACTCCGGCTCGGCCAGCGTCGGCGGCTCGCGATGCTCCCGCTTGGCCTCGATGATCTGCCCGAGGGCTTCGGTGTAGGAGTCCTGGAAGTCCTCACCCTCAAGATCCTCGCGGGTCATGTTGTCCATGAGCGCGAGCGCGCCGTCGATCTCGTCCTCGCTCAGCTCGACCGGCGGCGGAAGCAGTTCTTCCGGCGACCTGATCTCGTCAGGCCACCGCATCGCGTGCAACACGATGACGTCCTCGCGTACCCGCAGCAGGCCCAACCTCTCCCTGCCGCTCCAGGCGTACTTCGCGACGGCTACCTTGCTGGAGCGGGCCAGGGCCATGCGCAGCAGCTTGTACGGCTTCGCGGCGACCTGCCCGCTCGGCGCCAGGTAGTGGCCCTCACCGATCTTCAGAGGGTCCACGGAGTCCAGCGGCACGAACGCGACGATCTCGATCGCCTTCGCCGTCGGCAGCGGCAACTCCCGCAGCTCCTCATCGCTGATCGGGATGACCTGTTCTTTGGTCAGCTGCTAGCCCTTGCCGATCTCGCCCTGGTCGACCTCGCGGTCCTCGATCTCGCAGTACTTGCGCACCCGCACCCGCCCCATGTCCTCCAGGTGGTACTGGTGGAAGCGGAAGCTGTGGTCCTCGGTCGCGGACTGCACGTTGATCGGCACGGTGACGAGCCCAAAGCTGATCGCACCTGACCACACGGTTCGGGGCATGACGGACCTCCGCGGTGACCCCGAGCACCCCCAGCCTACGAGCGCCTCGCTCGCCCCGCATATGTGCTGAGCGGCTCCGGGCCAGCCCCCGGACCGGACGCTCTCACCGGGGGAATCCGGCGAGAGCGAAGCTGGCGCGCCGAGCCGGGGCTCGCAGCGCACCGACGCGTCAGGCTCCTGGCCCAGGTCCAGGAAGCAGCGCAGCCGGCCGGGCTCGCTGGGCTCTCGTGTCGTACGGTCTGCCGGGGCGATCGCGTACCGCGGCGAGCTGCTACTGGACGGCGAAGCCGGTCTGGCCGTCGGCAGCTGCGACCCTATCTGCACCGGGCGTGGGGGAGGCCCTGGTCCGAGGGGGCGGGTCAGCGGCTGTCCTGGTCAGTGCTCCCTGATGAAGCAGTCGGATACGTAGCCTTCGATTCCGGTGCGGTTGTTGTGCCCGTATGTCCAGTGGTCCTTGACGCTGCCGTCCGGGCAGGGCACCGCTTCCGCGTTGCTCTGCCCGCCCATCCAGGTGTACCCGTCGCCGGGGTTGCCGTGCCCCTTGACGGACGAGGTGGTGCTGTAACTGCTGTGGATCCGCACGCCGGTGGCGGTGAAGTCGCCCTGGGGTGGTGCGGCGGCAGCGGGCGACGAGAACAGTGTCGCCAGGAGCGTCAGTACGGCGGCGGTCGTCACGGCGGTGGTCTTCGCGGCGGTGTGCTTGGTGTTCACGGGGTGCCTTCCTGTCCGGGCTGGTGCGGTCGGTGCGGTCGGTGCGGTCTGTGCCGTCGGCCCGAGGTGGTCCTCCAGGTAGTCACCGTGGATCCAGCCCGTTGGCCCGGCCTCCGGCGATGTCACCCCGTGAGGCCTTCATCGTCCTGGGCGGCCGGGCAGTGGCGGGGCCTTTCACAGGGCGGGTGTGTAGGTGACGGTCTGGCCGGGGCATACGGCGGCGAGATCGTTCAGGGCGGCGTGTTCGGTGTCGTCGACGGTGAGGTTCCAGCGGAGTTTCGTGGCGGTCCATTCGGCGGCGTACCGGCAGTGGACATCTGCGGCCGGGGCATCCACTGGGCCGGATCCTGGTCGGACTTGCTGCGGTTGGAGCGGGCGGTGACCGCGACGAGCGACGCCTCCTGGCCCTGGTCGTTGGCGTAGGCCTCGCGGCGCTGCGCGGTCCAGGCGGAGGCGCCGCTGTCCCAGGCTTCGGCCAGGGGCACCATGTGGTCGATGTCCAATCCGGAGGCCGAGGTCACCGTCATCTGGTCGTAGTACGACCACCAGCTGCCGCCGGTGAGCCGGCACCTCGGTCCCACGGCCGGCGCTTCGACGGCCTCGGCGATGAGGACTTCGTTGCGGGTGACCTCACCGGTGGTCAGGCCCTTGGCGGCCAGGGAGATGACCATCTCGACGACGCCGGTCAGGCGCTTCTGCCGCTTCTTGACGATCTTCGGCTCGAAGGTGCCGTCCCGGTCGCGGGGCACGGTTATCTCCACCGCTCCGACCTCGGTGAGCACGGTCTTGGAGCGTTTGCCGTTGCGGGAGTTGCCGCCGTTCTTGCCGACCGAGTCGTGCTTGTCATAGCCGAGGTGGTCGGTGATCTCGCCTTCGAGGGCGGACTCCAGCAGCCGCTTGGTCAGCTGCTGCAGCAGCCCGCCCTCGCCGGTCAGATGCAGACCCTCGGCCTGGGCCCGGCCCACCAGCTCGTCGATCAACTGGTCGTCCACAGCCATTACCCGCACAGCCTCCACGGGCTCGACAGCCTCGGATCCGGACACGTTCTCACTGGTCATCGATGCATCTTCCATGATCGGGAGTTACACCGAACGCCTTACAGTCCCCAGCTCGGTCACCCACAATGCCGGATGCCGACCAGGCGCCAGCCGGGGACGCACCTCATGCACCCACTCGCCCAGGACGTCGACCACCCAGTCCATCTCCGGCACCAGCAGCACGGTCCGCCGCTTCGGCGGTGCCCCCTTGGAGGACTTCCCGTACCGCACCGCCAGCGAGCCGAACTGTCCGAACTGCGGGCTCTTCCGATGCCGTCGTAGGTCCACCAGGTCGACCATGGAGGACTCGGTGCGCCGGGTTCCGTAGGCGTAGATCGTCTTCAGCACCGCGGCGTCGCGCAGCGCGGTCAGCGTCCCCTTTCGCCCGTGTCCGTGGATCTGGGCCGGCCGGGCATCGGCTGCGTCGAACAGGGCCTGGACCTCGTCGTAGGTCAGCGGCCTACGCCGAGGGTCGCCCTCGTAGTCCAGCGTGTGCACCACCGAGTTGGCTTCATGGAAGACGACCTGAGGTGTCTGCCCGAACCGCTCTCGGCAGGTGTCCACCCATCCGTACCGGCGGTCCAGCAGGTACTCCACGAACAAGGTGATCGTCACCTCGTACGTCCGCGCCGTCGACATACGGATCGGATTGGCGCCGCTACGCAGGTGCGCGATGAACGCTTCGCCATCCGCTGGAGTCCATTGCCACCGGTACAGCCCCGCGCGCCGACGACCTGCTGCGCGCCCGTTTCACCCTCAGCCGGCCATGACATCCGCCACGCTGCCACGGTTCAAGGAGCTGCGGTGCCTCATCGCTGTGACGGGGGGCCGAACACGTTTCTGCCGCCATGACAGCCGACCCCGACCAGTCGCCGTTCGAGCCGCGGCCGAAGCCCGCTCGGCCTCGAGCGTGTCGCCCCGGGCATGCCGCGGTGGAACTCGTTCGTCGCACGCGTCACGCACGTTGATGTCGAACGTCACCCTCTTGGTCTGGCCGGGCCGCAGGAGACCTTCTTGAAGCCCTTCAGATGCCTGGCCGGCTCACCGGTGGCGGCCGGAGCGCTGAGGTTTCGCCCTGCCCGACAACCAGAACCTGCGCCTCTTCGCCGCCACGATCAGCTGACCTGCACGGCAACCCCCGTCCCACAACTCTCCCCCGTGGTCTGCCTCATAGGCCGCCATGTCGCTCCGCGAGCGGCATCGCCAGGCCGTCGTGACACAGCCACGCGTTCCCACCACGAGGAGGTGGCGTTCCCATGAAGGAGTACGGCGAGGCCTTGGGCGACGTAGGAGTGAGGCTCGGTACCTCACGCCGAAGGTCGGCCTGGGGCCGCTTAACGGCTGTGGCGTCCACCGTGCCGTGGGCGGCCGTCCTTCCGCCCGCCCGCGCACGGAAGAGCTGGAGGAGAACGTCCATCAGGCTGGCCCTCGGCTGCCTGCTCCTGGGCACGGCCGTGGTGCCGGCCTCGCCCGCGTCCGAACCGGTCAAGGACAGAGGCGACGACAGCTGGGTGCTGAGTACGAACGACCCGTCGAAGAACTACTCACCGACGTTCGTCGGCAACGGCTACCTCGCCGCCCGGGTGCCCGCGGCAGGTCACGGATACAGCAGCACGCCCATCGTCACCCAGTCCCAGCTTGCCGGCCTCTACTCCGAAGGCACCGAGCAGAACGAGCAACGGGCCGGCCTGCCGACCTGGACCACGCTCCGCTTCGGCCGCACGGGCGGCGACGCCCAGCCGCCGACGATGATCGACCCCGCCACCGACGGCACCACCCGCAACTACCGGCAGTCGCTGCACCTGCGCACCGGTGTGCTGGCCACGTCGTTCGACTGGACCTCACCCGCGGGTGACACCACCAGCTTCGACTACGAGGTCAACGCCAACCGCGCGGACGGCCATCTGGCCACGGTGAGCCTGCGGGTCGTGCCGCACTGGAGCGGGACAGCCACCGCCGTGGACGAGTTCGACGGCCGGGGACTCCACCACGCTTTCGTCACCAAGTCGCAGGTGAACGGCAGGACCGGCACGCTGTCCCAAACCGTCGTGACCGACGGGAAACTGGTCACCGCCGGGCTGAACTCCGTCCTGCGCGTCAACGGCAGAACCGTGCCCACCCAGCCGATCGCCGCGACCAGCGACGGCACCGCCGGGCAGAGCACGGCCTTCCCCGTCCGCGCCGGCAAGT
Source organism: Streptomyces sp. NPDC008137 (assembly GCF_042957035.1). Lineage (NCBI taxonomy): Bacteria > Bacillati > Actinomycetota > Actinomycetes > Kitasatosporales > Streptomycetaceae > Streptomyces > Streptomyces sp. NPDC008137. The sequence goes on along the minus strand of NZ_JBIBHN010000014.1, from coordinate 69,163 downwards.
CGATCAAGATCACCAAGTTCGTGGCCATCGCCTCCAACGTCGACACCGACCGGAAGCTCGCGGCCGCGACCCCGCAGCAGGCCGCCGCCACCACCGCAGCCCGCGCCGCCAAGGGCGGCTACCAGCGAGCGCTCGCCCGCAACAACCAGGCGTGGGCACGCCTGTGGCAGTCGAACATTTCGATCCCCGGTGACACCGCCATGACCGCGCAGATCCGCGCGTCCATGTTCTACCTGCTCGCGAGCATGCGTGCCGGTGTCAACTGGAGCACCAGTCCGGGCGGGCTGTCCTCGGACAGTTACAACGGTCACGTGTTCTGGGACATGGAGACCTGGATGTACCCGGCGCTGCTGGCCCAGTACCCGGACATAGCGGCCGGGGCGAACTCCTACCGGCACAAGACGCTGTCCGTGGCGCGGGAGAACGCCGCCAAGCTGTCCACGCCCAGCCAGCCGATCAAGGGCGCCAAGTTCGCCTGGGAGAGTGGGCTGACCGGCAAGGAAACGGCCCCGGACCCCTGGGGCACGTACGAGATCCACATCAACTCCGACATCGCCCTGGCGCAGTGGCAGTACTATCAGGTGACCGGCGACAAGGCGTGGCTGCGGGACAAGGCGTGGCCGGTGCTGAAGGGCATCGCCGAATACTGGGCCACCCGCGCCGTGCCCGACTCCTCCGGCGGATACGACATCAACGACGTCATGGGACCGGACGAGTACTACTACCCGGTCGACAACAGTGTGACCACCAACGCCGGCGCACAGGCGTCACTGCGCATCGCGATCCGCGCCGCGCACCTGGTGGGCCGGACCGCCGACCCGGCGTGGAAGAAGGTCGCCGACGGCCTGAAGATCCCGGTGGACACCAAGAACAACATTCACCCCGAGTTCGACGGCTACAACGGGCAGACCGTCAAGCAGGCCGACGTCACCCTCCTGCAATACCCCTGGGCCGTGCCGATGTCGCCCAGCCTGGCCCAGAACGACCTCGACTACTACAAGGGGCGCACCGACCCCAACGGCCCGTCCATGACGGACGCGATCGCCGCCATCAACAGCGCGGCCCTCGGATCACCGGGCTGCCAGGTCTACGACTACCTCCGCTACAGCGCGGATCCGTACCAGGCCGCCCCGTTCAACCAGTGGTACGAGACCCGCAGGGGCGGAGCGTTCAACTTCACCACCGGCCAGGGCGGCTACCTGCAGGAATTCCTCTACGGGTTCACCGGGTTGCGCTGGGGAACCGACGCCGTCACTGTCGATCCGTTCCTGCCGACCCAGCTGCCGGGCGTCGATGTCAACGGGGTGAAGTGGCACGGCAGCACCTTCGACATCTCCGTCGGACAGCAGCGCACGATGCTGACCCTGCGCTCCGGCCCTCCGCTGGCGGTGCGCGACGGCGACGGCACCCTGCATCGGGTCACCGCCGCCGCGCCGCTGAAGACCCCGACCCGGCACCCGGCTCCGACGCCGAAGCCGTTCAGCTGCACCGGGACGATCACCCCGACCGCCGAGACCAGCCGCTGCGTGGACATCCAGTGGGGCGACAACAGTGACGGGACGCCGCTCCAGATCTGGGACTGCAACGGCACCGTCGCGCAGGACTGGACGCGTCCCGGCAACGGCACCCTGATGGCCGCGGGCAAGTGCATGGACGTGCGCGGCGACTCCAGCGCCGACGGGACACGCGTGCAGATCTACACCTGCGACGGCAGCCCTTCACAGCAGTGGACGTACGACCAGGACACCGATGAGCTGAAAGCCTTCGGTAAGTGCCTCACCCCGTCGGGCGGCGGCACGAGCAACGGCACCCGGCTCGTGATCGAGAGCTGTAGCGGCAGCACCGGCCAACAGTGGCGCCTGCCATCCTGACGCTCCAGCCACGGCTGTGCGGTACCACGACCAGGTGCCGCACAGCCCCGAAGAGCGCTCCGGGGCGGACCTGGCTGCTGATCGCTGCCCACCCAGTTCCGGCTCGCCCGGCCCCTGGCGGCCGACCTGCGCCGTCCCTGGGAGAAGGAGGACGAACCGCCAAGCTCACACCAGCCCGGGTTCGGTTCCGGAACCTCCACGCGAAGAACCCCCCACCAGCGCGTGCCTCTGACAGCGCTCGATATGCCCTCTACGCTGCGCGCATGGCACGCGTATGGACGAGACTGCACGAGCATCTTGGATCTTCCCCTGGCCCGCTGACCTTCGACATGGTCTGCCAAGCTGCGGCGGACAACCTGGAGGAGTCGGACGATCTGGACTGGAAGGAGATGCTTCCGCAGCCGCCCAGGGACGGTCGGTGGAACGAACTCGCCAAGGACGTCGCGGCCATGGCCAACACCCGTAACGGGCTGCTCATCTACGGCGTCCAAGACAAGACGACCAAACTCGTGGGCATCGACCCACAGGAAGTCAACCGGCAGCAATACGCCCAGTGGATCCGCAACCACGTCCAGCCCTACCTGCCGGACCTCGACATATTCGAGCTGGCCGGCGAAACGAAGACCGTCCTGGTCGTCGACGTACCGGCCAGCGAGATGGCACCGCACTTCGTGTACGGCACCGCAGCGCGCGACAAGGAACAGCAGGCCGCGGTCGTCCCCCACCGGGACAACGACCACACCGCCTGGATGGCAGAGCACCAGGTTGAGCGCGCCTACCGCGACCGCTTCGCCCGCGTCGGTCTGGTGGAGGAAGAACTCCAGCGCCACATCGACTTCACCACCAAGACCATCGCCGCGCACACCTCCGCGCCCTCGGCATGGTTCATCGCGGTTTCCCGGCCTCAGCGACCCCTGCCTCGCGGCGCCTACCCGATGAGCAGGGATGAGGCACGGGAGGTCCTGGGGAACGCCGAGACACGAGCCCGCGTTCTACACGCGAAGGCGTCGGTGCCAGGCCCTCTGGTCGGAATGGGACCGGAAACCCGGCTCAACCCGCGTCCCGGGCTGCGCCGCTGGGTGTGCAACAACCTTCAGTCGCCCATCAACCGAGAGATCATCACCGAGCTGCACTACGACGGCACCGTGGTGATGGCCGCCAACCTGTCCTTCATCCGCGACAGCGAGGAACCTCCAGGCCAAGACGATGCCCTCCCCGTATCCGAGCGTCTGGTGACGGCATGCTGCTACGACTTCATCGCCACTGCGCAGGAGCAGCAGAGAAAGCTGCGCTTGGACAGCACGTTGCAACTCACTGCGTCGATTATCTCCCCCGAAAAGCCCAGAGCCCTGGCGCCGCTCACCTCCGCATGGGGTGACCTCCATGGCAGGGAGAGCACACCGTCGTACGCCCGCCGGCCCCATCACATCCAACCCGCGCACGCCGTGCTCTCCCCGGCGGCAGCAGACGACGAAGGACGCAGCAGCGCCGACGAGCTGTGCACGGATCTGATGAACCAGTTCGGGCTGTAAGCACGGCAATCGTGGCAGACGGACGGGCGATCGATGGTGACCGGCAGACCGCCCGGTTTCCCATCTAGCCCGAGGGGAGCCGGCCAGGATCCCAGTGTCTACACGCACTCCAGTGCGATGCTGCTGGCCCGGGGGCAGCGAAATCCCCCGGGCCGTACCGGGCGCCCACGCCACCACATTTTTCAAATTCACTTCACGTCGCCCAGTCGAGTCCGAGGTTGGAGCTGGGGACTGTAAGGCGTTCGGTGTGACTCCCGATCATGGAAGATGCATCGATGACCGGTGAGAACGTGTCCGGATCCGAGGCTGTCGAGCCCGTGGAGGCTGTGCGGGTAATGGCTGTGGACGACCAGTTGATCGACGAGTTGGTGGGCCGGGCCCAGGCCGAGGGTCTGCATCTGACCGGCGAGGGCGGGCTGCTGCAGCAGCTGACCAAGCGGCTGCTGGAGTCCGCCCTCGGAGGCGAGATCACCGACCACTTCGGCTATGACAAGCGCGACTCGGTCGGCAAGAACGGCGGCAACTCCCGCAATGGCAAATGCTCCAAGACCGTGCTCACCGAGGTCGGAGCGGTGGAGGTAACCGTGCCCCGCGACCGGGACGGCACCTTCGAGCCGAAGATCGTCAAGAAGCGGCAGAAGCGCCTGACCGGCGTCGTCGAGATGGTCATCTCCCTGGCCGCCAAGGGCCTGACCACCGGTGAGGTCCAGGCGCACCTGGCCGAGGTCTATGGCGCCGAGGTCTCCCGCCAGACCATCTCCACCATCAGCGACAAGGTTCTCGAGGGCATGGCCGAATGGCAGAGCCGGCCGCTGGATGCCGTTTATCCGGTGGTCTTCATCGACGCCATCCACGTGAAGATCCGTGACGGGGCGGTCGCCAACCGGCCGATCTATGTGGCCCTGGCCGTGACCACCGACGGACGGAGGGAGATCCTCGGCCTGTGGGCCGGCGACGGCGGCGAGGGCGCCAAGCACTGGCTGCATATCCTCACCGAGATCAAGAACCGTGGCGTGAGTGATGTGCTGATGCTGGTCTGTGACGGCCTCAAGGGCCTGCCCGAGGTGGTGGAGACGGTCTGGCCGCGGACGATCGTGCAGACCTGCGTGGTGCACCTGCTGCGGAACTCCTTCCGCTATGCCGCCCGCCAGGACTGGGACAAGATCGCCGAGCTTCTCAAGCCCGTCTATACGGCGCCGACCGAGGAGGCCGCCCTGGACAGGTTCGCCGAGTTCGCCGAGGCATGGGGCAGGAAGTATCCGGCGATCGTGAAGCTGTGGGGGAACGCCTGGGAGGAGTTCATTCCGTTCCTGCGGTTCGACACCGAGATCCGTCGCATCGTCTGCACGACGAACGCGATCGAGTCGGTCAACGCCCGTATCCGCCGGGCGGTCAAAGCCCGAGGTCACTTCCCGAACGAGCAGGCCGCACTGAAGTGCGGCTACATGGCGCACTGAAGTGCGTCTACATGGCGATCATGTCGCTCGATCCCACGGGCAAGGGCCAGGCCCGCTGGACCATGCGCTGGAAGACCGCGCTGAACGCTTTCGACATCACCTTCGGCGGCCGCCTCTCGGCAGCCAGGCAGTAACCCTCAACTACCCCAGTTACACCACTCGTTTGACAGTCCCCAAATAAGACGACTTCTTAGGTGAGGAGGTGGATGTCCATGGCGGTCATTGCCCAGTCGATGGGGTTGGCGAAGGTGTGGCCTGATGCCTGTGAACCGGCGAAGAGCAGGCCTACGGGGTTGCGGTTCTGGTCGTTGGTCCAGATGACCGAGCCGGAGTCGCCTGCGGCGCTGAACTGGTAGGAGGGGTTGCGGATGGAGATCTGGCGGTCGAAGAAGGCCGTTCGGCCTGCGTAGTTGATCTGGCCGCTCCAGGAGGTGGATTCGACTGCTCCGTATGTCAGCTGGGTGGTGCGGCCGCTCTTGCCGACCGGTTGGCCGTGGAACGGGGCGCGGGTCGCGTTGTTGATTCTGAAGTAGTGTGGTGCGCCGCCGGAGAGGTAGACCAGTTCGCGGCGTACTCGATCGGGGAAGCACCAGCCGACGGCGACGTCGACGTAGTTGGGTTTGCCGGACGTATTGATCACGCCGAATTTCTCGAGGATGCCGATCTGGTCGTTGGGGAAGGTGCCGCTGTCGTACTTGCCTGGCTGGATGATGCCGTCTCCGATGGTGGAGTTGTTCACCCGGGCGAGTACATGGTTGTTGCTCAGGCAGAGCACCTTGTTCGCGGCGGCTCCGCTGCGGCCGAAGGCGAGGCAGCCCAGGGTTCCTGCGGCGGTGTCCTGGTAGTGGTGTACGGATATTCCACCCGGTGCGGGCCGGTCCCGGAAGCGGTGTGAGAAGGCGTCGACGATCCCGCTGTGGATGATTCTCAGCGGTGTTTCGCGCGCTTGGTGCACGCCCATCGAGTCCACCAGCAGGGTGCGCACCTCGGTCACGGTCATCGGTTCGGCGACGTACACATGCAGTACCTGCTGGCCGGGCTCTCCCTCGCTGTCCCGTTCGGCGGGCCCGATGGCGACGCCCTGGATGTTGCCTGCGCCGGAGAGGCTCTGCGCGGAGGACGGCCCGCCGGCATCGACGACCCGGTCCCGGATCGACTCGGCGGCGGCCTCCCTGACCTCCCGCACGCCGGCTGCCACGCCGTCTTGCGGTTCGTGCTGGGACAGGCTGTCGGCGGAGGGTTCGAAGGCGATCCCGGCGGCTTCGCCGGTGGTTCCTTGCCCCTGGGGGCCGCCCTCGTCGGGAACCAGGTAGTCCCTGCCTTCGTTGTCCTGGCTTGTCATGATGCGTTCTCCGTTTCGGGTGCCTCTGTGGACAGTTGGCCCCCTTCCTTCGACGCTACGCATCCGGTGTCATCCGGGCGTCACTGCGCCGTCAGGCGGCGGCCGTTCGAACGTGCGCGATGACGCGCCGGTGCGGAGGATGGAATGGGGGCGGGCTCGGCGGGGCCGAGAAGGGTGCTTTTGCCGCAGGACCCTCGCTGTGGGAACCCGGGGAGAGGTGGTGAGCCATGAACAGGCCGCGGCACCAGGTCCGGCAGGCGAAGGCGGGGAACCGGGGCCCCGCCCATCGGGTGCGGCTTCCCGGTTTCGTGGACGACGAGGTCGGCCTCGGTGAGGTGGTGAAGCTTGCGGCCTCAACGCTCGGTATCACGCCGTGTCGCGGTTGCGAGGACCGTGCCCGCAGGCTGAACCAGTGGATGACCTTCTCGGGCGGGCGCGGCGGCACGAGATGAGACCGAGGGGCGCCTGCTCCATCGCGCCCTGCCGCACATGGCCAAGTTCAGGAGCTACCCATGGGTGCTGAAGACATCGAGGCAGACACCAAGGAACAGCCGACCGGTTCGGTGACCGCCGGGCCGTGCAACTGCGGGACGCATCGGGGCGCGTCGGACGCGCGCACGCACAAGCCACCCTCGTACGTCTACGTGATAGGCCAGGTCGACTTCCGCTTCCCGAACTCGGGCGTTGAGCAGGAACTCGTGCAGAGCATGAGCCGTGCCGACACCGCGGGGATGACTGACCGCGAAGCGCTGAGCGAAGTCCTCAACCGTCCGGAGAACCGCTATCTGGCACGGCAACTCTGCTACGTGCTCACCGTCCAGGGCGTGGACACCTATGTCCTGCTACCGCGAGAGCCGTCAGACATCGGCCTCCTGGCCGAGGCCGTACGGCCTGCCCATCAGGCGTCGGCGTTCGATGTGGTCATCGGGGCGCGCACAGCACAGGCTCCGCCTGGCCTGTGCCCCGGGCTGGCGCTGCCCGTGGTGAGCATCGACCAGATCTACTCCGCCGATGTGTACGATCTGATGTCCGCCATCGAACGGCCCGAGTCCATGGAGGCCGAGCAGTTCGACCGGTCCGCCGAGGACCTGCTGAGGACGGTCATGAGGGTCTCCGGCAATGTGGGTGCCTCGGCCGAGCACCGGGCCCTGAACTATCTGATGGTGCGCTATTCGACCATCTACCGGAAGACCTTCGAACGGTCCATGGAGGGCTATTCGCTGACGTCGATAGACGTCCGGCCTTCCGGTATCGGCGGCCCTCGCCGGATCATGAACGTCGTCCTTACCTTTTCCAGCCGCACCACGGACGAGGTGGAGAAGTACTTCGTCCCAGTCGACGTCACTTTCGAATTCCCCTTCCGCGTCGGCGGATACACGCGCTACTTCGACCACGGCTGAAGCTCGTTCGGAAAGGAGATTCCCGTGAAGGCGAGAACACCAGGTTTCCATGACGACTGGCCGAACTGCGGAGAGAACTACCCTACGGGCTGGGCCCTTTCCTTCTGTCCGCAGGAGTGCGACGTCATGTGCCGTATGAGCTGCGAGGACGAGTACAACCCGGCACGGTGTGAGGCCAAGTGCCAAAAGGAATGCATGAATGAGTGCCTGTTCGTGCCGTGCTGCAACAGGCGCTCGGTCTGCGACGACGGGTGGGTATTGGAGAGGGAGGAGTGCCAGTCCTCTTACTACTCCGGTTTCGCATCCTCTGCATGGGTGAACACGGGCGACAAGTGCTGACCCTTCCGGCGGCCCGGACAGGCACAGTACCTGGCCGGTCGTCTAAGCACCGCACCTTCACGCCGTGCCGGCGGGAGACGAGTCGGGGCCGGTTGTCACCGACCCGGTCGTAACTCCCGCACGGATGCCGCCGGGTAAGACGTGGTTGCGATCGGCTGTGCGCAGAGTGCGCGGCAGGTCGGGCGTGCGATCGGCGAGCAGCGATCGGCGAGCAGCTGGGTGGGGCCGCCCCCAGTTGGGCGGGGTCACCCCCGGCAAGCTCCCGCCGCACCAGCGTGCGCTGGCCGGACTGGCGTACCTGCGCAGGCATGAAGACACACCCGCCGCGCAGACAACCCGGCACCGCAATCTTCCCTCGGCACCGCCCACGCCTGAGCGAAGGTCCCTCACCTCCCGAGCGGTGATGATCATCCTTGCGCACGTCACCTCCGCGTGAGGCAAGGCTTGTTCGAGGCCTTGCGCCCTTCACAGGTTTGCTCAAGGCCTTGTGTCCTTCAACGGGACACTGACACGTCGAAACGTCTCTCAACAGCACGCTCAACAGCACGGGAGCCTTGTTTGCCGGGGATCTTGGGCCCCCGGGCTGGCCCCGGGCCCCTCTCCGGACAGTGTCATGGGAGCCCATGACTATGACTATCCAGCCCAGCAGAAGAGGTCATAGCGTGAACGTGTCCAGGTACGACACTCGCTGGATCAGACCCCGGTCGCCGCTTTGGATCTCCTCGACCTCCTGTATCAGCAGGCGCTGCGGCCGTGTCGGCGGGGCCACCGGCAGGGTCAGCGTCCCGGTCCAGTGGGCGAAGGGCCCCGTGGTCTCCGTCTGAGTCAAGGTGGCCATGGCGGAGGACGTGCCGACCGTCGACCACTGGGCGGGATCGTCGATCGACGACAGGCCCCGGACCTGCACCCCGACGGTCATCCTGGTCGCGATGTTGCCCTGGCCGGGCGGCGGCACGGGGCCGGTGACCGTCACGGTCGCCGTCCTGTCGACGACGCCCACTGACGCCTGCCGGCGGGCGGGAATCTGTATGAACCCGGCGTCCACTGCAGGGGAGAGCCGCAGGTCCTGCGGGGTACGCAGCGCGTGCCGTTGCAGGCGCGCGACCCTGAGCCGCACGAACGGCTGGTAGACGTTCTGGGCCTGGAAGCGCACGTCGGCGTACCACAGTTGGCGCTGCTCGTCATATGTGACGGGGTAGCCCATCGCGTGGCCGGGGGATACCGGTTCGTCGACGGCGGCACCGAGCAGGTCGGCGGGACGCGGGTAGCCGATCACGGGCGCGGAACCCGGCTGGCGGACGGGGTCACGCCCCCACATGGTTGCCCACTTCTCGGAACCCGAGCCGGGCTGCTCGTTCTGCCCGAGGACGCGCACGGCCAGCATCTCTCCCTCTCCCGAGGCGTACCAGGGCCGCTGCAGGTAGACCCGGACGATGCCGTCTAGGCGCGTGCTGGTCCTCAGCGTCCCGCTCGTGCCGCTCTCCCACTGGAACGCGGGCACGACCGAGTGGACCGCGGGCGCCGGAGGCCGCACGGCCGAGGGAACGTGCAGCGTGACGGCCTTGCCCGCCCGCGTCACTGGCGGCTCGGTGTACGCGACCTCGACGGTGGCCCCGTCGGGGATCCCGCTTCCGCTGATGCGCGAGACCTTGCCCCCGGCGTCGTCCACGGTGAAGTCACGGCCGAAGGTGTACGTGGGGCCGGGATCGGCCGGGGTGCCCGCGGTCGTGAGCGGGTCGACGGCGGCGCGTACGACGACCGTGCCCGGTACCAAGGCATTCGCTACCGCCGCAGGGGCCGTGCCGGTGAGCCGCACCCTGCGCCGCTGCGTGAAGTAGGAAACGAAACGCGAGGTGCCGACGGGGGTGAAGCGGATGGCACGGTGCCGGGCGTCGCCCACGTCATGGCGGGCCCGGAACGGCACCGTCGCGGTCACGGCGCTCGCCGAGGCGTCGCTCTCCTCGGTCACCACCGGACGGTGATCGATGTCGGAACGGACGTGCTCTTCGCCCTGGTGCAGGATCGCCCGCCCGGGCGACTGACTCGGCTTGCTCTGCGTCACGTCGTCGACGTACTCGGTCCAGGTGGCCTCGGTGTGCACGGACAGCGTCGTCGGCTCATGGACGGTCACCACCGGGTCGTGCAGGACGTATCCGGTCTCCTCGGGAGCACGTTCGACCTTCACCTGCCCGAACTCCGGCCCAGTGACGGGGCAGCGCACTGCGTGGATGAGGCGGAGCTCCGCAGCGGGCGTCAGCTGTGCGAGCAGTCCGTTGGCGGCCATCGCGCGCGTCTCATCGAGGGCGCCGGGCGCCTGAGCCTTCGACTCGGTGAACCAGTGCCACAGCCCGAGCAGGTCCTCCTCGCCAGGGTTGAGCATGCTGCTGAGCAGCGCCGTCAGGTTTGCTCCGGGGCCCAGCGCCACCCGTATCGTCCGGGCCGCGAGGTCGACCACCGGAAGCGGCGGTGCCCCGCTCATCCCGCCCGGCGTGACCACGAGCCGTAGCGGAAGCCGCTCATGCCATCCGCTGCCCTGGGGCCACATCGCGAGGAGCTCAGGCATCCCCGGCAGGCCGTGCAATGCCGCTCCCCGGGACAAGGGGTCGGGAAGCCAGGGCAGAGTCATCCTGTCGGAGTCCACGTACGGGGAGCCTCCGGAGTCCGGGTCGGCCTGCCCCTTCACCGAGCCGCCGTCCAGGCGACTGAGCAGGTCGTACACCGCGGGACTCAGCTTGTTCTTCCCAGCCACATCCAGCACGCCGTGCCGCTCCAGCAACTGTATGGCGGCTTTGGGGACCAGCAGATGGCGCTCACACGTGCCGCCGGGCAACGGGGAGGCCGAGTTGGCGTTGTCGGTCCTGACGACCAGCACCGTCAGGGACTCACCCGGGGTGACAGGGCGTCTGGGCACCAGAACGGGTGCCAGAACCGGTTCGTAGCGCGAGTAGCGCAGCGGCGGGGTCGCCGGCTCGTCGTCGGCCGGCTGCGCCTTGAACGGGAGGCTGCGGCCCGCCAGATCGACGAGACGGGCGCGGAAGCGGTAGGAACGGCCGTACCGCAAGGACGGCAGTGTGCCGTCGGCCGGCTGAACGGCCGACGAGAAAGGAAGTGAGGAATCGAGGGCCGGGCCCGGCTCCTGGAGCTGCTCGGTGGGGTTCAGCATCTTGCCGGGGGGTTCGGCCACCAGGCTCCAGCCGTTCCAGCGGAACAGGGATTGGTGCAGTCGGCTCACGGGGCGTCCCTGGGCGTCGACCCCCCGGTGCAGGGCGTCGGCGACTGTGCCCTCGTCATCGATCGGCAGGGACGCCGTATGCCCCTTGACGGTGTAGCGGCCGGTCCGCCGGCACAGGGGATACCAGCGGCCGGACTCCACGTCGAATACGTCCACCCGGTAGCCCTGCTGCACGTTGTCCGCGTTCAGCGTGATGGCCTCGCCGGGCTTCTCGGCCGTCTGCAGGTCCGTGTCCAGTGCCGAGGCCTGCTGCAGGTTCTCACGGAAGGCGACCTGACGGTCCGCCTCGGCCACGTAGATGCCATCGGAGCGCAGGGCGGGCGCCCGCAGCTCTGGGGCGTCCCCGTCGCGGGGGAGCCGGGCGAGCATGTCGGCGTACGACTGGAAGGCGAGGGCTGCGGAGTCAAGGTCGACGTCATGGACGGTGTACCGCGCGGTGTCCTCGAGCGGCAGATGCAAAGCGCCGGCCGTGCCGTTGCGGCGTGCCAGGACGAGCCGGCCTTGCTGCACGACGCACTGCGTGAAGGGCTGGCTGGTCCGGACGAAGGGATGGTCCTGCGGTACGGCCTGGATGCTGACGGCGCCGCTCAGCGCCGCGGGCAGCGCGACTCTCACCCGCCGCACGAGGCCGATCCGCTCCATCAGCCCGGGATGGTCGGCGAGCGCCGCGAGCAGACCATGGAAGTCGCACCCCGGTAGTTGCAGCTCGCCGGTGGCGTGGGCCTCCCCGTCGGTGTGAGGGCGGACGAACGGCTCATGGAAGTCGGCCACGCGTGCCCACCCGTACGGATCCAGACCGAAGTCGTCCGCCACCACACCCTGCTCGACCAGCGTGGTGTACGCGTCGGTCGCCCGATGCCCGCCGGTCGCCGCGACCCGGCGTACGAGACGATCGACCGCCGCCCAACTGTCGCGGCCCGTGGGCTCTTCGCCGCCGGAGGGATCGGCCCGGTAGCGGCCGTCGGCCGATGTGAACAGCCGCGCGTACTGCTCGCGCAGCGAGCCCGACACGAGGTGCAGGGGGTAGGACTGCAGCGGGTCGGTCGCCACGGTGTGGTCGAACACGTACGGCTTGACCTGGACGGCGGCGAACAGCTTCGACCACAGCGAGGGCTCCTCAATCGCCTCGACCGTGGCCTGCGTGGTCGACGAAGAACCCGTCGGCGTACGGAATCGGACACTGAGTCTGAACGGGAATCCGGGCCAGTTGTGGACGTGAGGGAAACGGGACAGCGGCAGCACCCCCGTGCCCGCTTCGTCGCTGGACAGCTGGAGGCCGAACACCAGCGAAAGGTGTGCCATCCCGTCGGCCACCTGCGACGCCGACGGGTCCGGCAGCAACGTCCACACCACTGTCTCCCTGTTCATGCGTCCTCCATCGGGGCGAAGGCGGCGCACCTTTCCTGCCAGGGCTGCGGGGTGGGGAACGCCTGGGCGAACGCCGGGTCATCACCGCCCACGAAGGTGCGCTCCAGCTTCATCGTCACCGACTCGGAGAAGAAGGCGACGCGGACCCGGACGGTTACCGAGGCCCAGCCGTAGAGCGTCTTGGGCGACCGGAATTCGAGAGCCAGATAGAATTCGACTGAGATATTGACGATGCCGAGGATGTCCAGTTCCCCAAAAGCCCGGAAGAAGCCCCTGATGTGTGAGGCGTCGTTCTTCAGCTGGATGTAGACGCCGGCGGTGATGCACACCGAGCCACTGGCAACACCGAGGTTCAAGGCGGCGGCCGCGCCGAACTCCACCTGCCCCTCCAGAGCGACCACCTTGCCGGTCTCGACGGTGACCGCGAGGAAGCCGCCACCGCCGAAGACGGCGACCGTGACCAGGAACGGCCGCTCACGCGAGGACACCGCGAAGGTCGCCCGTACCGGGTCTCCATTGAAAGGCAGTCGCACCGAGGCCGACAAGGCGAGGTTCTGCAGCATGAACACGCCCATGCCGACAGAGGGAAGGCCGAGGGTGTAGCCGACGTCTATCCCGCTCGTGTCGACCTTGATCCGCGGTCCGTTCGCAACCGACGGCAAGTACTGGCGCAACCGGTTGAGGAACTGCAGGTCCCCGCTGAACCCCACAGCCCCGACTTTGACGTCGAGGCAGGGCGAGCTCCCGGGTCTGCTGGTGAACGCGACCCGCTGGAAGCGGACGTCGAGGACCTTGGCGAACGACAAGGTGAACGAGCGCAGTTCACCGCGCACCTCCGTCTGGGGTTCACCACCGCCAAGGCTGACCAGCGTGGTGCTGCGCATGTCCAGCGCCGTATCGGCCGTCGACACGAGCGGCCCGAACGAGCCCGCCTTCACCTCGGGATGCCAACTGAGCGTGGTCTCCACGGCGTGCGGTGGGCTTCCCGGCCGCCGCCGTACCGTGGTCAGCATCCGGGGGACGCCCTCACCGTCGCCCGCGCCCGCCGGGGGGATACCGACATCGTCCACCAGCTTGGTCAGGTCGATGAAACCCAAAAGCCGCGTCGGGACCGCTGTCGGCTGCGGCGGCGCAGTGAAGTAGCTGGCCGGGGAGAAGGTGCCGCCCTTGAACTTCTCCAGGTCACCGCCCACCAGGCCCGCCGCGCTCGACAGCCCTGAGACCGGCAGGTCAAGCTTGGCGACCCCACCGCAATCGGTCACCGGAGGCGCCAGGGGCACCGGCGTGCGCAGCCGGGCATAGACCTGCCGGGCGGCCGCCAGGCCCTGCGCGACGTACTGCTTGTCCAGCTCCAGCCAGTGAGCGGCCGAGGTGAAGCCTTCGGCCTGGGCGGCCGCACTGCGCGCGGCAAGACCGTCCAAAGCGGCAATTCGCGCCTCCGCAGCGAACAGCACGGGGTGCGCGGCGAGCCGCCCGGCCTCCTCCAGGGCACTCTGCGAGGCACTCGAAGGCTCCGCCCCGATCCGCAGCGCCGCCAGGTCGACGGTGGTGGACTCCGGGTCCGAACCGGTCGCCGGTGCCAGTTCCAGCCGTCCTGCGGCAGGCAGCACGATGTCCTTCGCCTGCGCGTTGAAAGCGGTCAACGCCTGGGACAGGTCGCCATGGGCCTTGTCCCCCTTGACGAAGACCATCGGCGCCGTGAAAGAGACCGAGTGCCCGCGCCGGTCCTCGGCCGTCAGGTTGAACCGAAGCCGCCCGCCGGCTCCCGGCGCCCCTTGCACCCAGAACCCCACGTCTGTGAGCGTGTCCCCGGTCGCGGTGACGTCAACGGCCCGCGGGTCGTTCAGCCGCACCCTGGTGAAAGGGAAAGCTCGACCCTGACGGGGAAGCGCGGCGACCCCGTCGTAGGTGACCTCCGGCAGCAACACCGTCAGCACACTGGACTGCACCAGACCGTGGTCGAGTCGCCGTTCGGTCTGGGTGTCGATCTGCACGGGGAAACCGAAAGGCAGCAGAAAGCCCCGCTGCACCACCTTCACCATCGCATCACGGCCACCGACGGACTGATGGCTGTAGCCGATGACACTGACACTGGGCAGGCCCCGCCAGTTGCCCGTGAGGTCCACCCGCGCACCGAGTGCGCCGAACGTAAGATCCCTCGCCCATGCGGGGCGCCGTTTCATCGCGGCGCCGACATCACGTCGCCGCACCGGCGACAGCGAACTCATAAACCCCTCGTCGAAGGTCACGACCTCGGCCGGCTTGACCGGCACCGGCAGCCGGGACGGGGCCCTGACCGGATCGGACGCGCTCGGCGCGAGGGACAGACGCGTGTGCCAGATCCCGGTCGCCCCCGACGGCCCGCCCACCGGCTCCGCGGCGTGCAGCCACGTCACCCCCTCCATCGTCTCCGGCGTGAGGACAAGCCCCCAGATGCACTCCAGCCGCGCCCCGGAGGGCGCCAGCCCGGCCCAGCCGAGCAGCCCCGTGGCGGTGAACGGGACCGCCGTCCCCGGCGCCACCCGAAACGACACCTCACTCGGACCGGAGAACCACGCCCGCTTCACCGCGGTCGAGGCGCTCCCAGACGGTGTCGCCTCCTCCAGCATCGCCTGCGGAGGCATACGAACCAAGAGCATGCCGGGCACGGTGGCGCTCTTGGGCACCAGCCGCTGCTCCGCGCCCGAACCGGTCCGCACCAGACCACTGAAGCGGAACTCCAGGACCACCATGTCGTCACGCCGCAGCAACGCGACGACCATGTGATCCATGTCCATGTCGGCCGCAGAAGCCGCGTCCAGATCCTCGATCGTCGCGAAGCCGGAGGCGCTCAGCCCAACAGCGAGGGGCACATCGTCACGCCAGAGCCCCTGCTCGATGTCCTCATGACCGGTCATGGCCCGATCCCCTCAGTTCAGCACGCCGCACGCAGCACGGATCCTTCAAGGCTAGGAACGGGCCGTCACCCCACCGTCAACACGCACACGGGAGCGTACGTTCGCCTGCCCGCCCTGCTCCGGGCCGTCCTGCCCACCGCCTCCTCGGCACGGTCTGCCAGCAGCACAGCCACGATCAAGTCCGCGACGACCCCGGGCAAAAGATCAAGGACACGACACAGACCGTTCACCGTGGCCACGCGGATCACCCCTCCGCAAGCCTTCTCACCTCCGACTCGGCGACGGCGCCTTGGCTCGCCGGCAGCCGGATCCAGACCGCCCGGCGAAACGCCGACCGGAGATACGCGGCCGGTCCCCCAGCAGTTGCACGCCCGGCTCGGCGCACGCACCCCTGCCCGCCCCGGGGAACCGACTCACAACGGCGGGACGAGCCCTGGGGCATACACCCAACTCCCTCAAGAGGCAAAGCCTGCGAAAACGCTGAAGGCCAAGGCCCTCACATACGAACGAGGCCAACTGCCCCTGCCGTTGCTGGAACCCGGGCGGCAGGGCGGACCCGCACCACAGTCCGGCACGGCAGCAGTTGCGTCCACCATGAGGGCCGGGGAAAATTTCGTGCGTAAGGGCGACTGCGCCTCTGCAAATCGACTAAAGGGCCGTCATGCCCAAGCGGAACATTGCACTTTGGCCGTCCACCGCCGTCCTTCGGATCTTGCTGCTCCGAGTCCAGCCCGCATAGTGTCACCATGACGAGACCTCCTTCCCGCAAAAAGGCAGAGTGATCTCGATGGTTAACACCACGATCACACCATCTCGGGACGCTCTCATACCAGCCGGGAATTCACACCCAAACCTGCACGGGTACGGCAGACAACGCGCCACGCGAACCCGCCCGGCCGATTTTGCCGCCCGTAAGTACGCAGGAACCCGCCCGCCGCAGCCGACCTGACGGAGCGTCCTACGCACCCCCAGCCTTTGCAGGCTTCACAAGATGAAATCCTGAGGAGCAGGCGGCAGAGTGCGCGGGCAATACTTCGGGGCGCATCTCCGACCAGCTTCCGCCATGGACGCTTGCGAGAAGGCAAATGAACGATTCCATCACCAGCTCCCGCCTGCAACTCCTCGGTCGTTTCCATCTCAAGCATGCCGGCGAATCCATAGAATTGTGCATGAACGCGCAACGACTCGTAGCCTTCCTGTACCTGAGTGGGCGCTCCAGCCGCACACTCGCCGCAGGCACGCTATGGCCGGACGTGGCGGAAGAGCGCGCGCGAGGCAGCCTGCGGACAACACTGTGGCACTTGCCGCACGGAAACCCGACAGTCATCGAATGCAGCGGAGACAACCTGTCCCTCTCCTGCGCCGTGAGCGTTGACGTCACCACACTGGAAGAAGTCGCCCTTCGCGTGGTGCAATCCAACGGACTCCTCGACGCGCCACCCCCGCTCGAACTACTCACCCGAGGTGATCTGCTACCAGGATGGGACGAGGACTGGATCCTCCTCGAGCGAGAACGGATTCGCCAGCTGAGACTGCACGCACTGGACAAGCTGGCCGAGGGACTCACCCAGCAAGGCCGGCACGCCCTCGCTCTCGAAGCGGCACTCGCCAGCGTACGAATCGAACCGCTACGAGAGAGCGCACACCGCGCCGTCATCTCGGTCCACCTCGCGGAGAACAACATCGGCGAGGCCATACGCCACTACCGGATGTTCGTTCGACTCCTCCGAGAACAACTCAACGTAGAGCCATCCCAAGAATTCATCTCAGCATGCTCCACCCAACGCACATGGAACCTCCTCCGAAACGAGGCCACAATCACGACTGGCTCAAGGAGAACCAACCCGCAACCCAGTCGTAGCCGATCGAACAACACGGCAACACACAGCCCACCGCGGCCATCACACGACCGAGCAAACAGAGGAAGACCCGGCGACCACTGACCCGCCTCCGCAACCACACCAGGCCACTCAACCTGCCCCACAAGGCCCGACCAACCCTGAAACTCTGCTCATCTCCGGGGAACTCGCCCGGCACCATAACCATGCGACGAACACGAGAAAACCGGCACACCGTAAGCCGGGCTCGCCCTCGGGCTGGCTATTTCCGACAACACGGCGATAGGCCCGGTACTCGACGGTGGCGCAGGCGGAGTCCTCGGCGTCACCCTCCACACAGCACAGCACAGCACAGCACAGCACAGCACAGCGCTCACCGCACCAGTCCCCGTGACCGCTCCACACGGCATCTCGAACTGGGCCGCTCACCTGGGTATTCTCCTGAGACGGCCTTCACCTGATCATGCGCTCCTGTGACAAGCCAGTGAGGGTGCTGCGCGCCGCCGGCCGGGCGCCGGAAGACCTTGGTCTCACGAAGGAATTGGTCACCTGGCTGGACACTCAGCTCAAGGCGGTCCAGCGGTCATGCTCACCCGATGCCCCAAGTGCGGGGCAGACCTCGGCCCCTCCCTCGTCCGCGACGAGGGGCCCTGGAACCAGGGACGGCGCAGAAGCCTGAGCAGCAACCAGCAATTCGTGCCGCGCGGCGAGCTGGAAGGCGACGTCCTGACGCCGTGCGGGCACATCGTGGAGCTGCAGTACGGGCCCCTGTCCCGCATCGACATCGAATACCGGGAGCGGGTCTACGGCACGATGGTCTGGCTCTTCTACGCCTGTAAGGCCCATCGCGAAGGCCGACTGCGCCTCGGCCCGACTCTCGGGCGACCGCAGGTCAACTTCGCCTGGCGCATGCCCCGCCAGACCCTCGACGCCTGCCGCCGCCCGGTCTACCTCGACCTCGGAGAATCCGACCAGGCCGGTGGCCTGCACCTGGTCCTGCGGCTCAACCGATGCCATCCGAAACAGCCCGGTCGCCTCTCGGGCAGCGGTGTCCTCTACACCGCGGAGGCCTTCCACAACTGGATGGCGCACGGCCTTCCCCTCACCCCCTTCATCTATGAGGCCCCCGACCATGCCGTCGCCTGACCTCCCACTCCAGCTGAGCAGCCATCTCTTCACCCGCACCGTCGACACCCGGGACGTCCGCCTCGTACGGCCCGGCGACACCGACCGGCCGACCTGGGCGGTCTACGAAGGCACCCGATATCTGGGCACCGTCCACGCGCAGTTCGACACCGGCCGCCACTGGCACGTGCAGTCGCTCCCGGAACAGCACCTCCGCCTGGACGACGCCATCCGCGCGATGCGCCGGCCCGCCTCCTGGCGGACAGACCACGAACGCGTCCGACGGTGGGCCCGCGGCATCCTCACTGATTGCGATGTGCGGGCCTGCTCCCCGCAGCAACAGTTCTCCCGCACCGCTCGGCGCTGCCCGCCAGTTCCGGCATCTTCGGGGCAGGATTGGCGGACGTCGGCTATGAGAGAACTGGCGACGACTAGCAGCAGTCGACCACGGCGGCGACGCCCAGGTCGAAAAAGGCTGTGGTGAGCGGGGTTCGCGCCGGGCCCGGCCAGCACACGGCCGCCCGGGCCGGTGGGCGCACGGACAGGCGAAGAGCGCCGAGAACGGAGATCACACGTGACGAGTTTCAACCCCGACTTCGAGGGAGCCGAATTCGCCGATCCGGCAGCTTACGCACACCTCCTGGCCCGTGAGAGCGTAATGTGCTGGTGGTGTGAGAGTCGACCGGCCACCACCGGAGAACACAAGTTCAAACGAACCAGCCTGGCACGCCTGATGGGCGATGGCGAGGTCCTGGTCTGGGGAGACGGAGAACAGCGACACGAGATACGGGGAAAGGGCGGCCTCAAGCGGGACCGCTATGGTGTGGTCAAGTTTCCCAAGTCGATGTGCGCGCCGTGCAACAACGAAACCTCTAAGCCCTTCGATATCGCCTACGACACCTACGCGCAGTACGTCGAGACGCACCTGCTGAGGATCTTGCCAGGACTCGACCTGGGGTCACTGTACGGATCCGAGTGGCGGCAGAAGTCACTGGACCTGGCTCGGTATCATGCCAAGCACTTCGGGTGCCGGATGGTCAGTGACCGTTTCCCTGTCCCGCGGTCGCTGCGCGATTTCATGAACGGTGCAGAAGACATGGCCGATGGTCACATGGTGATCATCTCCACCGACTCCGTCAGCAAATCCTATGGGCGCGGATTGTCGATCAGTCCGGTCGTGCCCTGGATATCCCGCGACATGACGAGGTTCACCTCCTGTGCCATGGCTGCCTACATTGGCCCGATCGGCATCAGATACGAATGGGTCGCCGACGGAATACCAGACCAAGAGAGAGACCAGTTCTTTCACCACTCGAGCCCGGTGATCAACTACTTCCGGAACGAGAAAGACGTGGTGATGGGGAAGACTCGAAAGCCGGGACGCTTTGCACGTCTCCTACAATGGGCGTATAGACCCTGAAATTCGCGTTACGCCCGCCTGGGATAGCGGGCTCACCAGGGTCCACACGACCCCTTCCAGGGTGTGGGCCGTCGACCTTTCTCGACCAGGGCACGGGCTGTCCACTGCGGCTCACGAGTGAGCGCGTGCACGAGGTCGACTGTCCGCTTATGCCCATTCGACGCCCAATGCCCGTAGTGCGTCCCGTTGCTCCGTGCTGAGCTTGTCGCGCCGGGCCTTGGTGTTGGAGACCCATACGCCCAGTTTCACGACCACGGATTCAGTCTCCCCGTCGACCATGATCTGTTCGCTGTGGCCGCGCGGTACAGGCCGGTGCGCGCCTTCCCGTTCCACCCACTGAGCGAGGGCTGCCAGGCCGCGCTGGAACGCCTGCTGTGCCTTGTGACAAATCCGCTAGCGATCACTAGACGGACGATGCGCTGATCTGAGGACCTAGTGATCGTCCGCATGCCCGCGGGCCCCGCCAGCGCCCAGCCCGCCGGGCCGCGCTGGCTGACCTGGCCCAACGACACCGTCGTCACGGATGAGGCCACCGGCTACGACGTGCGCATCACCCCCGCCGCACTGGCCGAGATACGCGCGGAAGCCCGCCGCGGCACCCGGCTCAGGGGCCCGCTCGTGGAAACCGGCGGCACCCTCCTCGGCGTCATCGACGGCGCCACCGGTGTGATCTTCGTCGACGAGGCCACCGGCCCGCCCCCCGATTCCTTGCTGACGGAGGCCTACTTCCGGCACGGCCTGGACGGTGTCAGCTGCCACCTCACCGCCCGCCGGGAGGCGACCGGCAACATCAGCCGCTTCCTGGGTATGTGGCACACCCACCCGCACACCGCCGCGCAGCCCAGTGCCACCGACCGCGCCGCCATGACCAGCCTCACCCTCCCACTGAGCGACGCCCCCGCCCGCGCCCTGGTCCTGATCGCCGGGGGACCGGACCCCGTCTGGCACAAGTGGCTCGCGACCGGTGACGGCCCCCACCTCTACGCCCACCTCGCCACCCGTACTGCCTCCGCTGCGGCCGAGCCGCCCCCGCCGCAACCACCCGCCCGCCTCGGCCCCTTGACCTGGTGGCCCGGCGGCTACGCCACCCGCCCCCACCGTCCCGTCTCCTTTCCACGCAAGGCTCGCCCATGACTCGCACCATCGGCCTCGCCCTGTCCGGCGGCGGCTCCCGCGCGGCCGCGTTCCACCTCGGGTGCCTGCGCGCCCTTCATGACCGCGATCTCCTCGACCGCATCCGCGTCGTTTCCGGCATCTCCGGCGGCTCCCTCCTCGCCGCTCTGTGGGCCTACGGCCCGCAAGACTTTGCCGATTTCGACACCCGCACCACCGACCTGCTGCGCTCGGGCCTCCAGTTGGACATCGCACGCCAGGCGTTCAAGCCCTCTGCGGCCGTACGCAACCTGACCGCGGCAGCCCGCGCAGGCACCCGCGGACCGCTCTCCCGCCACGGCGGCGTCAGCGTCGCCCGCTCCGCCAACCGCACCGACGCCCTGGCCGCCGTCCTCACCCACAAGGCATTCGGCACCACCACCATGGCCGATGTCACCCACCCCGGCCTCGACGTCGTCCTCACCGCCACCGACCTGGCCACCACCAACGCCGTCCGCTTCGGCAGCACCCGTAGCGGCTGCTCCCGCTACGGCACCATCACGGAACCCATCCACGTCGCCACCGCCGTCGCCGCCTCCGCCGCCTACCCCGTCTTCCTGCCGGCCCTGGAACGCACCTTCACCTTCCAGCACAGTGACGGACACAGCCAGCAGCACACCGTGCTGCTCACCGACGGCGGCGTCTACGACAACCTCGGCCTGTCCGTCCTCGAGCCCGGACGCTCACCGCACCACACCCAGCACGTCTACGACGTGCCCTTCATCATTTCCTGCGACGCCGGCCTGGGCGAACTCGCCCTGAAGACACCGCACTTCATGTTCGGACGACTCAACCGCGCCTTCGCCACAGTCCACCGCAAGGCCCAGGACTCCGCCCGCTCCCGCCTGCACGAGTGGGCCGCCAACGGCCGCATCGACGGCTTCGCCCTGACCTACCTCGGCATGAAGGACGACCGGCTGCCCGCACCGCCCGCCGACCTCGTCCCCCGCAGCGCGGTCGCCTCCTACCCGACCAACTTCGCGGCCATGGCCCGCAGCGACTTCGAGGCCATCACCACCCGCGGCGAACAGCTCATGCGCACCGTCCTGCCGATGTACTTGCGGCCCGCACATCGGTGAGGAGGCAGCGAAGCAACCAGTAGGAATGTCCCTTTGGAACGCACAGCGGCAGGATGCATTGCGGCTGGCATACAGGCCGCAATGCCCGTTTACGCCCTGGTCTCTCGGGCGATGTCCTCGCTGGCCGGAGAGTGCGCGGGCAGCTCCCACCGGACCTCGCCGCTGTCGTGATGATGGTGCCAGGCGGTCACGAGGCGGGCGCGGACCAGTTGGTCGAGGAGGTCTTCCAGCTGCTGGGGCGGCTGTCCGCACTGGCGGGTGAGGTCATCGAGCTCGCCACCGCCAGCCCCGGAAGAGCTGTGGGCGGCCAGGGCGAGCGCGGTCAGCCGCAGAGCGGAGGGCAGGCCGGGCGAGGCGGCCAGCGGGGCGGGGTGCAGGGCCCATTGGGCGGCGCGGATGCGCGCGGGGCGTCCGGGGGCCTGGTGGAGGACGGCGGCGTCGAGCAGCTGTGCCTGGACGGGGGAGCATCTGCGGCTGGGGCGGTGCAGCCAGCCGGCGTGCTCCAGTTCGAGCCAGAGCTCCGCGCGGCCGTGCAGCCGCATGCCGCGCAGGAAGCCGTGGGGCAGGCGGATCTGCCCGTGATGGTCGGCGCGCAGCGCGCACTGCAGGGCGAGCAGCCGGGCGGCGGGGGAGGAGAAGCGGGGCAGTGCTGTGGCGAGGTAGGTGAGCATTTCGCGTACGCGCTGCTGCTCTGCCGGGCCGAACACAGGCGCGGTGCGCGCAGGGCGCGCCATGCCGGCGGCCGACTGGGCGTGGCTGGCGGCGAGCAGGGTGGGCGGCACGACGGCGGTGTGGCTCATCGCCGCCGCGCAGGCGGCGCAGGCATCGGCCAGCCGCCATGCGCGCCCGCTGCGGTCGCAGGTCAGGGCGAGCAGGACGGGTCCCGCGCAGCCGCGGTGGCGGGCGTGCCAGCGGCAGCCTCTCGTCCGGCACTGACAGGTGCGCAGATGGCCGGGCAGCGCGTCGGCGCGGGCGTGGCGGGCCAGATGGGTGAGGGCGGCCGAGCGGGCGGAGGCGGCCGGCAGGACAGGGCTGTGTGCGCAGCGGGGACAGGTCAGGGCCGGCCCGCCCGTCTGCGGGCGCAGGTGCACCGTCCAGATGCGCTGCACCGCGGCGTGTGTGCTGGCAAGCCGCATCGGCTCGTTGTTCCTCCGTTCCGGTCCGCGTCGGCCTCGCGCGGTGGCCTCCCGGACGTGCGCGGGAGCCGCCCGCACCGTAGTGCAGATTCCTGCACTTGCGCAGAGTGGGCGTCCGGCGCGCTCACCTGCACTGATAGTGCAGAAATCCGCACTGACAGGGCAGGTGTCTGCACCGTCGGATGGTGGGGTGACGATCTTGCCGCCCGACCCGGACCGCGACGCCCTGCGTGTGACGCTGGCGCGGCTGAGGAACGCGCGCGAGTGGACCTTCGACGAACTCGCCGGCCGCAGCGGCCTGGCCCGGCGCACGCTGATCGACCTCGAACACGGCCGGGCCGCCGGTACCGTCACCACCTGGCACGCCCTCGCGCACGCCTTCGATGTCCCCATCGAGGAGCTGCTCGGCTCTCTTTGCGGCGACCACACCCCACCCGGATCCAAGGGCGCCTGACTCCGGTCGCGTCAGGCCTGGCGCGCTGTGCAATTCACCCGAACCGGCGAGCACGCACAGAACGCACACCCGCCGACTCGCATTGCCGTTCGACAGGGCTGGGCCGCGCGGGGGACTGCCCGCCCGCCAGCTCCGCCCTCGGGGCGTGTCACCTGGCACGGTCCTCGCCATGCGCCCCAACTCCATCCCCGGCTGCCACTGGGACGGCAGCCCTCGCACCGCCCCGGCGCGCCGTCCGCTGCGGGTGGCCGCCACCAGCCCCAGCCGCCTGCTGCGCGCCGGCCAGTGCGGCCGCTGCCCCCGGTGCGGCAACCGCATCGACCTCTACCCGCGTGCCGACGGGCGTCCCATCGCCCTGCATCCCGCCGAACTGGCCACCGCCCACGCTCCTGCCTCCTGCCACTGGCACCTGAGCTCCGGCATCGCTCACCCGCACGGCGACGGCAGTGCATGGTGCCGTATTCCGCACGCCGTGCTCTGCCCGCAGCGCACTCCCATCTGCCGAATCAGCCCGTCCCTCACGTCGGTGCGCCGCCAACTCGCCGTACGAACCCGGCGTCTGATCGACACCGGCGCCTTCATTCCCACGGCTGCCCCCACCAGCGCAGCGCCTGGCGGCCCCGACCGCCCGCTCGTGCGGATGCTGCTGGGCTACTACCTCGCCGACGGCCCCGTGGAGGCCATCCGCTGCGTAGCCCAGACGAGCCACCGACACCGCTGCCCCCGTCCCGTCCTGGCCCCGCACGCCCTGCCCGGGTCCTGGAAACTGCTGCCTATCGGCCACCTACTCGGCCAACTCGCCCTGCCCGAGCAGACGACGGCCGTCTACGACCTCAGCCAGCTGCCCCATGCCGAACAACGGCGCTGGCGTATCCAGCGCTGCCCCGCGCACGCCACCACCCACGGCGCCACCGACCTGGCCCTGGCCGGATGGCAGATCTTCGATCCCCTCCTGCACGCCCAGCACCTGCGTACCGGTCTGCCATACCCACCGGCACCCGGCAGCAAAGAGAAGTGATGATGCCGCACCATGCCCTGGAAATCCTCCTGACGCGCCCGCTGGTCCCGGCTGAGCTCCGTGACGCCGCCCGCGTGCTGCCGCTCGCGACCAACCACGACACCACCCGCCTCATGGCCCTCGTACGCGCCAAAACCCCCGGCCGCGCCGCACACCGGCTGCGCCAGCACCTCGCCACTCGGCTCCCCGTGGACGTGATCACCACCCACTACCCGGACGCCGACGGGCAGGTCCTGCTCAACCTCGCCTTCCCGCCCGCCGTCCACGCCACGATCCGCCACGCCGCCCATGAAGCGGGGCAGAGCCCGGAACTCTTCGTGAAGCTGGCCCTGCACCGCGCACTGGCCCAGCACGCCAGTGACGAGGCCGACCGGCTCGACCGGGCCGTGCAGCAACTGCTCGCCGGCACCACGGCCGCGCACCTCCTGGCAGCCGTCGGCCACGCCCTGACCCGCACCCCCGGAGCAGCCCCCGCATGAACCCGACCGACGAACAGACGGCCGCGGCCGACGCCTTCCACGCAGGCCAGCACCTCGCCCTGCAGGCCGGCGCGGGTACCGGCAAGACCACCACCCTGACCCTGCTCGCCCACACCACCAAACGCCGCGGCCGTTACCTCGCCTACAACCGGGCCATCGCCCAGGACGCACGCACCCGCTTCCCCGGCACCGTGCAGTGCAAGACCGCCCACGCCCTGGCCTACGCCGTCGTCGGCCACCGCTACACCCGCCGCCTGAACGCCCCCCGACGCCCGGCCTGGCAGACCGGGCAGGCCCTCGGCATCACCAAGGCGATCCGCATCGGCGACCGCGACCTCTCACAAAAGACCCTCTCCAACGCCACGCTGCGCACCGTGGCCGGCTTCTGCCACACCGCCGACGAGACGATCACCCGCCATCACGTCCCCCGCCTGCGCGGTCTGGAAGACAAGGACTTGCACACCCAACTCGCCGCCCACATCGTGCCGTTCGCCCAGAAGGCCTGGGCCGACCTGCAGCACCCCGACGACGGGGCCGTGCGCTTCGACCACGATCACTACCTGAAGATCTGGGCTCTCAGCCAGCCGAAGATCGATGCCGACTTCCTGCTGCTGGACGAGGCTCAGGACACCAACCCCGTCGTCGAGCAGATCTTTCTCGATCAGCGCGGCCACGCTCAGCTGGTGATGGTCGGCGACTCCGCGCAGGCCATCTACCAGTGGCGTGGCGCCAAAGACGTCATGACCGGCTTCGAGGGCACTCAGCTCGTCCTGTCGCAGTCCTTTCGCTTCGGCCCCCACCTGGCCCAGGAGGCCAACCGCTGGCTGGCCATCGCCGAGGCACCGATCCGCCTGTCCGGCACCCCTGCCGTGCCCACCGAACTCGGGCACCTCGCCCGGCCCGACGCTGTGCTGTGCCGCACCAACGTCGGCGCCATGGCCCACGTCATGGACCTGCTGGCCGCCGGATACCGGGTGGGACTGGCCGGGGGAGGGGACAGCCTGCGCGCCCTGGCCCTGGCCGCCCGTGACCTCAAGGAGGGCCGCCGCACCTCCCACCCCGAGCTGGTGCTGTTCCCCTCCTGGGGTGAACTGCAGGACTACGCAGCCCACGACCCGGCCGGACGTGACCTGCAGCCGCTGGTCGACCTCGTCGACACTCATGGCACTGACACCATCCTGGCCGCCCTCGCTCACCTCACTCCGGAGCAACAGGCCGGGGTGACCGTGTCAACGGCCCACAAGGCCAAAGGCCGTGAATGGCCCTGCGTGAAGATCGCCGACGACTTCACCCCACCGAAGGACACTGACCAGCACGACGACACCGGCCGCCCCGTCCCCGGACCGATCAGCGACAGCGAAGCCCGTCTCGCCTATGTCGCCGTGACCCGCACCCGCCTGTGCCTCGATCTCGGCGGCCTCTCCTGGATTCACGAGCACCCCGACGGAAATCCGCCGGCACGCTGACCCCCTGCGGCAGAACGGGAGCTGTCGGTGCGAGCGAACCGAAGCACGGGCGCGGCAGGACCTCAGCTGGTCCGTGGGCTGACATCCCCTTGGAAGCCGCTTTCCTTCCCGCCCGTTGGCGGAACGCGGGAGGGCCTGGCGTACGCGGCGTCCTCCGCGACCGGGGCACCGACTGGAGCGGTACGGCGGACAGGCCCGACGCGCTGCCCGCGCAGGACGACGGCGGGCGGGAGGGGGGCTTTGGCTGCGCGGTCTGCCGAGAACTGCCTAGGCATTCAGGCCGCCCGCTGTCCACAGACGGCCCCGGGCAGGCTCTGAGGCCATGAACACCAGTTCGCCGGCCATCGCCCGCAACAACAGGAAGGCGCCGCGCTGCGAGCGCCACGATGCCTTCCTCCATCCGGAGGAGCAGGCCGAGTTGGCCGCACGGTTCCCGGCCGGCCACCAGGCGCAGATGGCATTCCCACCTGGCCGCCTACACCCGCAACGCCTCTGCGGTCGCCGCGCTCTTGGGCACCCGCGCGCGTACGGTGCACCGTCACTGCCGCGGGTGGTCGCTGCCTCCCGGGCCCCGGCTGCGCCGTGCCCTGCGCCGCCGTGTCCTGGACCTCGTGTGCCCGCGGTGTCTGTCCGACCGGGCGGTTGAAGAGGCACGCCAGGCGAAGTGGGACGCCCGGCGCGCGGCCCGCCGGATTCCGCGTGAACAAGACCGTCCCCATCGCTGACCCGCAGGCCTGAGGAGAGACCCGTAGCAAGGGCCCGCGCGCGCAGGGTGATGAAGCTAGCTTCTGTGCATCACTGAAAGCAATTCACTTATATTCATGCGGAATTTGCATCGACTCGGATACAATGAGGGCGTGGGAATGACCTTGGAAGAGTCGCTGCGGCTGACGGTGGCCGCGTTGATGCAGGTGACGGGTGACTCGCAGCGGTCGGTCGCGGCAGTGCTGGGGCTGACGCAGACGCAGGTGTCGCGCCGGCAGTCGGGTGCCGTTTCGTGGAGCCTGCGCGACGTGGATGTCCTGGCCGAGCATTACGGCATCGGCGCCCTGGACTTGCTTGCGGGTCCGACCAGAGCATGCGAGGCGCTGCCCGCCGACCGGCGCCGTTCCGTCCGGGCCGAGACGAAGGGGGTGAGCCGGTGAGTGACTTCGACGCGATCGACTCGCTCCTCGACGCCGTCGGCCCGCAGGCCGAACTCCCGCCCTGCCAGGTACGCCGCGAGCTGCGGGAGCGAGCCCGGCTGTCCAAGGCGCAGGTGGCCCGTGCGCTCGGGGTGAGCCCGTCCACCCTCAGCGGATGGGAGAGCGGCCGGGACCCGGCCGGTGAGGTCCGCACCAAGTACGCGTATCTGCTGGACGGGCTGAACGCCAAGCTCACTAACGAGACCGAAACCACCACGGCGGAGCCGGCTGAGGAGCGGTCCGTGGCATCAGGCACTGCTGTGGCGGCCGTCGCCTCTACGTCGTCGACGGAACCCGGTCAGGACGAGGACGAGGTGGAGCTGCTCGCCGTGCCCGAGCCGTGTGTGCTGTGCGGGCGTCCGGCCCAACAGCGTGTGGCGGGGTTCTCTCAGCATCTGGACCCCTCCGGCTGTCAGGCAGACCCTGCACAAACCCCGAAGTCCTCGCTCACCGCGCCATCTGCCCAAGTGCCGCGTACGGCCCGCCGCCCCCGTCCGGCCAGCGGGAAAGACACGGCCCCGCGCGGGCGGGCGTTCCAGGAGCCGTCCGGGCCGGCCGACTTGATCCACGAAGCGGTGCACGCCGTGCTCGCCGAACACCGCGGCGACGTCGAGGCCGCGAGCGCCGTGTTGCTGAAGCGGGCGATCCCGGACGCGATGCGCCTGCTGGACGAGACCCGCAAGGGCGCCCGCTACGACGTGATCGCCCACCCCTGGATCCCCGATATCCTCAAGAAGCAGACCTCCAGGGGCGCCGACCAGATCTGGGAGGCCCGCCCGAAGTGGACGCGGACCGAACTGCCGCCCGGGAAGCACGAGGTCACCGCGCTCGACATCAACGGCGCCTATCTGAGCGCACTCAAGACCCACCTCCCGCTCGGCCAGCTGGAACACTCCACGGGCTTCGCCCACGACCGGCGCCGCGCCGGAGTCCACCTGATCACCCCGCCCGCCTGGGAGCACGACGCGGTGCTGCCCAACCCGATCGGCCAGCGCGACGAACCGGGCCCCCTGTGGGTCACCGAACCGACCCTGCGCCTGCTGCTGCGCCTGTCCGGCCCGAAGCACCGCCTGTGCGAGCCGCCCGAGATCCACGAGTCATACACCTCGGGAGCCACCGAGAACCTCCTGGAGAAGTTCCGGATCGCCCTCAAGGACGCCCGCGACACCGCGCTCGCTGACGGCGACGGGCTGACGCTGGAGTACGTGAAGGCGATGTACTCCAAGTTCGTGTCCACGATGGGGGAGTCGAACTACAACCGGGAGCTCTACCGCCCGGACTGGATGCACATCATCCGTTCCCAGGCCTTCGCCAACCTCTGGATGAAGGCGCTCAAGGCCCACGACGCAAGACTGCCCGTCGTGCGGGCGATGGGAACCGACGAACTCCACGTCATCGGAGACTGGCGCCGTGTCTTCCCTGAAGGCCGCGGTGTTACCGAGGTCAAGGTCAAGGACACGTACACCGCTGGAACCGATGCCGAAGCCAGCACGGGGGAGATGCAGTAGATGCCGGAGAAGAACATCGACTTCGGGAAGTTCGGCGCGAGCGGGATCAAGGGCAGCGAAGCCGTCGCCCGCCAGCTCGACTGGCTCGCCGCTCACATCGCCACCCCGGTGACCGCCAGGCGTGGCCTGATGGCACGCCTGCACTACCTGACGACGTCGGACAGGGCCTGGCAGGCAGCCAAGGACGCCGGACTGACAGTGAGCGACCGGACGCTGAAGGCATGGCTGCAGGGCACCCGCCGTCCCTCGAAGGCTAACCTGGAACGCATCGACGCCGCCTACAGGGCGGTGCGGCGCCGCAACGTCGCCCGCCACCTCACCGCCCGCCTCAACCGCGAGGGCCGCGGCACTCGCGTGGAGATCCACCCCCTCGACCAGTCCGGCGTGGCGCGCCAGCTCCAGCGGGTGGTGGCCCACAGGACGATGAACGTGCGCCGCTGGGACAAGATCGTCGCGTCCTGGGCGGCCGGCGACCACCAGGGCTTGGACGACGCCTGGACCGCCGATGTCCTGCCCGACCTGGGCTCCCAGTGGGGCCAGTACGAGTACGTCAAAAACATCGGCTTCGCCGCGTAGAAGCCGCCGTGTGACGCTGTCCCCTCTCGGGGCCCAGGAGACGGACGTGGTCGCCCCACCGGGGCGATCGCAGCGGTCGATCACACGGTGGGCAGGCCCGGAAGCCGGTCGTAGGCGGGATCGCCGGGGAAGGCGATGGACTCGATGTGCTGCGGCGGGATCGCGTTGCGGTAGAGGACGTCGGCGTTGGCGGGGGCGTAGCCGATGGCCTTGCCGACGAAGGTGTGCACCACCGATTTGAAGACGAGGTGCCTGCCGGGACTGGCCAGGTCCACGTAGGCGGTGACCAGTGCGGGCCGGCCCAGGCAACGCAGTCTCTGAGCAACGCCGTCAGGGTCGTCGCAGTGCTGCCAGTAGATCGCCTCGCCACCCCAGAAGGACAGCAGCCGCCACACCCCGTCGATGTCGTGGGCGGTGGCCTCGGCCGAGAGCGTCAGGCAGACCTGACCCTCTCGATTGCCCATCCTCTGCTTCCCCGGGGCGACCATGCTCTGGGAGCGCAGTACCTCCCGCTCAGCGGCGGTCAGATAGCCCCGCTCATGGGCCTGGTTCAGGCGGTCATCAACGAGAGCGACATCCAGGGGGCGCAGGCCATGGGCACGAAGCGCATCGGCCTCGTGGTCGAGCAGCCTGGTGCAGTGCTGCGCCTGCAGAAGGTGATCACGGAGCAGGTCGAGGATCTGCGCCTCCCGGTCCTCCAACTTCAAGTCGACGTACAGCTCCGGCTCGTCCGGTTCGGTTTCGTCGGCGATCTTGTAGATGAGTTCTGCCAGAGGCCCGGGCCAAGTGGCGGGGCTGTCTACATCCACGACGGGCCGACTGGTGGCGGCGTGAGCCAGTGTCATGGCGAGCCAGTATCCCACTGCCGGACCAACAGGCTCCGGACCGGGAAATGGGCCACGAGACCTGGACGATGAGCGGGGCCAGCGCGCCGGACGCCGCAGCTACGGCCAGGTCAGGCCGACCTCGAGGGCCAGAAAGGTCCGGAACCACTCGACTCCGGCCCATAATGGTCTCCAGCGCCCGCCGCCATGACGTACGGTGGTGTTCACCGACGCGGGGTGGAGCAGCTCGGTAGCTCGCTGGGCTCATAACCCAGAGGTCGCAGGTTCAAATCCTGTCCCCGCTACTGCAAGGTGGAGGGCTCACAACCGTACGGTTGCGAGCCCTCCACTCTTATGACGCCTACATGTTCGCGGCCGCCATGCCCAACTGCCAGGTCAGGCACGAGCGTTGGCTCACCGGACCGGTCCGGGACGCGATCCGGCTGTGCCCCGCCCCAAGCAGCAGCCCGTTTCCGCCCGCCGGACCGGGCGCGGGCACCCCCCTACGGTGACGCCCCAGCCACATCAGCAGCGCCTGACGCCCTTCAGCCACGTCCACCCCCCACTCGGCCATCAACTGCTCCACGCCTGCAAGCCATCGGGACCGGTCCGCCGTATCCCGCTGCCCCGCGCGTTCGAAGTCCAGCATGGCGTGCGCGAGTTCCGCGGCCTCCGGGTAGATCACCAGCGGGGCCGCCCGCATCTCCCGCGCGTCCAGCCCAGCCGTCCAGGCCCGCCGCACCCAGCACACGGTGTCCGGCATCCGCGTCCACCAGTACACCGCCACCTGGAAGGCATCGGCGAACAACTCCTCGCCGGCCGACCCCCACCGTTCGGCCAGCTGCTGGCGCACCTGGTGCGCCGTCACCGTCTCGGGCAGCTCGGCCAGCTGCACGAAGTCCGGACCGCGGCCGCGGGAGTCGTCCGACCAGTAACCGTGCCGCAGACAGACCTGCCAGCTGTCCGGCGACATCAGCCACACCGCCTCGCCGACCCCCAGGGCATCGGCACACAGCGGGCAGTACCGCACGAGGTGCCCCGCCACAGGCTCCCAGCGCCACCACCACTGCGCCGCCTCTGAGCCGGGCAGCAGCTGTTCTGCGCCCAGGCTCGGCAGATCCTGCTGCAGGAGACCAGCCGCACGGTCAGCAAGGACAGCCAGATAGCGCAGCCCCGCGTCGTTCACGTACATCTCGGTGGACTGCGGGTACTTCTCCACCCGCTCGGGGTACGCGGATGCCTCGCCCTGCCCGACGCGGTCGAGGAAAGCAGCCAGGCTCAGGCCGTTGGCGTGCGCGAGCCGGTTCACGAACGACCCCGTCGACTCACCCGGCACCGGCCGCACACGCAGCGGC
Organism: Streptomyces sp. NPDC008137; assembly: GCF_042957035.1. Classification (NCBI taxonomy): domain Bacteria; kingdom Bacillati; phylum Actinomycetota; class Actinomycetes; order Kitasatosporales; family Streptomycetaceae; genus Streptomyces; species Streptomyces sp. NPDC008137. The sequence goes on along the minus strand of NZ_JBIBHN010000014.1, from coordinate 37,111 downwards.
AGCGGTCGGCGCGGCCCGTACAGGCCGGGATCGTCCAGCACCGCTGCCCTTCCGCCGAAGCCGTCACCAAGAAGCACCGTGACCGGCCCGCCAGCAGGCAGTCAAGAACACCGACACTCGTTCAGGTGAACCCAGGCGAACGCCCAGCCACGGCCTCGCACACTCCTTCCACCCTGTGAACCAGGTGCCTGTGCACACCGTCACCCGGGGGAGGACCATGGCCACGACGACACGCATCCGCCCGGACACGACCGCCCCCGCCCCCACGACCGCCTCGCGCCTGAAGACCCGCCTGCGCGGAGGCCAGCAAATCGCCGTCGACACCTCCGCCAGCAGCTTCATCGAGGGCTACCGCCGTGTCAGCGTCTACATGGCCACCGGCACCGGAAAGACCCTGGTGGCCCTGCACGTCGTCCAGGAAACCGCACCCCAAGGCGCCTCCCTGGTGGCAGTCCCCTCCCTGCGACTGCTTGAGCAGACCGCCGCGAAATGGCACAGCGAAGGACGTCCCGGCCGCTACCTCGGTGTCTGTTCCTCAAGCCACCCGGCAGACCCGTACCTGGCCGACGTCCTCACCATGGTGGGCACCGCCGACGACCTGGCCTGGCAGGCAGCCGACACCCCAGGACCGCTCAACGTGTTCTGCACCTACGACTCCCTGGACAAGGTCGTCGAAGCCCACCGCGACTTCCATCTGCCCCGCTGGGACGTCGTGGTCGCCGACGAAGCCCACCGCACCGCCGGTGACTACGACAAGCCCTGGGCCCGCATCCACCACGACGACAAGCTGCCCGCCCGCCACCGTCTCTACATGACCGCGACACCCCGTGCCTTCGACGAGAAGAAAGCCCGCGAAAAGGGCATCAACGCGGACACTGTCATCGCCTCCATGGACGACGTGAGCATCTACGGGCCCGTCGTCTACCGCATCTCCCTGAGAGAGGCGATCGATGAGGGGCTCCTCGCCGACTACCGCATCGCCGGCGTCGTGATCAGAGACGAAGACCTGCGGGGCCTCCTGAACCGGCTTCCCGCGAACACCTGGACCGGCGAAGCCTTGCGTGCCGCAGCCGCTCAAGTCGCCCTGCTGGTCGCGCAGCACCGCTACGACCTGCGCCGCACGCTGACCTTCCACCCCTGCATCGCCGCGGCGGACGTCTTCGCCGAAACACTCCACGAGACCGCGGCCCTCATGCCCCCGGCCTACCACGCGCCCCTGCAGGTCGGCACCGTCAGCTCCCGGCAGAGTCCCTTCGAACGCCACAAGAATTACACCGACTTCGCCTCCGCGCCCCTCAACACCCCTGCCTCAGAGCAGCCGCCCCGCCGGGCCGTCCTCACCAACTGCCGCTGCTGCGCCGAAGGCGTCGACATCCCCGCCATCGACTCCCTGCTCTTCGCCCATCCCAAGACCAGCAGCATCGACATCATCCAGTCCATCGGACGCGCACTGCGCCAGACCCCAGGCGACAACAAGGTCTCCACCATCGTCATCCCCATCTACATGGCACCCGGCGAAACCCTTGAGGAGGCCGTCAAGAAAACCGCCTTCCACCTGATCTACCGGGTCCTCATCGACCTCGACGTCTACGACGAGCACACCTTCCACCTCGTCGACCACTTCCGGTACCCGAGCGACCCCACCGCCACCCCCCAGATCGCCCCGCGCCCGGAACGCGCCGACGAGATCATCCCCGTTCTCGACCTGAACGATGTCATGGCCCCCAACCGTGTATGGGAGGCCGCCTTCGAGGTCGCCACAGACTTCCACCTCCAAAACGGCCACCTCGACGTCCCCAGCCGCTACCTCCACGACGGCCGCTTCTACCTCGGCTGGTGGATCGGCGCACAGCGCTCCATGTGCAAGAACGGCCTGCTCCTGCCCGAACGCATCGCAGCACTGGACACCCTCGGCATGATCTGGGAGCACCCCCCCCGCACAGCATCGAGCGCAAACTCCTCATCGCCCGCGACTACGTCACCCGCCACGGACACCTCGCCCCCCGGTGGGGCGAACACCACCAAGGCCTGCACCTGGGCCGCTGGCTCGCCGACAGCCGAAAGGAAGCCAACACCCGCCGCCTGCCCCACTGCTACCAGCGGGCCCTGAACGAGATCTACCCCTGGTGGAACACCAAAGGCAGAGCCGAATGGAAACGCACCTACGCCCGCGCCCACGCCGCCGCACGCGACAAGACCCTGATCTTCCCCGGCCCACACCAACTCACCGGCGCCCCCGTGCTGACCCAATGGCTGGCCGAGCAGATCGACAACCTCGCCGGGCTCGAGGACTACCAGCGCCACCTCCTGGGCGACCTCCCCATCGAGCACCCCCTGGCCCTCCTGCTGCGCCGCCCGCGAGGCTCTTCCCAACGGGCCTTCGCCCGAGGATTGAAGGCCGCCTACGCCTACCGCTGCCGCCACCAACACCTGGACGTTCCCTACAACTACACCTGCGAAGACGGCTTCGCCCTGGGAAGGTGGCTCGCCGAGAAGCGGCGTTTTCCGCAGGCCCTCTTGCGAGAACAACTGGACGCCCTGGAAGCCCTCGACATGCGCTGGATCTCACGCCACCGGCACCGCACACCCTGAACCCGCCGTACCAACCGGCAGAGCACGGGACAACGGGCGTCCCCCCGCTTGGGCCCCCGCACGAACAGCTGCACCAAATCCTCCCGGCAGCGCCCGCCGCACCCTCCAACAGACCCGGAACCCGAGCCCGGCTGACATCACCAGACGTACCGCAGCCCAAAGCACGAAAGAACCGAACGACCTCAACCCAGGAGTACTCCGGCATCATGACGACACCGCTCCACTCACCCGGCCGGCAGCCCGCTTTCCACATGAGCCTCACGCATGTCACGCTCCCCAGCTCACAGGTACAGGTCAACCGCCTGACCGAACTCATCAACGAAGTCACTCTTGGCACCAGCGTGATCGTGATCGTGGTGAGCCCCGCCACCCACCTGGCCGAGACCGACTTCGATCAAAGCCGCTTTATCTGGCCGACCTGGCAGGGAGAGACCATCCCCGAGGCCCACCAGAACTGGAAGGCAGTCTTCGCCACCCCGGACCGCACCTTCAGGGGCATCTACTACGAGGGCCCCACCCTTGAAGAGACGCAGACGTTCCGCGTCCCCAATACCGTTCTGTCCGACGCGATGTGGGAGATGGTCCAGAACGCACCCTGCGCGGTCCTGTGCACCGGCCTCACCGGAGACCCCTCCGCAGCCGAAATCACGACCGCCCTAAAAGAAGGAAGGCTCCAAGCAGTCCTGGTAGAAGCCCTGTTCGCCTAGCCTCCCCACCAGCCCCACGACATCCCCTAACGTTGCACGGACACGACCCACACCCACCGACCCGGCCCACTCCTCCCACAACACCACTCAGCGAAGGACACCCGACACGATGGATCTCGCCGGCCACCGATCCATCGCGCACTGAGGATCGTGTTTCATGCCCTCCGATGAGCCCATCGCCGAGATCTCCGCCGTAACCGCCTCCCGCGCCCGCCCCGCCCGGCTCCCCCTACGCCCGGACCAGCAGCGGGCCGTCGACAGCGCGGCACGTCACCTCGCGCGCGCACACAGCCGCGGGCACATGGTGTCGGCCTGCGGCACGGGAAAAACGCTCACCGCGCTGCGGACCGCCGAAGCCCTCGACACCCGGCACCTGCTCATCGCCGTGCCGAGCCTGGACCTCATCTCGCAGTGGGCCCGCACAGCCCGCAACGACGGACGCCCAGAGCCGATGATGGCCGTCTCGTCCCTGGCCGCGGCCAAGCACCCGGTCCTGGCCGGAGCAGGCGTCCACAGCACCAACAACCCGGAGTTCCTGGCGACCTGGCTGGCCCGGCACGAGCACGCCACCGTCTTCGTCACCCTCGACTCCCTCCCGAGGATCGAACAGACCCAGCACACTGGCGCTCCCGCACCCACCTTCGACCTCCTGATCGTCGATGAGGCACACCGCACCGCAGGGAGCTGGGACAAGGACTGGACCGTCCTGCACGACCACACCCGCATCCGAGCCGACCGCCGGCTCTACCTGACCGCCACCCCCTACGAATGGGATCCACCACGCCTGACCGAAGCACCCACCACCCGCCCCCAGCCCAAGCGCACCGCAGCCACCGCCCCCGCCTGGGACACCCCCGCCCTCGTCGCCTCCATGGCGGACATCAAAACCTTCGGCCCCCGCCTGCACACCTACAGCCACGCCGACGCCATCGAAGACGGAGTCCTCGCCGACTACCAACTGGTCGTTCCCACGATCACCGACACCCACCTGCGCACCGTCCTCACCACCCCCGGCACCTACTCCGGCTTCGGCCCGACCGCACGCCGCACCACCGCCCTGCACCTGGCGATCCTCAAAGCGATGACCGAACACGACCTCCACCACGTGATCGTGTACTTCCAGCAGGTCGCCGACGCCACCGACTTCGCCCGCCAGTTCCCCCACACCCTGCGCACCCTCACCGAAGCCCAGCGTCCCGCCTGGGCCGGCGACCTGGTCGTCCAGTCGATCAACGGCACCCACAACCCCGGCCAGCGCCACGACATCCTGACCGACTTCGCCGCCGCCGACCGCGCCGTACTGACCAATGCCCAGGTGCTGGGGGAGGGCGTCGACCTGCCGACCGTCGACGCCGTCGTCTTCGCCGACCGCACCGCCAGCGTCCGCCGCATCGTCCAAGCCCTCGGCCGCGCCCTGCGCAAACCCCCCACCCAGACCACCAAGACCGCCAGCCTCGTCATCCCCGCCTACATTCCCCATGGCGCCGATCCCACCGACCTCCTCGGCACCCCCTACGAAGCCCTCTGGCTCGTCACAGCGGCCCTGCGTCACCATGACCAGACCATCGCCGCCCGCGCCCCCCGCACCACCGCCAAACACCGCCTCGAACAAGGCACCCGCACGCTCCTCGCCCGCCGCTACCGCTTCGACTTCACCCTCGACCCCGACGCCATCGCCCAGGCCATGGACCTGATCGCCTGGCCCGCCGACGACGCAGCCCTCTCCGCCCCGCGTCGGGCAGGCCTGGCGGCTGCGACCCGCTTCCACGCCGAACACCACCACCTGCGCGTCCCCACCGACTACGAAGACGCCTACGGCTACCGGCTCGGCAGCTTCATCGCCGGCCAGCGCACCGCCCGCAGACAATGCCTCCTCACTGAGGACTGGATCGCCGAACTCGACGCGTTCGGCATGATCTGGGACGACCACGAAGCCGCCTGGCAGGGCCACCTCACCACCGTCACCGCCTTCCACACCGAGCACGGCCATCTCGCCATCCCTCTCCACGAGCCCGGCGGCCAGTTTCTTGTCAGCCAGCGAGCCCTCGCCCGCAACCACCGCCTCCACCCCGACCGCCAGGCCCAGCTCGCCGCCCTGGATCCCCACTGGACCCTCCCGCACGGCCCCGACTGGCACCGCAAATACCACCTCCTGCGACGCCACATCGAAGCCGGCCACAGCCCCACCACGCTGCGGCGCGACACGGTGATCGACGAGGTGAAGGTGGGAAGCTGGCTGCACCGCCAGTTCTCCACCTGGAACCAGCTCGCCCCCGGGCAACGCGACCTCCTGGCCCGCCTGCGGCTGACCCCGAACGCCACCGCCCTGCCCCCTGCGAGGCGGATGAGCCCCCCCGCGGCGAAGCGGCCCCGCCGTTCCTTCGAGCAGACCGCGCAGATCCTCCGGCTCTTCGTCGAGCACTGGAACCGCCCGCCCGGTGCCCGGGAATGGGTTGAGGTCGACGGAGAACGCGTCATGATCGGACCCTGGCTCTGCAAGACCCGTTCCAAAAGGAACGCCGGTCAACTCACCTCGGAACAAGATGAGTTGATGGCAGAGATTCTCAAAGCGGACTGGGCTGCCTGCGAATCCGGGTAGAAATCTCTTTTGGGTCACTGTCCCGGCGTCGGGGAAAGCGGCTAGGGCGGCCCGGTCGGGGTTTGCCGTCCCGCTTGCTTCCTGAAAGTTGGGCGATGGCCAGGCCGGTATCCGGGGCTGCCATACGCGATGTGTGTTTTCCGGCTGGCGAAGCCCCCGGCGACTGTGCGAGGGCCGTGAGCCATCCTCCTCGGTACACCTCAGCGCATGAAGGTGAGGGTGTTCTCAATGCCCTCTTCGAGGACCTCGTCTGCGAACTTCCGGCCGGAGAGGGCGCGGGACAGCTGCAACGTCTCCACCAAAATGGTGGAGAGCCCGGTGGCCTTCCCATGAGCGGACTGGGAGTCCTCAGGTGACGGGCGGGCGGCGATCTCGTCCAAAATGTCCCGCGCGCCGGTGTAGGCCTGCTTGGTCTGGCCCGCGCAGCGGTCGATCTCGTCGAACAGTGCGCAGCGTGCCGTAGCTCGCGACCTGCGTGCGCACTTGGTCGGCCATGACGTGGGCGATGAGGTCGTCCGTGGAGGCGAAGTCCGCGTAGAAGTCTGAGTTGGTGAGCCCGGCGTCCGACATCAGCGTGGAAGTGCCCGAGCCGTCTGTGCCGTCCTGCTTGAACCGCATCGTCGCTGAGGTTCCTCACGGTCTGCGGCCTGTGAGCGAGCGCACCGCTCACGCTGGGCGGCGACGGCCCTCACCGCCGCCGCCCAACCGCCAAGGGCCTGAGCCACCCTTGCGAGCGACTCCGCGGATGTCCCCGGCAGGCCGTGCGCGCGGCGAAGCTCGCGCAGTCCCGGGGAGCCCCGGAACTGCCACTCGGCCCCTGGCACGGAGCTGAGGGCTGCCGCCGCAGACAACCCGCAGCGCCATCCCTGGACTTCAGGACCGCACAGAGCCCTCAGTGTGGGCAGCGCGCAGTGAGACCTTGTCGATTTTGCCGACCGCGTTCTTCGCGATGGCTTCCACGACGTAGAACGCGGTCGGGCGCTTGAAGCCGGTGAGGCTGCGTGCGCAGAGGGACTGCAGTGCCGAGGGATCGACGGTCGAACCCGGTCGGGGCTGGACGTAGGCGACGACGACTTCGCCCCATTTCTCGTCGGGGACGCCGATCACGGCTGCCTCAAGCACCGACGGGTCACCGACGAGGACGTCCTCGATCTCCTTCGGGTAGATGTTCTCCCCACCGCGGATGATCATGTCTTTCGAACGTCCGACCAGGGTCAGGTATCCGTCAGCATCGAGCCGGCCGACGTCGCCGGTGTGCAGCCAGCCGTCGACGAGGACTTTCGCTGTTTCTTCCGGGCGGCCGAGGTAGCCCCGCATGACGTTGGGTCCCCGCACGACGACCTCTCCCTCCACGCCCGGCGGCACCTCGCTGCCTTCGGCGTCGACGATGCGGATCTCCTGGCCGGGGAAGGGCACTCCCACGGTTCCGGCGCGTCGGGGGCCGGCGACGGGGTTGATGGTGGAGGCGCAGGTTCCTTCGGACAGGCCGTATCCCTCGACGAGCGGGAACCCGTAACGGGCCTCGAACCGGGTCAGCAGCTCGGCGGAGGCGGGTGCCGCGCCGCAGACTCCGAAGCGCAGGGACGAGGTGTCCGGGCGGACCTGGTCCGGAAGCGCCGCGAGCATGCTGTAGATCGTCGGCACGGCGCTGAAGAAGGTGGGGCGCTCGCGCGCGACGACGTCGAAGAAGGTCTCGGGACGGAACCGGTCGGCGATGACGACGCTCGCGCCCGCCAGCAACGGTATGAGGGTGCTGACCACGATGCCGTTGACGTGGAAGAGCGGCAGGATCAGCAGGCACCGGTCGTCCGGCCCGACCTCCAGCGCCCGACGCCCCATGTCCGCCATGGCGTCGATATTGGCGTGGTCGAGCATCACGCCCTTCGGCACCCCGGTGGTACCGCTCGTGTAGATGAGGAGGGCCAGCGCGGAGGAGTCCGCATACGGTGCCTGAGCCGATCCCACCGCGTCTTCGTGCAGGTCGCCGACGGCGAGCACAGAAAGACCGCCCGGCACGACGGCCGCACCGTCGTCGACCACCAGCAGGCGTGTACCGGAGTCCGTGAGCTGTCGGGCCACTTCGACGTCGGTCATGCCCGGGTTGACCGGTGTGATGGTGGCGCCGAGCCGCCAGGCGGCGAACAGCAGGAGCACGAACTCGACGCGGTTGGTCAGCTTGAGGGCCACGACGTCGCCGGGGCCGATCCCGAGGTCCTTCAGGTGTCGTGCTGCCGCCTGGACGCGACGCAGCAGTTGGACGTTGGTGAGGGCCTGGCGGCCGTCCGAGACCGCGGCCCCGTCGGGGTCGAGGGCCGCGCGGCGGTCGGGCAGAGATGCGAAATTCATGGCGAGGGCGTACCTGTCTCGGTGTGATGCGATCCGGTCACGGAGCAGACGCGGCGGCTGCCGGGCTCAGCTGGCGGGTGAGGAACTCGATCTGGTCGCGCACCAGGACTTCGAAGGTGGCGCCGGTGTAGAAGTCGAAGTGGCCGGCGTCGTACCTCTTGATCTCTCCCTTGGGCGCGGTGTGCGCGTAGCGGAGGGTCTGGGCGGGAGGCGTGACGGAGTCGGTGTCGCTGACGCAGAAGAGGATCGGCATGGCGATCTTCTTGGCAGCGCGTCCGGGCCGGTAGGTGAGGATGGTCGGGATGACTCTCGCCGCCACCTCGTTGCGGAATGTTGTTCCGGGGGGCTGGAGCGCCTGGTATCCGGGCAGGGCGTCCGGGGCGTTCATGAGGGCCGACGCGCCGGGGGCGGCGGCGATGGGAACCATCACGGGCGGCTTTCCGCGGCCTCTGGCTGCCAGGTCGCGGGCTACCACGGGGAGGACTTTGAGCGAGGCGGCAGGGCCGAGCGCGAGCGCCGAGGCGAGACCGTCGGTGAACGGGCATTGCGCTACGGCCGCGCGCAGTTCGGGGTGGCGGGAGGCGACGGTGATGGCGTGGCCGCCGCCGAACGAGCTGCCCCATACGGCGATGCGGGTCCGGTCGACGTCCGTGCGGGCTTTGACGTAGGCGAGGGCGGCGTCCCAGTCGGTGAGCTGGCGCTTGATCGACAGGAGCTGGCGGGGGTGGCCTCCGCTGTCGCCGAAGTGCCGGTAGGTGAAGGCCACCGCGGCGATTCCGGCCTGTGCGAAGCGCTCGGCGAAGGCGTCCAGGCGCATCTCGCGGACGGCGCCGAGGCCGTGTCCGAGGATGACGACGGGCGGGGAGGTGACGCCCGTGGGGAGGTAGAGCCAGCCGGAACAGGTGCTGTCGCCGGAAGGGAACGTGATGTCGTGACGGGTGAAGGACTGCGCGGTGGTCATCGTCGGCTCACCGCCCGTGCGTCGGGCGACGGATCGGCGCGCTGCCCGACGCGAGGGACCGCGCGTAGGTGCCGGGTGTGTAGAGCGGGAGTTCGCCGGTGGCGTCCGTCGTCTCCATGTAGTCCTGCATGAGTTCCTGACTTTCCTTCGACATGACCCTGGCGAAGAACTCGGCGCGTTCGACATGCAGGCCCTCCTCCAGCGACAGGGAGCCGCCGAAGTACACCGCCCTCTTGGCGGCCTCGACCGTGCCCTTCGACCGCTTTCCGAAGTGCTCGGCGAGTTCGACCGCCTGCGCGACCACCTTGTCCTGCGAAACGACCGTGTCCACCGCCCCGTTGGCGAGGGCCTCCGCGGGCGTGAACGGCTTGCCTTCGAGAATCGCGGCCAGGGACCGGTGGGTGCCGATCAGACGGGTCAGCCGCTGGGTGCCGCCTCCCCCCGGGATGATGCCGAGGAGAATCTCCGGCTGGCCGATGAAGAAGTCCCCGTCCGCCATGACCCGCAGATCGCACGCCCAGGCGAACTCCGCGCCGAGCCCCAGAGCCGAACCGTTGAGGGCGGCCACGAAGAGGACGCCACTGCGGTTCATCCGGAGGAAGGTCGAGTGCAGACGCTCCAGCTGGAGGGCCCCCCGCATCGGGGTCCTGCGCAGCACGGCTGTGAGAAGACGGGACCGGTCCACGTGCTTCGCCATGCGTACGACTGCGGCGGCACCGCGCCGGCCGACCGTGGGGCTGCTGGCGCCCCCTTCCTGCAGCCACCGGACCGCGGCATGGCTGACGAATCGCTCGGGATGTGCTCCGGTGAAGACGACGGCACGGACGTTCGCATCACGGTCGGCTCGGGTCACGAGCTTTTCCAGCTGCTGGGCGATGTCCAGGCCGAACTCCTGGTGCGGGCCGCCGTCGACCCGGACGACCAGGACGGACCCGCGGTCCTCGATCGCCAGATGGCCCTTGTCTTTGTATGCCATGAGTTCTGCTCCTGTGCTGAGTTCATGGGGTGGAAGGCGCATGGGGGTGGAAGGCCCCTGGGGACAGCCATGGATGCGTGCCGCGGCGATGAGGTCGAGTCCGCCCCGAACACGCTGTGCCCGTACAAGGTGGCGGGAGACTGGACCAGCGCTGACGTGTCCCAGGACGAACGCCGTATCCAGATCGGCACGTCACATGCGATGTGTACTATTGCCGCGAAGAATTACATAACCAAGTTATTTCGGGTGTGTCAACGGTGGAGGCGTGCGGAACATGGCAGGGCGGGCGAGAGTCGACGACGCACCGGAACGGCTTGTGCGGGCGGCCATCGGTCTGCTGGCCGAACAGGGTCCGTCGGCTCTGAAGGTGCGCGCGGTGGCGTCCGCGAGCGGACTGTCGACGATGGTGGTCTACAGCCACTTCGGCGGGATCCCCGAACTGATGAGTGCCGTCGCCGACCACGGGTTCAAGGAACTCGGCAGAGCGTTCGCCCAGGTTCCGGTGACAAAGGACCCGATCGCCGAACTCCTGGCCATGAACTTGAGCTGCCGTCGGCTGGCCCGCGAGAACCCTCACCTCTACGACCTGATGTTCGGGCTGTCCACCCGGGCGACATACCGGCCTCTGCCGGAGGCGGACCTTCGCCTGAGCGGGCATTCCCCGGCCTTTCGTGAGGCCCACGCTCATGTCACCGCGGCATGCGAACGGCTCGTGGAATCCGGCCGGGTCGAGCGTCAGGAACCCGAGGTCATCGCCGCCCAGCTGTGGAGTTTCGTGCACGGTTACATCACCCTCGAACTGGCCGAGCACTTCGCCGAGTTCGACGACGCCGTGGTGCAGGTGCTCCTGCCTATGGGCGTGAACTTCTGTGTCGGGCTGGGTGACAAGCGGGAACGTGCCGAGGCCTCCCACGAGGCCGGCCTGCGCTTGTACGACTCGATCGTCCAAGGCCGCTGAGAAGTCGGGCGGTCGGGTGCTGTCCCGGGCGTGACTAGGACGACCTGGTCTCGGCGGCAGGGGTATCGGCTGGGGTGAGCTGGTCGTGCCTGCCCAGCGCTGCGACCTCGCGTTCGAGCGAGGGAACCGCCCGGGCGGCGAAGCGCCTTGCCCAGGGCCAGGCCAGCGGTGAATTCAGCGCCGCCTTGGCCCAGTTGGCCACGACGACCGCGCGTGGGACGTACACCCGGCTGCGTCGGCGCGCGAGCCCGTCGACGATCGCGGCGGCCGCCCGGTCGGCGCTGGTGGTGACGTTGCCCGGATAGGGCAGTCGCGCGCGCAGGCCCTGGAACGAGGGGAGGTCCGCCTCGGCGCCCCGGACGAGGTCCGTGTCGATCCAGGAGGGGTGCACCACACCAGCCGTGATCCCGAGGTGTGCCACCTCCTGGCGGTAGGTCAGGGCCAGCAGTTCGGCCCCCGCCTTGCTCGCGCCGTAGGAGGCCATCGCGGCCAGCGGCATGAACGACAGCGCTGACGCCACGACCAGCACGTGGCCCCGGCTGCGCTCCAGATGGGGCGTCGCGTACTTGAGGGTGCGGAACACGCCGTTCAGGTTGATGTCCAGGACCCGCTCGAACGACGCCTCGTCCGTCTGCCGCACCGTCCCGTACGCCACGACGCCGGCGTTGGCGATGACGAGGTCGATGCCGCCCATGACGTCAGCGGCCTCGTCGATCGCCGACCGCAGGGCGGCTCCGTCGCGCACATCGGCCTCACGCCAGGCGGCGGGACCCAGCCCGTCGGCGAGAGCGCGCAACCGATCGGCTTCGAGGCCGATCACGGTCACCCGGGCCCCTCGGGCGGCGGCGAGGCGGGCCACCTTCTCGCCGATGCCGCGTGCCGCTCCGGTGACAACCAGCTTCTTGCCCAGCAAGTCACGTTTCATGGCGGCAACATAACTTCGTTATTGAAGGAGCACAAGGGTCCGCGCACCGCTCGCGCTCGCCCCATCTGCTGGGTCTCAAGACTGGACGAACCTATGCTGGCCCTCATGAGGCGGACATCCTTTGCGCAGTGGCCCTGCTCGATCGCGCGGACCATGGATCTGCTCGGGGACTGGTGGACACCGTTGGTGCTGCGAGAGGCGTTCTACGGGATCCGGCGGTTCGACGCGTTCCAGGAGTCGCTCGGGATCGCCCGCAACACGCTGACGGACCGGCTGCGCCGGCTGGTGGACGAGGGGCTGCTGGAGAAGCGGCCGTACCAGACGGAGCCGGTTCGCCATGACTATGTGCTCACCGAGAAGGGACGTGACTTCTACGGTGTGCTGCTCGCGATGAACCGGTGGGGGGACCGCTGGCTGTCCGGTGAGGCGGGCCCGCCGGTGACGATGAGCCACGAGGCGTGCGGGCAGGAGACGCATGCCGAGGTGGTCTGCGCCGCCTGCGGCGAGCCCATGACCGCGGACAACACCCGCCCCCGGATGGGCCCCGGCTACCCACCACATCTGGCCGAACGTCCGGATGTGCGGGAGCGGTTCGCGGGCTGACTCGGCAGTGCCGTGGTGGCCACGTCACCCTTGACAGGTGGGTCTATCTACGCAACTTTACTGGCCAGGAGCTCAAGTGGGTGTTCCTGGCGGGCAGGGAGGCTGCGGATCATGGAGTGGACGGGCGCGTTCTACGCGGACAAGCCGACGGTCGAGGTCACCACGTGGATCGCCGCCGCTCCGACGCAGGTGTGGACGCTGGTCTCCGACATCGAGCTGATGCCGCGTATCAGTTCCGAGCTTCAGTCGGTGCAATGGCTGGACGGCGGGAGCGGCCCTGCTCTGGGAGCCCGGTTCGTCGGCCGGAGCAAGCATGACGCGTTGGGGGAGTGGGCCACCACGTCCCACATCGTCGAGTACGAGCCGCCGAGGAGGCTCGCCTGGGCGGTCGAGGATCCGCAGCACCCCACCGCTCTGTGGCGGTTCACCCTGGAGTCGCACAACGGCGGCACTCTGCTGCGGGAATGGATGCAGATGGGACCCGCCCGCTCCGGCCTGTCGTTCGCCATCGATCGTATGCCGGACAAGGAGCAGAAGATCGTCTTCGTGCGCATGCGGGAGTTCGAGGCCAACATGGCCTTCACCCTCGAAGAAATCAAGAAGCTGGCCGAGAGCCCCCAGGCCGCGGACGAGGCGGATGCCTGATGCGTACCTCCACCACGATCGAAGCGTCCGGTGGCGACTGGCGGGAGATCGTCGACTACGTCACCGAGGCGGAGCGACTCGGTCTGGACATCTGCTGGGTGGCGGAGGCGTGGGGCTCCGAGGCGCCCTCGCCGTTGGGGTATCTCGCCGCGAAGACGGAGCGCATGCTTCTCGGATCGGGGATCATCCAGCTCGGCACCCGCACGCCGATGGCCATCGCCCGCGCCGCGATCACGCTGGCGCAGATCTCCGAGGGGCGCTTCCTCCTCGGGCTGGGCCCTTCCGGACCGCAGGTGATCGAAGGGCTGCACGGTGTGCCTTTCGACCGGCCGTTGTCCCGGATGTGCGAGACCGTCGAGATCGTGCGACAGGCCGCCTCGGGGGAGAAAGTCTCCCACTCCGGGCGTGAATTCCAGATCCCGCTGCCGGGCGGGGAGGGCAAGCCCATGCGCCTGTCCATGCGTGCCGAGCACGACATCCCCGTCTACCTGGCCACCCTCTCGCCGAAGATGCTGCACCTGACCGGTGAGATCGCCGACGGCTGGCTGGGCACCAGTTTCGTACCCGAAGGCGCCAAGGAGGCGTACTTCGACCACCTGGACCGCGGCCTGGCGGGCGCCGGCCGTACGCGCGCCGACCTCGACATCTGCCAGGGCGCCGAGGTCGCCTTCGCGGACGACGAGGACGCGCTGCGCGCGATGGTGGCCGGACGCAAGAAGGAGCTGGCCTTCAGTCTCGGCGGCATGGGATCGGCGACCACGAACTTCTACAACAACGCCTACAGCCGCCAGGGTTGGGCCGAGGTCGCGGCCGAGGTCCGAACTCGCTGGCAGGCCGGGGACCGGGACGGCGCGGCCGGCCTGGTCACCGACGACATGGTGCTGGCGACCACGCTGATCGGAACCGAGGACATGGTGCGCGAGCGGCTGCGCGTCTGGCGCGACGCCGGTGTCGACACCGTCCGTTTCTATCCCGCCGGTGAGAGCCTCGACGCCCGGCTCGCCACCTTGGGCCGGGCCATCGACCTGGTCCGCGACATCGAGGACGAGGCGGCACAGCAACGACAGGCCATGGGTGCCGAGGTGGGTCGCCCTGTGCCGATGCCGTCCGCCCAGGCCCCCGTTCGGGTCAAGCGCGGGCCCTGAAGCCCTCGGCCGCCAGGCCCGACCAGCAGGGTGATCCCAGGCACCCTTGCTGCACTCCGCGAAGGTGGGGACCGCGCGGCGCGGTGGTCCAAGCGGCTCCCCGGATCGCAGCGCGGGTCGGACCTGGACGGCTGTTCACTGGTGCTCGCCGTCGCCCGTGACAGTCACGGCCGGCTCCTGGCCGCGACGGCCCTCACCGGGCCCGAAGGCGAACGATCTCGAATCGGCGGACGAGGGTGGTGGACTACTCATGTGGCCCGGTCGGCGCAGCAGGCGCAGCGTCCCCGGAACCTGATTTCCTCCTGCTGTTAAGCCCTTTTCGCGCCGCTCTGCTCTCTGAGAGCGTCGAACATGGAGGTGAGAGCGGGACTCTCGGCGAGGCTGCTCAACAGAGCGTGAAGCGAGTGCCGTTCAGTGGTGCCCAGGTCGGCGAGGATGTCGCTGTCGAGACCGACGAGTGTGCGGTTGAGGTCGGCCAGGACCTTGCGCCCGTCGTCGGTGATGTCGACGGCGTACCGGCGTCGGTCCTGCGGATCGCGTGTCCGCTCGGCGTATCCGGCCCGCTCCAGGTCGTCAAGACTCGTCACCATCGTCGCCGGGTCGATGCGCAGGAACGAGCCGAGCGCCAGTTGCGGCATGGCTCCATTGTCGGCCAGGGCCTGCAGCACGCTGTAGTGGCGCACTCGCAGGCCGGTACCGCTGATGCCGTCCTCGGCGATCCTGAAGGCCACCTGCCCGAGTTTGACCAGCAAGCAGATGGTGTGTTCGGCCACCGTCCCCGGTACCAGCGGAGCCTCGGACATCGTTTATCCCGCCTATGGTTAGCCCTGCGTATCGTCTGGGTCCATCGTACGAGAAGGCCTGAGATGGCCGGACCCATGAGGTGACCGGACCGGGGCAGCGATGCGATCTCGGTGCGCTGAATCGGGGCTCGAGGGCAGGAATGCGCGGGGCCGTCAGCCGGCGATGGTCCGGCCGAAGATCTGCCGGGCTATGACCCACTTCTGGATCTCGTTGGTGCCCTCGTAGATCTCGCCGATCTTGCTGTCCCGGTAGATCGCCTCGACGGGGCCAGGGCTTCCGCCGGCGCCCAGTTCGCGGGCGAAGCCGAGGCCTCCGAAAGCCTGGACGGCGTCGCGCGCCATGTCCACCGACAGCTTGGTGGCGTAGTACTTCGCCATCGCGGCCTCGGGTTCCGGGGACGGGTTGCCGGCGTCCAGGCGCAGGGCGGCCTTGGTGACGAGGGTGCGGGCGTTGTCGATCTCGGTGGCCCGCTCGGCGAGCAGGAACTGCCAGTGCTGGTTGGCGGCCACCGGCTTGCCGAAGGCGTGTCGAGTCGACAGGTGGGCCACGGTGTGGTCGAAGGCGGCCTGTGCCATGCCGACCCCGGCGGCCGCAATGCCGATCCGGCCGTAGGTCAGTGTCGACAGTGCGTGGCGCAGTCCCTGTCCCTCGGCGCCGCCGAGGAGGTCGTCGTCGGACAGGTGTACGTCCGTGAAGCGGATGTCCGCGGTGAGCTGGCCGCGGTTGCCCATCTTGCGGTCGGCAAGGCCCACTTGAACGCCCGGAAGTGCTGTGTCGACGATGAACATGCTCAGCCGCTCGCCGGTGCGGGCGAGAACCACCACGAACGCGGCCACGGGCGAGTTGGAGATCCACCGCTTGTGGCCGTTGAGCACCCAGCCGGTCTCGGTGCGTACGGCCTCGGTCCGGACGGCCTGCGGAGACAGGTCGCTGGAAGCGTCCGGCTCGGTGGTGGCGAACGCGCCGACCACCGAGCCCTCCGTGACCTTGGGCAGCCAGCACTGCTGCTGCTCCTCGGTGCCCTGCCGCAGGGCGTTGCCCGCCAGGATGCAGTGCACGTCGAAGACGGCCGCGACGCTGCTGGAGTAGTAGGCGAGTTCCTCGATCGCTGCGGCGGTGGCGGTCGCCGGGTGGGTCAGGCCGTCGCCGCCGACCTCGCCGGGGAAGGGAATCCGGAAGACCCCCGCCGATGCGAGCGCGTCGAACACCTTTCGGGGGAAGCCGTCCGTGCGCTCGTCGCCGTTCGCGATCGCCGCAGCGTGCGGAGCCACTTCTTGCTCCGCGATCCGGCGCACGGCGGCGCGGACGGACTGGGTCTCTTCGGGGGCCAGGAGCTCGTGGTAGAGCCGGTCGCTCTGGCGTGCGGGAGTGGAAGCCATACGCGGACGATATCATTCGCATCACATATGATTAGTTCACCAATCGATTGTGGAGGTTCGACCATGACACGGACGCTGGCCGGCAAGACCGTCCTGATGTCGGGAGGCAGCCGCGGCATCGGACTCGCCATCGCCCTGCGCGCGGCCTGCGACGGCGCGAACGTGGTGATGCTCGCCAAAACCGCCGTACCGCACCCGAAGCTCGACGGCACGGTCCACACCGCCGTCGAGGAAATCGAGCGCGCGGGCGGCAAGGGGCTGGCCGTCGTCGGCGACGTCCGCAACGAGGGCGACGTACGCACCGCCGTCAACGCCGCGGCCGCTGCCTTCGGCGGCATCGACATCGTGGTGAACAACGCCAGCGCGATCGACCTGTCGTCGACGGAGCAGCTGGAGATGAAGCGGTACGACCTGATGCAGGACATCAACACGCGCGGCACGTTCCTGCTGAGCAAGGCCGCGATCCCGCACCTGCGCGCGGCGGACAACCCGCACATCCTCACCCTCTCGCCGCCGTTGAACCTCGCGCCGCACTGGGTGGGCAAACATCTCGGTTACACGCTCTCGAAGTACGGGATGAGCCTGTGCACCATCGGGCTCGCCGAGGAACTCGCCGCCGACGGCATCGCCGCCAACTCGCTGTGGCCGCGCACCCTGATCGACACCGCCGCCGTACGCAACGTGGTCGGCGGCGCCGGGCAGGCCCGTAGTCCGCAGATCATGGCTGACGCCGCGTACGCCGTCCTCACGCGTGACGCGCGCACGTGCACCGCCAACCTGTTCATCGACGACGAGGTCCTGCTCGACGAAGGCGTCACCGACCTGTCCGTCTACAGCCCTGCCGGATTCGAGGGTGAGCTCGCGCTCGACATATTTGTCGACGCTGCCTGATCCCGCTCGGTTTCGAGGCGGGGCGCCCCGCTCGCGCGGCGAGCCGAAGCCCGGTACGTGTCACCGGTGAGGCCGGATGAGCCGGCCGACAGGACGGGGCGAGGCAGCCTCATTGGCGCCAACCGGGCATTCGGCTTGTCGCAGATGCTCATTTGGCAGCCTTTCTGCCGCCAGTACCGAAGATGGAGAGTCCGTCCAGCTGCCGACCTGGTTGCCGCCGTCCGCCACGCCGTCGCCCTGCCCGTCATCGCCGCGGGCGGAATCGCCGCCGCCGCCGACGTGACGGCCGCGCTGCGCGCTGGCGCGGTGGCCGCCATGGTCGGCACCGTTCTGCTGCGCCCCCAGGAGAGCGGACCCGACCGGGGCTCAGGCTGCTGCTGCGGCCTTTGGCTGCTTCCTGGACGAACAGGCTGGGCGCTACGGCTGGAGCGTCCAGCCCCCTTCGGCAGTCGGCTCGCAGTGGTCCCTTGCGTGATCAGGGGCGAGCGTCCAGTATCAGGAATCCTGATACTTTAACTTTGTAGTGATGGGTGCCAGTCATGTCATTCAGGCCCAGAATCCAGGCCAGAGGGGTTCAGCTGCTGCTCGGCCGAATGATGAGCCGCGTGCACAAGGATCTGCGCTTCACCGACATCCCGAGGCGCACGGAATCCATCCGGGTGGAGACCGGTGCCGGGCCGGTGACGTGCACCGTCTACCGCCCGTCGGCCGCCGCCGCAGCCCCTGCCCCCGTGTACGTCAACTTCCACGGCGGCGGGTTCGTGGTCGCCCGCCCCCAGCAGGACGACCACATCTGCCGCTACATAGCCGCCACGGCCGGCTGCGTGGTGATCAACGTGGACTACGCCGTCGCCCCGCGGCAGCCGTACCCCGTACCCGTCACCCAGGCGTACGACGTCACCGCCTGGGTGGCCGAGAACGGCGCCGCCAACAACTGGGACGGCTCGCGACTCGCCGTGGGCGGGCACAGCGCCGGGGCCAACCTGACGGCCGCGGTGTGCCGCACCGCTCGGGACCGCGGCACCTTCACCCCACGCCTCCAGATCATCGACTCCGCACCGCTCGACCAGCTCACCGACCCGGCCACAAAGCAGTCACCGATCGCCAAGCCCCTGCTCACTCCTCAGCTCATGCGGGTCTTCACCGCCGCCTACGTCCCTGACCCCGCAGACCTCGCCCATCCGCTGGTGTCACCCGGACTGGCCGACGACCTCGCCGGACTGCCGCCCGCCCTGGTCATCACCGCGGAGAACGACCGCCTGCGCGACGAGGGCGACGCGTACGCCAAGGCTCTGGAGGCCGCCGGCGTTCCGGTCACCCACCGTTGCTTCGAGGGTGTCGACCACTACTTCACCCACACCGGCCCGGTACCGGCCGGGAAGGAAGCCATCGATCTGATGGCCACCACCCTGCGCACGGCACTCACCGCCTGACCGCTGGCAATGGCCGAGCACTTGTGACAACACGCTGCCTCGGTGACACCTGTCGTGCGTCGGCTCACGCAGCGACGATCCGTGCCGCCGGTGCGCAAGGCGTGCGCAACTCGAATGCCATGTCGCGGCCGCCGGTGAGGAGTCGGGAGATGGTGGTCTTCCCGACCCGGGCGGCCCCGCACAGATCTCGCGGCGCTCATCGGGCGCTGGGCATACCGGCGGGGCGCTGAAACGGCGTCCCGCGGCGTGGATCTCAGGAGCTTCGGTCGCCGGTAGCGGCCCGCTCGCTCGCCACCTTCCCGGCACAGCGGAACCACCCCGGCCGCCGATGGTAAGTGGATCGACTTGCCTTCGGGAAGGGCGGGAGCTACCTTCGAATGGTGAGTCCATCGACTTACCTTTCTACTCGGCAAGGAACAATCACCATGAATCGTCTTGCGGGCAAGCGCGCCCTCATCACCGGCGGAACGAGCGGGATCGGCCTGGAGACCGCCCAGCGTTTTATCGCGGAGGGGGCCGACGTGCTGGTCACAGGCGTCACCCCGGCCAGCATCGAGAGGGCGCGGCAGATCCTCGGGGACAAGGTGCCGGTGGTGCAGGCCGATGCGCGCGATCTCGATGCGCAGCGCGGCCTGGCCAAGCGGGTGCGTGAGCACTTCGGGGAGCTGGACGTGGTGTTCCTGAACGCCGGTGTCTCGGACTGGCGGCCGTTCGAGGACCACACGGAGGACAGTTACGACCGGCTCTTCGACATCAACGTCAAGAGCGTCTTCTTTCTCACCCAGGCCCTGGTGCCCGTGCTGGCCAACCCGTCCTCGGTCATCCTCAACGCGTCCAACAGCGCGCACGGCGGCTACGGGAATTCGAACGCCTACGCCGCGACAAAGGCGGCTGTCGGCTCTCTGATGCGGTCGTGGAACGCGGACCTGCTCAGGTCGCACGGCATCCGGTTCAACGCGGTCAGCCCCGGCCCGGTGGACACCCCGCTCTACTCCAAGCTCGGGATCGAGGACCCCGCGCAGCAGACGGCGGTGCTGGAGGGGATCAGCGCCGGCATCCCGCTGGGCCGCATGGGTCTGCCCGAGGAGGTCGCGGAGGCCGTCGTGTACCTGGCCTCCGACGCCTCCGCCTTCGCGGTCGGCCAGGACCTTATCCTGGACGGCGGCCAGACCGTCCTCTGACAGCGCGGACGCGGCCGGGAGCAGAGCGAGGTGCGTGGGTATGTCGGTGGCGGGCCGAGCGGAAACCGGTGGCGACACGTGCCAGGCCGGGTATCACGCGCAGACCAAAGCCGGATATCACGCGCAGATCAAAGCGGAGAACCGTGCGCGCATCATCCGCGCCGCCCGCGACCTCTTCCTCGCCCGGGGATACGACAAGACCTCCCTGGCCCAGATCGCCAAGGAGGCCCGCGTCTCCACCGGCACCCTCTTCAAGCGGTACCCGACCAAGGCCGCGCTGTTCGCGGCCGTCACCGCCGAACAGTGGCAGCTGGATGTGGAGTACGCCGAACCGCCCCCGCCCGGCGACCCCCGGTACGGTCTGGACCACATCGGCCGTGACTACGCCTGCCTGGTCGCGCGTCCGGGCACGGCGGCGCTGTGCCGCCTCATCATCACCGAGCTGCCCCAGATGCCGGAACTCGCCGACATCGTCGGCACCGGCTTCGCCATCGACCGCGGACCCTTCTTCGACCGGCTCCGCGACTACCTGGACGCCGAGGCACAGGCCGGCACACTCGACTTCCGTTCGGCCGACGGACAGCCACAGTCGGCATCCGAAGTCGCCGAACAGTTCCTCGGCATGATCTGCAGCCAGTTCCTGTGGCCCCAACTCGTACGGACCGACTTCGTCCCGCCCAACCCCACCGACGCCGCGATCGTGGACGAAGCCGTCGCCCTCATGCTCAGCCGCTACAGCACCGGATCCTGACCGCCGGACCACCTGTTCACGCTGCCAGGCGCCAAGACGTCATCCCTGCCATGACAGCCGCGGGCAGGGGTGACTCGACCGGCAACGAACACGGGCGAGCGCGACCGGTCACTCCAGCAGCCAACAGCGGCAGTCGGCCGAGCCGGGTCGGCACTCCGCACCGTCGAGTCCGTCGGCCGCGTGCCCCTCGGGCTCCAGCCTGCCCCGTTACTCCGCGAGCAGCCGGCGCAGCCACTCCATCCGGGCCGTCGGGCAGGCCTGGGAAAGGGTTGCCTGGGGGACGAGGCCGTCAAAGCCGTGGAAGCCGCCGGGCCATACGCGGAGCTCGGCGACTTTGCCGGCCTGCCACAGGCGGGTGGCGTAGGTGACGACTTCGTCGCGGAACGTCTCGGCCGAGCCGACGTCGAGGAAGGCCGGTGGCAGCCCCGACAGATCCTCCGCGCGGGCCGGGGCGGCGTACAGGGAGGCGTCCGGGCCGCCGCGCCGCTCGCCGAGCAACGCGGTCCACCCGGTCTCGTTGGCCGTGCGGTCCCACACGCCGAGGCCCGCCATCGCGTGGCGTACACCTCGCTGGACTTGACGGTGAAGTTCCTGCGGCGGATCACCGTGGACACGGGCACGGCGCGGGCGATCGGCACGGTTGTCAGCCAGAGTCGTCAAACCGCCCTCGCGCAGGCACAGTTGTTCGACGGGACGGACGCGGAATGGCCTCTGTCGCGGGCCGTGGACACGGACTTCCATCTGCGCGCGGAAGGACGCCTGCCCCCTGAGTCGCCGCCGGTCGCCGAGCAGCCCGAGGAGCTCACCTACGACCCGATGGACCCGGTGCCCACGACGGGCGGGGCCCTGTTGCTGACGGACGACGTCCGTCCCGGGCCGCTCGACCAGACGGCTGTGGAGGCGCGCGAGGACGTCCTGGTCTTCACCACCGAAGCGCTCACCGAGGACATCGAGGTGACAGGCCGCGTCAAGCCCGTCCTCTTCGCCGCGACCGACGGCCCCTCCACCGACTGGGTGGCCCGCCTGTGCGACGTCGACGAGCACGGCGTCTCCCGCAACGTGACCGACGGCATCGTGCGGGTACGGGGGAAGCGACACCGGGCGAGGCGGCCGAGCACGTCGTGGACCTGTGGTCGCACAGCATCGTCTTCCGCGCCGGACGCCGCAGGGGTCCAGATCACCTCCAGCAACTTCCCCCGCTGGGACCGCAACCTCAACACCGGCGAACCCGAGGAGAGCGCGACCACGGCCCGAGTGGCCCGACAGCGGGTCTTCCGCGACCCTGCCCGGCCCTCCCGTATCGTCCTGCCGGTGGTCCCGGGCTGACAGAAGCTGCAGAGGGGGCGGCCAGAGGGGTCGGCCGACCCACAAGAACCATCGGTCGACGTCCGGAACAACCTCTGCGACCCGTCCCGGACCGATGTCATCGCACGCGCACTACGGAGCGACAACGACCTCCGGAAATGCGGAGCGCAGCTCAGGGGGAGGCGTCTGGTCGGTGACGAGGACATCGATGACCGACAGGTCACCGAGGGCCATCGCCTTCTTACGGCCGAACTTGGTGTGGTCGGCAGCGACAACGACCCGGTCGGCGAGATCGAGAAGTGTGCGACGCACTTCGACCTCGGCGGGATCGAAGTAGGTGATCCCGCGGTCGATGGACAGTCCGCCGCAGCCGAGGATCATCAGGTCCAGATGGATCTGCGGCCTTTCCTGAGCGGCCGTGGGGGCGACCAGACTCAGTTCGGGTGTCATGAGTCCGCCCAGAACGAGGACCCGGCTCCTCGTGTCGCGCAGTTCGAACGCCGCGTGGAGCGAGTTGGTGATCACGGTCAGATCGTCCCGGACGGCGAGTTCCGCGGCGACGGCGGTACAGGTGGTGCCGGTGTCGATGCCCACCGAGGCACCTGGCTTGACCAGATCCGCCACGGCCCGCGCGATTTTCGACTTCTCGGACATCATCGTCGAGGACCGGGATCCGTAGGCGGGTGCCCGGCGTGGCACGGCGCCGCCATGGACCCGGTCCAGCAGTCCTGCTTGATCGAGCTCGGCCAGGTCGCGGCGGATCGTCATGCCGGACACGCCGAAGCGCTCCGCGAGCGTGTTGACGTCGACCTGCCGGAATTCCTGCAAGGCGCCGAGGATGGCTCGCTGTCGGGAGTTGCGCACGGGTTCCATCTCGTCCTGAGCCACGCTCATCACGCTATCCGGCCTCCTGCCCTGGGGTTCGACCAGGGGTGACTCATTGCTGTCACCCTGTCGGAGCGCTGTTCATATGAACACTACAGCGACTTATGCGGTCTGTCGCGCCACCCGATCCCACGGATGCACTCGGCTCGATGCGGACGACTTCGGTGGCGAGAACCCATTGACCTGCCCGCTTCCCTGACCTACGGTCCGAGTCACCCAATGTTCATTCGAACATCGCCGTTCGGAGGTCCCCATGGCTGTGCCCATCAAAGCCGGCATTGAGAAAGTGCCTGGCGGGCTGATGCTCGTCCCGATGCTCGTCGGAGCCGTGGTGCACACGGCGGCACCGGGCTCCGGAGAGTTCTTCGGTTCCTTCACCGGAGCCCTGTACACGGGCCTGCCCGCGATCCTGGCCGTCTTCTACGTGTGTCTGGGCGCGACCCTGGACGTGAAGGCGACGCCCTACATCGCCAAGAAGGGCGGTGTGCTGCTGGGGACCAAGGTCCTGTTCGCGCTGGTCGTCGGTGTCGCCCTGGGGAGGTTCCTCGGCGAATCGCCGGTCAGCGGTGGAGTCTTCGCGGGGTTGTCGACGCTGGCGGTCGTGGCGGCGCTGAACGACACCAACGGTGGCCTCTACATGTCGCTGATGGCCCAGTTCGGACGCAAGCGCGACGTCGGCGCCTACAGCGTCATGAGCCTTGAGTCCGGGCCCTTCCTCACGATGGTCACGCTCGGCGTCGCCGGTCTGTCCGCTTTTCCCTGGCAGACCCTGGTGGGGGCGGTCCTGCCGTTGGTGCTCGGGATGCTCCTGGGCAATCTCGATCCCGAGATGCGGCGCTTCCTGGCCCCCGCGGTGCCGGCGATCGTGCCGTTCCTCGGGCTGTCACTCGGGCTGACGCTCAACCTGACCGCTGTCTGGGAGGCCGGTCTGTTGGGAGTCGGGCTGGGGCTGTTCGTGGTGCTGGTCGGCGGGGCGGTTCTGCTGCTGGCCGACAAGGTGAGCGGTGGCGACGGCATCGCGGGCCTGGCAGCGGCGACCACCGCCGGCAACGCGGCCGTGGTCCCCTCGATAGTGGCGGCCGCCAATCCCGTCTACGCGCCGGCCGCCGAGTACGCGACCGTGCTCGTGGCCTCGTCGGTGGTGGTGACGTCGATCCTGTGTCCGCTGATCACCGTCTTCTGGGCACGCCGGATCCTGAAGCAGCCCGCCGCGGCCAGCGGGGCCGCCGATGCGATAGCCGACGCCGACGGGCCGACCTCCGCCCCGCACCACGTGCCCAACGGAACCAGGCAAGCCGCCGCACAGCACGACGGCACCTGAGACGAACGACCCCCACACCACAGTCGTCGAGAAACGGAGAGCACATGCGTGACCAGCGGGTCGTGCGCTGCACCTACTACCTGGAATCGGAGATCGATCCGGAACGGGCTGCCGCGGCGATGGCCGGGGAGCAGTCCAGCGGCACCTTCGTCGCTGTGCCCGGCGAGTCCCCCCGCATCCGAGAACGGCATGCCGCGCAGGTCGTCAGCGTGCGGGACCTGGGCACGCGCAGCCCGTCGTTGCCGTCGCGTTCCCGCCCCGAGGCGGTGCGGGCCGCTGTTGTGGTGGTCGAGTTCCCGATGGAGAACATCGGGACCGACCTGGCGACCCTGCAGACCACAGTTGCGGGCAACCTCTTCGAGCTGGGTGAGCTGTTCGCCTGCCGTCTGCAGGACATCGAGCTGCCGGACGAGTTCGTTGCCGCTCACCCGGGCCCCGCGTTCGGCATCCCGGGCACCCGCAGGCTGATGGGAGGTGCCGAGGGCGTCATGGTCGGCACCATCATCAAACCGAACGTCGGTCTGGACGAGAGCGAGTTCCGCCTGGCCGTCCGGGAGTTGGCCAGGGCGTCGGTCGACCTGATCAAGGACGACGAGCTGATGACCGATCCGGCGTACCTCCCATTGGAGCGCCGGGTTGCCGTGGCCACCGAGGAGATCCGGGAGGCCGAGCAGATCACCGGACACCCGGTCATGTACGCCTTCAACATCACGGGGGACCTCGCCGGGCTCCGCCGGCGCCACGACCTGGTGGTCGGGGCGGGCGGCCGGTGCGTGATGCTCAACGTCCCCGTTATGGGACTGCCCGCACTGGCCTGGCTGCGGGAGTTCTCCGAAGTGCCCGTGCACGGACACCGCGCCGGACTGGCCGCATCGATGCGCTCACCCGCGCTGGGGATGTCGTACCGGGTGTGGCAGCAGCTGGCCCGCCTGGCGGGAGCCGACCATCTGCACGTCAGCGGTCTCGGCAGCAAGTTCTACGAGAGTGACGAGGAGGTCGCGGCTCACGTTCGCAGCCTGCTCGAGCCCCTGGGCAAGTCCTTGAGTCCGGTACCGACTCTGTCGTCCGGACAGAACGTCACCACCCCGGCACCCACCTTCACCGCGGTCGGCTCGACCGACCTTCTGATGCTCGCGGGCGGAGGCGTGGCCGCGCATCCCGACGGACCGGCGGCCGGCGTGCGCAGTCTCCGGGCCGCCTGGGCTGCCGCCGTCGACGGTGTTCCCCTGGAAGTGGCGGCACACGCGGCGGCCGAGGCAGGCGACCCGGCGCTGCTGCACGCCGGGCGCACGTTCGGAGGTGTGGCCTGACATGACGTACGTCAGTTTCGTGGCCGACGACCTGACCGGTGCCAGCGATGTCCTCGCCCAGGCCCACCGGCACGGTCTCGACGCCGTGCTCGTCACCGGGAACGGAAACCGTCCGCTGCCCACCGACTGCGATGTCGTCGGGATCGCCGGACCATCGCGTTCGCTCGGCGGAGCCGCCTTCGACGAGCTGGTGCGCGCACAGCTGGAACGCATCGCCACCGCCGATGCCCAGGTGCTGATCTACAAGGTCTGCTCCACCTTCGACAGCGCCCCCGTCCGCGGCAGCATCGGCCGAGGCATCGAGCTGCTGCACGAGCGCTTCCCCCACCACGGCCCGATCGCCGTCGCACCGGCACAGCCCGGCTTCGGCCGGTACACCGCCTTCAGTAACCACTTCGCCGCCTACTCCGGGGACGCCTACCGCCTCGACCGGCATCCCGTCATGGCGCAGCATCCCTCGACCCCGATGCACGAGGCCGACCTGCGGCAGGTGATCGCCGAGCAACTGCGGACCGGCGAGGTCCCCGCGGCCATCCACCTCCCCGTCCACACCGATGGCTCCTTCGGCGAGCAGTGGACGAGACTCCGCCGCTCCGGCGGGGCCGCCTTCGTCGTGGACGCCGTCGAGGACGGTCACCTCGACACCCTCGCGCTGGCACTGCGAGAGGACGACACACGGCCGGGCCCGTCGATCGTGGTCGGTTCGGGCGGTGTCATGGCCGCCCTCGCCCGCACCTCCGCCAAGCGTTCCGACGTGGCCGACAGCCCCCAGCCCGCCTCCGGGCCGGTGCTGGCCGTCAGCGCGTCGGCCTCCAGCACGACGGACGCACAGATCGCCGACGCCGTCGCGCACGGCTGGGCCGAACTGGCCGTACCCACGCAGTTGCTCAACGGACAGGATCCGTCCCTGCTGGACGATCTGGAGAAACGCTCGGCCGCCCTGCTCGCGGCCGGACGGAACGTCATCGTGCACACCACGCGCGGCACCCAGGACCCCCGCTACGCCGCGGCCGGTCCCCTCGACGCCGCCCATGTGGGCGGACTCCTGGGCGCCCTGGCCGGGAACATGGCCGCCAAGGGCCTCACCCGGGACGTCGCCGTGCTCGGCGGCGACACCTCCAGCCATGCGCTGCTGGCCATGGGGGTGAGTGAACTGCGCGTCGCCACCCAGTTCGTCACGGCCGCACCTGTCTGCCGCACCGACAGCGAAGCCGCCGTGGCCGGCTGCCGACTGCTGCTCAAGGGCGGACAGGTCGGCCCGGTCGATGTCCTCGAACGCTTCGCGCAGCCGCATCCCGCCAACTGACCACCGGCCGCCCAGGCCACCAGTCGTCTCGTCACGCACGAAACACGAAGGAGAGTGCATTCATGAGGGCAGTCGTCAAAGCAGTCCCGGACAGGGGAGTCGAGTACGTCACCGATGCGCCCGAGCCGAAGGCCGGAGACGGCGCGGTCGTAGTGGAGATCGCGGCGGCCTCGCTGTGCGGCACCGACCGCGAATGCTACGAGTGGTCACCGGCGGCCCAGGCGTTCAACCTGCAACTGCCCGTCGTACTCGGTCACGAAGCGGCGGGCACCGTCGTCGAGGTGGGCACCGGTGTGGAGAACCTGCGCGTCGGCGACCGCGTCGCCCTGGAAAGCCACCTGGCGTGCGGCCAGTGCTTCGCATGCCGGACCGGCGACGCCCACACCTGCGAGCGCACGCAGATCCTGGGCATGCACTTCGACGGGGTCTTCGCCGAACGCGTCGCCGTGCCCCACCGCATCTGCGTCCCGCTTCCCGAAAGCGTGCCCCTGGAGACCGGCGCACTTCTGGAATCGGCCGGTGTCGCGGTCCACGCCGTTCAGCGAGCCGGCTACTCGGTGGCCGGACGGGGCGTTCTGGTCAGCGGCGCAGGGCCGGTGGGCATGGTCGTCGCGCGGCTGGCATCGCTCATGGGCGCCGCCTACGTGATCGTGATCGAGCCGAATCCGTTCCGCCGCGCCGAAGCCGAACGGCTCGGAGTGATCACGATGGAGCCCGGGGAGGGTGTCGCCGAGCGCAGCCGCGAACTCAGCGGTCACCGCGGCGGGGCCGACGTCGCCTTCGAATGCTCGGGAGCGGCCGCCGCACTCCCGTCCCTGTTCGACGCCGTACGCCGAGAAGGAACGGTCGTGACCGTGGGACACCCGGGCCGGCCGGTGCCGATCGACGTCGCCGCCCAGATCAACAAGCGAGGCATCACACTGCGCGGCATCTTCGGCCGCCGCCTGTGGGAAACCTGGGAGCAGACGCTGCTTCTGCTGAACTCCGGGCGCCTGGACCTGGACTGGCTGATCACGCACCGACTGCGACTCAGCCAGGTCGACCAGGCGATGGATCTGCTCACCGGGGACGCCTGCAAGGTGCTGTTGGTACCAGAGCTGGGCTGACGCACCGATATCGGCCGCCGTCCGCCGGCCCATCCGCACACGTCGAGCCCACAGCGTGGAGGGCATGCCGCAGAGGACGCGGTCGTATGGCGCCGGGCTCCGTCTTCGAACGGAGCTTGCCCAGAGCAGAAAGGACGCGAGACTGACCGCTGCTTCGTAGGAGGTGGCGATCTTGATGCCCCTATGGATGTCAAGCGGCCAGAGCCTGGCCTTGAGGCAAGGCATGGGTTCGGATGATGATCGTGTGAAGCTCTCGGGCGACGTAGCGTTTGAGGCAGCGGATGGCTTCGCGTCGAGCGGACCGCCACCGGTCCACCACCAACGCCGAGCTCACCGCGTCCGGCCGCACTGAAGGCGTCGTCGGTCCGGCGGAGCGTCGCAGGACTGTCCACCGCGTGCGAGGTGATCGGCACCGACGTCCATCAGCGTGGAACGTGCTTTTTGTGGCTCATGTCCTGGGGCAGCCGTTCACGGCGTGTGATCGGTGCGGCGGAGAACCGGGCGCAGGGTTTCGATGACGGCGGGGTCGTCGACGGTGGAGGGGGTGGGTTCGTCGTGGCCGTCGGCGATGCCGCGCATGGTCTTGCGAAGGATCTTGCCCGAGCGGGTCTTGGGCAGGGCCGGTACGACCGTGACGTCCTTGAGGGAGGCGACGGCGCCGATGCGCTCGCGGACGAGCTGGACGAGTTCGGCCTCGACCTCGCCCGGCGCGCGGCTGGTGCCGGCTTTCAGGACGACGAAGCCGCGCGGGATCTGTCCCTTGAGTTCGTCGGCGACGCCGATGACGGCGCATTCGGCGACGTCGGGGTGGGCGGCGAGGGCTTCTTCCATGCTGCCGGTGGACAGCCGGTGTCCGGCGACGTTGATGACGTCGTCGGTGCGGCCCATGACGAAGACGTAGCCGTCCTCGTCGATGTGCCCGCTGTCGCCGGTGAGGTAGTAGCCGTCGAAGGCGGAGAGATAGGAGGCGATGTATCGGTCGTCGTCGTTCCAGAGGGTGGGCAGCGCACCGGGCGGCAGGGGGAGCTTCACCACGATCGCGCCGTCGACGCCCGCCGGTACCGGCTCGCCCGAGGCATCGAGGACCCGGACGTCCCAGCCCGGCAACGGGCGGGTGGGCGAGCCCGGCTTGAGGGCGGCCGCTTCGATGCCGACCGGGTTGGCGACGATGGGCCAGCCGGTCTCGGTCTGCCACCAGTGGTCGATCACCGGGATGCCCAGGAGGGCGCTCGCCCAGTGGTAGGTCTCCGGGTCGAGACGCTCGCCGGCGAGGAACAGGTGACGCAGGCCGCTCAGGTCGTGATCCGCAGTGAGCGTTCCCTTCGGGTCCTCCTTGCGGATGGCCCGGAAGGCCGTGGGCGCCGTGAACATGGTCTTGACCTGGTGGTCGGCGGCGACGCGCCAGAACTGGCCCGCGTCGGGGGTGCCGACCGGCTTGCCCTCGTAAAGGACCGTGGTGGCTCCGGCCAGCAGGGGCCCGTAGACGATGTAGGAGTGCCCGACGACCCAGCCGACGTCGGAGCCGGTGAACATGGTCTCGCCGGGGCCCACGTCGTAGACGGCGCTCATCGACCACTGCAGGGCGACCGCGTAGCCGCCGCAGTCGCGGACGACTCCCTTGGGTTTTCCGGTCGTTCCGGACGTGTAGAGGATGTAGAGGGGATCGGTGGCGGGGACGGGAACGCAGTCGGCCGGGGACGCGCCAGCGACCAGACCCGCCCAGTCGAGATCGTCGGGCCCCAACTCGGCGGACTGCTGTGGGCGTTGCAGGATCACGCTCTTCTCGGGCTTGTGGGCCGCGAGTTCGATCGCCTGGTCGAGCAGGGGCTTGTACGCGATGACCCGCTTGCCCTCGATGCCGCACGAGGCGGAGACCACGACCTTGGGGGCCGCGTCGTCGATACGCAGGGCGAGTTCGCGTGCGGCGAACCCGCCGAAGACGACCGAGTGGACCGCGCCGATCCGTGCGCAGGCGAGCATCGCGACGACGGCCTCGGGGACCATCGGCATGTAGATGACCACCCGGTCGCCGTGTCCCACGCCGAGCCCCGTCAAAGTTCCGGCGAAGGCCGCCACCTCGTCTCTCAGCTGCGTGTAGGTGTAGGTGCGCTGGGTGTCGGTCACGGGGGAGTCGTAGACGAGTGCGGGCTGTTCACCCCGGCCGGCCTCGACGTGCCGGTCGAGCGCGTTGAAACAGACGTTGAGCCGCCCGTCGGGAAACCAGCGGTAGAAGGGCGCGCCCGAGGAGTCCAGGGCGCGGCGCGGGGCGACATCCCAGTCGATGCCTTCCGCCGCCTTCAGCCAGAAGCGCTCCGGGTCCTCGGTACTGGCGCGGAAGACATCCTCGTACGTTCCCATCGCGCACTCCTTTGTGGCATCGGGACGGTGGTGTGGTTGCGTGCGGAACGGTGTCGGACACACGTACCGTATGCCGGTCGGCGTGGTCGAGCAGGATGCCGCTGACCGGTGGGCCGGTCACCGGCATCGCGGTGGTGCGGCGGCCTGCAGACCTGAGGTCAGGCGCGGCTTTCGCTCACGCGCCGAGGTGCTTGCGGAGCCACTGGCCCATCTGCCCGATGGCCTGGTCCACCTCAGGTACGCGGCCCGCGCCCAGGATGAACGAATGCTGCCCTTCGGGCATCGCGTGGGTCTCGGTGGTTTGAAGTCCGCGAGGCGGCGGCCGAGCTGGGCGCCGTCGTCGGCGAGGGTCTCGTACTCGCCGTAGTAGACGAGCGTGGGCGGCAGGCCGGTCAGGTCGGCGTTCACGAGGCTGATCTCGGGGGATGTGAAGTCGACGGCGGGGTCCTGCAGCCAGGCGCCCCTGAAGAGCTCCAGCGTGCCCCGGCTGAGCATCTTGTCGTTGGTCTCGTTGGCGTCCACTGCCGGGTTCCGGAGGGTGAGGTCGGTCCAGGGGGAGACGCTGACGATCGCGCCGGGGGTGGCCTCGCCCTTGGCGAGCAGGCGCAGCGGCAGCATCACCGCCAGGGTGCCGCCGATCGAGTGGCCGGTGCTGGCGATGTTCTGCGGCTCGTAGCCCTGCGCGAGCAGCCACCGGTAGGCGGTCTCGGCGTCGTCGAGCTGCGCCGGATAGGGGTGTTCGGGTGCCAGGCGGAAGTCCACGACCAGCGAGCGGGCGCCGGCCGCCTTCGCGATGTGTCCCGCGGCCTTGCGGTCGGAGTGCATGGAGGCGGTGACGGATCCGCCGAAGTGGAAGTGCAGCAGCGCGCGGTCGGGATCGGCGCCCTCGGGGATGGCCCACAGGGCGGGGACGCCGCCCGCGTCCACTTCGGCGTAGGTGACGCCTTCCGGCTCGCTCGACGCCTTGTGGTTCGAGTCGATGATGTCACGGATGACGGCCAGGTCGAGGCCCGGTGTCGCCGCCTTCGCGCTCACGCTCGCGAGGAACTCCGCGAACTCGTGTGCCTGTGGGCTTACTCCCATGGTGGTGCTCCTTCTCGGGCGGGTGCCGTGCCGGGTTCCCCTGCGGCAGCCGGGTCGATGTGCCGGTCATGACGCTACTGGCTGAGTATAGAAAAGTAAACTCAGATAGCCTGTCAGTCTCATGGAGGCGAGGAGGCCCTTCAGGGCATCGGAGACGGGCCCCGTCTCGACCGGGGAGACGTCCAGCGGCGCAGTCGCCCGCGCCCTGGAGGCCGGGGGTGAGGCGTGGTCCGCTCTGATCCAGTGCGAGGTCGTGCAGTCGGTGAGGTGATCGATCGCAAGGCGGCTGCTGGAGGGGACGCCGGTGACGGGAGCGGGATCGAAACCGGATGAACACAGGCGAACTGCCGTGTCGCGGTGATGAGTTCGACCGGGAGCCTGGAGTGCCGGCGGCGAACCAGTCCCGGGGCGAGGGGCGAAGGCGGTGCCGCAGCCCCGCCGTGGCCGCCGGTAAGCTCGCCGAGCCGCTCCGCGCCTTGTGCAAGGATCTTGAGGTGCCTGGCGCCTGCCCCTCAAGCCCGCGGCGCCGACAGCGAGTCAAGGAACGTGATGGCCATGACAGCCAGGTCCGCGGGGACGAGATGACGAGCCATGCCTGATACCGCTGCGGCCGAGATCCTCGCCGACGTCCACCGGGGCGTCGGCCGCATCCTGTTGAACCGGCCCAGGGCGCTCAACGCCCTGACCACGGACATGGTCTTGGCCATCGACCGTGCGCTCGCCTCATGGGAGCACGCACCGCTGTCCGCCGTGGTGCTCGCCAGTACCAGCACGAAGGCGTTCTGCGCCGGTGGCGACATCCGTACGATCCGCGAGCACAGCCTCGCGGGGGATGCCGAGGCCAGTGAGCGGTTCTTCGCCTCCGAGTACCGGCTCAACGCCCGGATCGCCGAGTATCCCGTGCCGGTCGTGTCGCTCATCGACGGTCTGTGCATGGGCGGCGGTCTGGGGCTGTCCGTGCACGGTGGCTTCCGTGTCGTCACCGAACGCGCGGTGCTGGCGATGCCCGAGACCGGGATCGGGTTCTTCCCGGACGTCGGGGCCAGCTACTTCCTGCCGAGACTGCCCGGCGCGATCGGCATGTACCTGGGACTGACCGGGCAGCGGATCGACGCGGCCGACGCCCTGTACACGGGGCTGGCCACGCATTTCGTTCCCGCGGACGTGCTGGACACGGTGGGGGACGCCCTGGCCGACAGCCCCGATGAGCCGGTGGACGTCGTCCTGAACCGTCTCGCCGGCCGTTCCCCGGTGGCTGAGAGCAGGCTGGCGGAGATTCGCGGGGACGTGGACTGGGCTTTCGGCGCTTCGGCTCTCGGCGAGATCGACAAACGCCTGCGTCACCTCGACACCCCTTGGGCGGCAGCCGCGTCGGGCGCCCTGGAGTCCGCCTCGCCGCAGAGCCTGGAGATCGCCCACGCCCTGCTGGC
The DNA here is from genome assembly GCF_042957035.1 of Streptomyces sp. NPDC008137. Taxonomy (NCBI): domain Bacteria; kingdom Bacillati; phylum Actinomycetota; class Actinomycetes; order Kitasatosporales; family Streptomycetaceae; genus Streptomyces; species Streptomyces sp. NPDC008137. Next base: position 4,111 of record NZ_JBIBHN010000014.1, on the reverse strand, counting down.
CCGAGGCAGACAGCGCACGTTGCGCGAGTGCCTCGACGCCGAACTCGCCCTTACGCGCACGATCATCCGCACGCCGGACTTCCTGGAGGGCGTCCGGGCCGCCCTGGTCGACAAGGACCGCACTCCCACCTGGCAACGTGCGTCGCTCGGCGGGCGGACGATGCCGTCCTGGGCATGTCCGCCGTGAGCAGGACACAGCCTTGCATGAGGGGGCAGGAGGGCCGTGCGTCAACGGAATGGGAACGCATGCGGCAGTCGCACGGTTCATGACAACCGGCAGGCCGCTGATGTGAGCGGTCTGACCGCGTCCGTACAGCCGGATCTCGTCGACCACGACGACAGCGTGCCGCCGGTGTCGCGGTTGCGCGCCTTCTGGACCGAGTAGTGGCGAGGAACGATCTACTGGGATGTGGGCGGCAGGGCATACTCCGCGCGGGCATCCAAAACCGCGCGCCGCACTGTGCCGCGGGCACGGCGTGCCGAATTCCCCGAACCCCTGCAACTGGAGCTCTCCGCGGCATCGTCGAGACGTGGACCGCGGGCGGGATCGTCCTCTGATGACCGTGGCGGAACGGAGGGGCTGTTGCCGGCCGCGTCTCAGTCGGTGTCGGGTGCCATGGAGACCACGACCTTGCCGGCCTTGGTGCGGCCCTGCTCGACATACGCCATCGCCTCGAGCGTCTGGTCGAAGGGGAAGACGCGGTCGATGACGGGGCGGAGTTTGCCGCTGTCGTAGAGGGCGCCGAGCTTGCGCAGCTGGGAGCCGTTGGCCTGCATGAAGAGGAACTCGTAGCGCACTCCCAGCTTCTTTGCCTGCTTGCGGATCTTGCGGCTGAGGGTGTTCATGACCAGGCCCAGGACGGCAGGGGCGCCGAGCTGCTTGGCGAAGGCGGCGTCGGGCGGGCCGACGACGCTGATGGCCAGGCCGCCGGGCTTGAGCACAGTCAGCGACTTCTCGAGGTTCGTTCCGCCCAGGGAGTCCAGCACCAGGTCGTAGTCCGAGAGCACCTTGGAGAAGTCTTCCGTGGTGTAGTCGACGACGACGTCGGCGCCGAGGCTCCTGACCAGCTCTTCGTTCCTGGGGTTCGCGGTAGTCGCCACGGTGGCGCCGAGGTGCTTGGCGAGCTGGATGACCGTCGATCCGAGGCCGCCGGCTCCGGCGTGGACGAGTACCTTCTGTCCCGGCTGCACGTGCGCGCGCTCGACGAGGATCTGCCAGGCGGTCAGGGCCACCAGCGGCACCGCGGCCGCCTCCTGAAGGGAGAGTGAGGCCGGCTTGGGGGCGACATCGTCCGCGTCGATCGCGATGAACTCCGCGAAGCCGCCGATCCGCAGGTCGCGCGGGCGGGCGTAGACCTCGTCGCCGACCTCGAAGCCGTGTACGGCGGAGCCGACCCGCGTCACCACGCCCGCCACGTCGTGGCCGAGCACGAACGGGCGCTTGTACTTCAGGACCTGCTTGAACTCCCCGTTGCGGACCATCTTGTCCAGCGGGTTGATGCCGGCGGCGCTCACTCTGACCAGGACGTCGCGGTCCCCGACGGCGGGCTCGGGTACGTCTGCGGCGCGGACGCCGTCCTTGCCGTACTTCTCGACGACGAACGCCTTCATGCCGGCGGCCTTTCTGTGTGGGTGTTCCGGTGCTCGATGTGATTCTTCGGGCAGGTCCCCTTGTGCGCCCGTTTCTCGCGTGCGGCCGGGGGAGCTGCTGGTCATGACGCTACTGGCTGAGTATAGAAAAGTAAACTCAGAAGAGGTTAGTATCACTGCATGGACGCGAGGACCGAAACTCTTCAGGACGCCGGCAGGGACCCCCGCCTGGACCGGGACACGTCGAACTGCTCTATCGCCCGGACCCTTGAGGTCGTGGGGGAGAAGTGGACGATCCTGATCCTGCGCGAGGTCTGGTACGGCTCGTCCCGTTTCGGCGAGTTCGAACGTGTTCTGGGCTGTCCTCGCAACCTCCTCGCGGCGCGGCTCAAGATGCTGGTGGAGGAAGGGATCCTGGCCACCGAGGCCTACAAGGAGCCGGGCTCGCGGAGCCGGCCGAAGTACGTGATCACGCCCAAGGGCATGGACCTGGTCCCGGCCGTGATGGGGCTCCTGCAGTGGGGCGACCGCTACCGCGCCGACCCCGAGGGCCCGGCCATGCTGGCGCGGCACCGTGGATGCGGGGCGCACGTCGACGCCCAGATCCGCTGCGAACGGGGCCACGCCGTAGAGCCGGAAGACATCGAGAGCATCCCAGGTCCCGCCTTTCGTCTGAGGCCCGCCGAGTGACCTGAGCGCGGTGGCGCCAGGAGCTCGAGGGGGTCAGTCTGCCGGGGTGTCCTCACACTCCGCCTGGCCGGCCTGGTGGAGACGGGTCTTTGTGCGGTTGCCGCAGCGGGGCATGGAGCACCAGCGGCGGTTGCGGGCGGGGGAGCGGTCCGCGAAGCGCAGGGCGCATTCGTCCGCGCCGCAGACGCGTACCCGCCGGATACAAGACGGTTAGTCGTGCCGAGGAGGCGCATTGATGGGACAGCCGACAGTGACGACCGGAGTGACGCAGGTGGACGGGGTCCGCCTGCACTACGTCCGGGCGGGATCCGGCCCCTTGCTCGTGCTGCTCCACGGCTGGCCGCAGACCTCCGACTGCTGGCGGCCGGTGCTGGCGGATCTCGCGGCCGGCCACACTGTCGTGGCGCCCGACCTGCGCGGCTACGGACTGAGTGACAAGCCCACGGCCGGTTACGACAAGCGGCGGATGGCTGCCGACATCGCCGGTCTCGTTGAAGCGCTCGGCTTCGAGAAGGCCGCGGTCGTGGGGCACGACCGCGGCGCCCGTGTGGCGCACCGTTGGGCGCTGGACCGCCCCGAGCAGGTGGAGCGGCTCGCCGTACTCGACATCGTGCCCACCCGGGAGATGTTCCGTCGCTTGGATGCCTCCCTCGCCTCCGGGTACTGGCACTGGCTGTTCCAGATGCAACCCGACCTGCCGGAGCGCCTCGTGGGACGCGACATCCGCGGATATCTCGAGTACTTCTTCGAGCGGTGGACCTACAACCGCCACGGCCTGACATCCGAAGCGGTCGACGGCTATGTCCGGGCGTTCTCCCGTCCGGGTGCCTTGCGCGCGAGTTTCGACGACTACCGCGCCATGGAGCAGGACGTCGCCCTCGACGACATCGACGCGGCCGAGGGCCGTCGTCTCACCATGCCGGTACTGGCGCTGTGGGGTTCCGTGGGGCTGCCGTCCCGCCTGCCGACGCTGGAGATCTGGCGCGAGTACGCGGACGACGTCACCGGTGCCGAGATCCCGGAGTGCGGCCATTTCATCCCGGAGGAGCAGCCGACAGCGCTGCTGGCGCATCTGCGGCCGTTCCTGGCTGACGGAAGGGCTGTTTAGGCCGGGCCTTTCTGGTCGGCGACCGCGGAAGCGACCAGGTCGTCCTTGGAGTCGAAATGGGGGTAGAACGCGCCCGTTGGTCAGTCTCGTATCCGCCATGAGTGCGGCGGTCCCCGAACCGTCGATGCCGTCGGCCTTGAGCCGGCGGCCGGCTGCCTCGATATCCGCCGCCACGTCGCCCGCTTGCGGTCTCGTCCGTATCGCACCCGCATATTCCTGTACTCGTCCGACCGGCGGCTGGTCGCCGCCGCCGAGCACATTGAACATGGTAGTGTGGGCGTAATATAAATGATCGGGGAGCCGACGTTGACAGCGACACGGCTGGTGGCCCTCATGACGGGTGCGTTCCGGGCGTCAGTGTGCTGCGCCGCATCGTGCCGACCCGATATCCCGTTCTGGTCGCGAACGGCGAGGACGACCGCAGGCTTCCCGCACGAGCATCGTTCGACCTCGCGCATCGCCTGCCGAACGCCTCACTTCGGATCTACCCCGATGCCGGCCCTGGCGGCGCCTTCCCGCACCACGAGCGGTCCGTGCCGCATGTTCCGGAGCTTCTTCGATGAGCTCCCCCACCGGAGGTATCAGAAAGATGAGCCTGAAGAAGATGGTTCTCGGTTCCGCGGGCCTAGGTCGTGTCCGCAAAGTGGCGGCATCGTTGGTTTGTTCGTGGTGCGTCGTCATGAGCTGACTGATGAGTCGTGGGCGGTGATCGAGCCGTTGCTG
>NZ_JBIBHN010000013.1:0-195298 GCF_042957035.1 Streptomyces sp. NPDC008137 | reverse complement strand
ACCCCCGCCAAAACGGTGCCCGGCGGCCTTCACCCCTACCCCCCCCCCCCCGGCCCCCCCCCCCCCCCCCCCCCCCGGGGGCCCCCCCCCCCCCCCCGGGGGGGGGCCCGGCCCTCTTCGTTTCATCATCGCCGAGGACGCGGTCCTCGGACGACTGAGCGAGGCTCAGCGCGACGTGCCGGCCATCTCCGGGACCGGCGCGTCGAGGGCGTCCAGACCGCGCAGGATGTCCTCGACCCGCTGCTTGGCGTCGCCGAAGAGCATCTGGGTGTTCTCCCGGAAGAACAGCGGGTTCTGCACTCCGGCGTACCCGGCGGCCATGGACCGCTTGAAGACGACCACGTTGGCCGCCTCCCACACGTGCAGCACCGGCATGCCGGCGATGGGGCTGGAGGGGTTGTCGGTGGCGGCCGGGTTGACGGTGTCGTTGGCGCCGATGACCAGGACGACCGAGGTGGCGGCGAAGTCGTCGTTGATCTCGTCCATCTCGAGGACGACGTCGTAGGGCACGTTCGCCTCGGCGAGCAGCACGTTCATGTGACCGGGCAGCCGGCCGGCGACGGGGTGGATGCCGAAGCGCACCTCGACGCCCCGCTCGCGCAGCTTGCGCGCCAGTTCGGCGACCGGGTACTGGGCCTGGGCGACCGCCATGCCGTAGCCCGGGGTGATGATCACCGAGGTGGCGTTGCCGAGGAGTTCGGCGGTCTCCTCGGCGTTGATCTCCCGGTGTTCGCCCTGCTCGCCGTCGTCGGCGGCCGCCGCCGGGGTGCCGAAGCCGCCCGCGATCACCGAGATGAAGGAGCGGTTCATCGCCTTGCACATGATGTACGACAGGTAGGCACCGGAGGAGCCCACCAGCGCGCCGGTGACGATCAGCAGGTTGTTGGCGAGCAGGAAGCCCGAGGCCGCCGCCGCCCAGCCGGAGTAGCTGTTGAGCATGGAGACGACCACCGGCATGTCACCGCCGCCGATGGAGGCGACCAGGTGCGCGCCGAGGGCGAACGCGACCACCGTGACGGCGATGAGCAGTCCGATGTTCGGGCGGGCCACGAACGCGACGGTGAGCGCGACGAAGGCGACCAGGGCGCCGACGTTGAGGATGTGCTTGCCGGGCAGCGTCAGCGGGTTCGACTTGATCCGCGCGGACAGCTTCAGATACGCGACGACCGAGCCGGTGAAGGTGACGGCGCCGATGAACACCCCGATGAACACCTCGGCGTGATGGATGCCCAGCAGCGAACCGCTGAGCTGGGGATCGACGTCGAGGTAGCCGTTCCAGCCGACGAACGTGGCGGCGAGGCCGACCAGGCTGTGCATGATGGCGATCAGCTCCGGCATGCCGGTCATCTCGACGACCCGGGCCCGCCACAGGCCGATGCCCGCGCCGACGGCCGTGGCGACGGCGATCAGCACGAGACCGGTGGCGGTGATGCTCCGGGAGGCGAGGCCGACGGTGGCGGCCAGGGCGATGACCATGCCCGCGATGCCCCAGACGACTCCCGAGCGGGAGGTCCGGTGCTGCGAGAGGCCGGCCAGGCTGAGGATGAACAGCAGCGCGGCGACGACGTAGGCGGCCTCTGCGGCCGTGACTGTGGTCATCCGTGATCAGCCCTTCGAGAACATGCCGAGCATGCGGCGGGTGACGGCGAATCCGCCGAAGATGTTGATGCTCGCCAGCAGGATCGCGGCGAACGACAGCACGGTGACCGCCGTGTGTCCCTGCCCGATCTGCAGCAGCGCGCCGACCACCACGATCCCGGAGATGGCGTTGGTGACCGACATCAGCGGAGTGTGCAGCGCGTGGTGCACCTGGCCGATGACGTAGAAACCGATGACGATCGCCAGGACGAACACCGTGAAGTGGCCGATGAGTTCACTCGGCGAGAAGGCCGTCACCAGGAACAGCGCGAGCGCTCCGGCACCGACGAGGGCGTACGGCGCCCACGCGGGCCGGGCGGGCTTCGCCGGAGTCTCCGAAGGCACGGACACGGGTTCCGGGTCCCCGGCCGGGGCGGGCGCGGCGGACACCTGGACCGGAGGCGGGGGCCAGGTCTTCTCGCCCTCGCGGACCACGGTCATCGAACGCTGCACCACGTCGTCGAAGTCGAGGACGAGTTGGCCGTCCTTGCCGGGGGTGAGCAGCTTCATCAGGTTGACGATGTTGGTGCCGTAGAGCTGCGAGGCCTGGGCGGGGAGGCGGCCGGGCAGGTCGGTGTAGCCGATGATCGTCACGTCGTTGTCGGTGACGACGGCCTTCCCGGCTACCGTGCCCTCGACGTTGCCGCCCTGGGCCGCGGCCATGTCGACGATGACGCTGCCGGGCCTCATGCGCGCGACGTCCTCGGCGGTGACGAGCCGGGGCGCCGGGCGGCCCGGGATGAGCGCGGTGGTGATGATGATGTCGACGTCGGCGGCCTGCTCGGCGTAGAGCCGCGCGGCGAGCTGGTTGTAGTCGTCGGAGGTGGCCTTGGCGTAGCCGTCGGTGCTCACCTCCTGCTCGGCACCGACCGTCAGGAACTCGCCGCCCAGCGAGCGGACCTGCTCGGCGACTTCGGGCCGGGGGTCGGTGGCGCGGACCACGGCGCCGAGGCTGCGGGCCGCGCCGATGGCCGCGAGTCCGGCCACACCGGCACCGGCCACCAGCACCTTGGCGGGCGGCACCTTGCCGGCGGCGGTCACCTGGCCGGTGAAGAACCGTCCGAAGGCGTGCGCGGCCTCGACCACGGCCCGGTATCCGGCGATGTTCGCCATCGAGCTGAGCACGTCCAGGGACTGGGCGCGCGAGATCCGCGGCACGGCGTCCATGGCGAGCACCGTGACCGGCCGCCGCGCCAGCTCCTCGACCAACCCGGGGTTGAGGGCGGGGCTGATGAGCGCGATGAGGGTCGCCCCGTCGCGCAGCCGGCCGATCTCCTCGCTGGAGGGGCCGTTGACCTTCAGCACGATCTGAGCCGACCACGGGTCCCCGAGGCTGGCTCCGGCCTCCTCGTAGGCCGTGTCGGAGAAGCGGGACGAGGCTCCCGCTCCCGGTTCGACCACCACGTCGTATCCGAGCGCGACAAGTCTCCCCACGGTGGCCGGCGTCGCCGCCACCCTGGTCTCGCCCGCAGTGGACTCGGCGGGTACGCCGATCCGCTGGGGTTCCGGTTCCGCTGGGGCCATCGTCTGCCTCTCTCGTCGTTCTGCTGCCTGTCCTCCTTGGTGCCCGCATCCTGCACCTTCGACGCGGCAACTGTGGCGGACCGTGGTCACATGGCCGAGGAGGTCGTCCTCACACCGCACAGGGGTTGCCGCGGGACGTGTTTGAGGGTAAGAGAGTGGCGCGCGGGACCGGAGTCGCCTTGTGATGCGACATGCCACGGCCGGGCGCAGACTGAACGCGTGAGCAGCACGCGCCCGGGGCGCGGCGAGGCCTCGCCCCCCACCCGATCGGCGCCGCAGCAGCAGTCTGTGGCACTGGCGGCGATGATGTTCGCCGTCGCGATGACCTTCATCGACCAGACCATCGTGTCGATCGCCGCTCCGGACATCGTCCGCGAACTGAACCTGTCGTCCTCCGGCATGCAGTGGGTGGTGAACGCCTATCTGCTGGCCCTGGCGGCGTTCTTCGCCCTCGGCGGGCGCCTCGCGGACCTCTACGGGCCGCGCCGGGTCGTCGTGATCGGCACGGTGGTGTTCGTCGTGTCGTCGGTGCTGTGCGGCTGTGTCCCCGAGGGCAGCGCGGCACAGACCTGGATGATCGTCTTCCGCGCCACCCAGGGGTTCGGGGCGGCACTGCTCTTCCCGGCGGCTCTGGCCGTGGTGGTGGCGGTGTTCCCGGTCGAGAGACGCGGTCGCGCCCTCGCCCTGTTCTTCGGTGTCTCCGGCGCGCTGACCGCGCTCGGCCCGCTGCTGGGCGGCTGGCTCACCAACTGGACCTGGCGCGCCGTCTTCTGGGTCAACGTCCCTGTGGCGATCGTGGCGCTGGTCCTCACCGCGCTGGCGCACATCGCCGACCGGCGGCGGTCCGGCACCCTGGACGTCCGGGGCGCCGCCCTGATCGCGGTCGGCATGGGGCTGAGCGTCCTCGGCTTCCAGCAGGCCTGGTCCTGGGGCTGGGACTCCTGGGCGACCTGGCTGTGCATCGCGGGCGGCATCGCGGTGCTCTACGGTTTCGTCCGGTTCGAGCGCGACGTGGAGCATCCGCTGATCGACCTGCGGGTCTTCAAGGACAGGGCGTTCAGCGTGGACGCGGCCGTGCTGTTCTTCTCGATGCTCGCCTTCGTCCCGCTGTTCTTCTTCACCTCGGTGTACGCCCAGGTGTCACTGAGCGCCTCGCCGAACCAGGCGGCCCTGTTCCTGCTGTACTTCTTCATCGGCTTCGCGATCGCCTCCCAGTGGGGCGGCCGGATACTCGACAAGAAGGGCGCCCGCCCGGCGCTGAAGCTGGGCACGGTGGTGGGCTGTGTCGGGTTCGCCCTGTGGGCGAACAAACTCACCGACCTGTCCATGCACGACCAGTGGCCGTACGCGGCCCTCGCCGGGGCCGGCATCGGCTTCATCCTCGCCCCGGCCTCCACGGACGCCGTCAACCGGTCCATCGGTGCCTCGTACGGCGAGGTCACCGGCATCACCCAGACCGTGCGCAACTACGCGGCGAGCGTGGGCCTGGCCGTCTACGGCACGGTCCTGACGCACGTCACGACCGACAAGGTGGTGCAGACCCTTGAGGCCCGGGGCATGTCCACGGACGACGCGAACACCGTGGCCCGCGACATCACCGAGTCGATCACGGGCAACGGCGACTCCCAGCCGCCCACCGGGACGGGCCCCGCCGCCGAGGCGACCCGGGACGCCATGAGCGCCATCCGCATGGACTTCGCCGAGGCCAACCAGTGGGTGTTCTACGGCATGGCCATCGCCCTGGGCATCGGGTACCTGTTCGCCGTGCGGCACCCGGGCGGGCGGCCGGCCTCGAGCGAAACGGTGGAGGAGCCGGTCGGTCAGACCCACTGAGGGTCGTCAGGTGAACAGGTCGGTCGTACGTGCCTGGATCTCCTCCGGTGTCAGCTCCTCGATCGGCTGGGAGATCATCCAAAGATGGCCGAACGGGTCGGCGAGACGGCCGCCGCGCTGGCCATAGTGCTGGTCGGCGACTGGGTACACCACCGTCGCGCCGCCCCGCAGCATGGCCTCCGCGACGGCGTCGGCGTCGCTCACGTCGAGGGCCATGATCACCGGGGAGCCGCCGAGGGAGTCCGGCCCCGGGTCGGCGTCGTCGGCGTCCTTGACCGCGATCACGGCGTCGCCGAGACGCAGCATGGCGTGCACGATCCCGCCCTCGGGGTCGGTGTACCGCTCGATCTCCTCGGCGCCGAGCGCGGTCCGGTAGAAGTCGATCGCGCGGGGGCCGTCGGAGACCACGAGCCGGGCGTAGAGCCGGGTGACGGCCGGGGCGTCGGATGGGGTTTCGGCTGCGGTGCCGGGTGTGTTCGTCATGCCTTCACGATCGCGGGTCCCGGGGGCCGTGGATTGTAGAAAACGGCCGTCCGGGCGGGGCCGTCACCCGCCGAGCGGAACGTGGTTGCGCTCCAGCGGCGAGCGCGGTGCGTACGCGGTCGGTGTGATCCCCGCGAGCGCGCGGAACTCATGGATCAGATGGGCCTGGTCGTGGTAGCCGCAGTCCGCGGCGAGGACCGCCCAGTCCGGCTCCGGTGCCCCGGAGTTCACGCGCCGCAGCAGCCGCTGGAAGCGCCGTACCCGCGCATACCGTTTGGGCGGGAGCCCCAGCTGTTCGCCGCACCTGCGCGCCAGCCGCCGGGAGGTCCAGCCGAGCCGGTCGGCGACCTCGCCGACCGGGGTTCCGCGATCGAGCAGCGCGGCGGCGAGGCGGACAGCGGGGTCGGGCTCCAGCGGACGTACCGCCCGCTCCAGCAGGGCCGTCTCCAACTCCCGCAGTCCGGCCTCCGGGCCGGCGGCGGCCACGGCCTGAAGCATCCGCTCGCGCAGCACCGCGCCGTCCGTGCCCCACAGCTCGTCGAGTCCGACCAGCTCGTCGCGGACCGCGGAGACCGGGGCGGCGAGGAAGGGATACGCCCCCGCCGGACGGAACGCCACCCACACGACGGCGCGCTGCTGCGCCGGGTCGATCAGGGCCGGCTCCGTGTACGGCCCCTGCACGGCCGCGCCCCGGATACGCCGGCCGGCGCCGCTCATCGGCGCCGAGGAGAAGGCGTCCTTGTCGAGGTTCACCAGCAGCTGCGCCCCGCCCGTCGGCAGGGCCAGCTCCGCGGCGTGCGCGAACCGCCCCTCGACATACCCCATCGCGCCGATCAGCGGCCCGAGCGCGGCCGCCGAGGGCCGGACCGTGACCGAGAGGGCCGCCGCCCCGGCCGTCTCCTCAGCCGCTTCCCCGGCCGTACGAGCCATGCGTCCAGCCTACGGCCGGTCCACGCCCGCCGCCGGACACCTCGTACGTCAGCCTGAACTCCGGCGGCACGGAGATGATGTGCACGATGAAGCCGCGAGGCCCGCGACGAACTCCTCTTCGGCCGGTCAAGTGGCGCCTGGAGCGCCTGCGTTCCGCGGGCGTGCTCCATCAAGCAGCTCTCCTGCGAACCGAGACCGAACCGTTGACGGAGGTGCGGGGCCCGCTTATCTTCTGACCGACTTCATGGCCGAATTCACGAACTGCGTTCGAAATCGCGGACAGTGAAACCGACAGAGGCGGCTCGTATGCTCCGGACTCCCCCTGTGGCCCCGCGCCGCAACCCCCTGCTCGTCTGCGTGCTCGCCCTGCTCCTCGCCCTAGCCGGCGCGCCCGCGCACGCCGCCGTCCCCGACTCCCCGGCCGTGACGTACACCAACCCGATCGCGGAGCAGCGGGCCGATCCGCACATCTTCAAACACACCGACGGCTACTACTACTTCACCGCGACCGTCCCCGAGTACGACCGCATCGTGCTGCGAAGGGCGACGACCATCCAGGGGCTGAAGACTGCCCCCGAGACGACCATCTGGACCAAGCACGCCAGTGGTGTGATGGGAGCCCACATCTGGGCGCCGGAGATCCACTTCATCGACGGCAAGTGGTACGTGTACTTCGCGGCCGGCGCCGCCGACGACGTGTGGGCGATCCGGATGTACGTCCTGGAGGGCACGGGCGCCAATCCGCTCACCGCCGCCTGGACGGAGAAGGGGCAGATCAGGACCCAGTGGGAGAGCTTCTCCCTGGACGCCACCACCTTCGTCGTGAACGGCGTGCGCTACCTGGCCTGGGCGCAGCGCGACCCGTCCGTGAACAACAACACCGACGTCTACCTGGCGAGGATGGCCAACCCCTGGACGATCACCGGCACTCCGGTGATGCTGTCGCGGCCCACCTACGCCTGGGAGACCGTCGGCTACAAGGTCAACGAGGGCCCGGCGGTCATCCAGCGCGGCGGCAAGGTGTTCATGACGTACTCCGCGAGCGCCACCGACAGCAACTATTGCCTGGGGATGCTCACCGCCTCCGCGAGCGCGAACCTGCTCAGCCAGGCGTCCTGGGGCAAGAGCCCCACGCCGGTGTTCGCGAGCAGCGCCGCGACCGGCCAGTACGGCCCGGGCCACAACTCGTTCACCGTCTCCGAGGACGGCAAGAGCGATGTCCTCGTCTACCACGACCGCGGCTACAAGGACATCAGCGGCGACCCGCTGAACGACCCCAACCGCCGCACCCGCGTGCAGAAGCTGTACTGGAAGGCCGACGGCACCCCGGACTTCGGCATCCCGGTGGCCGACGGGGTCACGCCGCAGCGCTTCTCCTCGTACAACTTCCCCGACCGGTTCGTGCGCCACTACGACTACCGGGCCCGTATCGAGGCGAACGTCGGAAAGCTCGCCGATTCGCAGTTCCGCGTGGTCCCCGGCCTGTCCGGCAGCGGCACGGTCTCCCTCGAGTCGGCCAACTTCCCCGGCCACTATCTGCGGCACAAGAACTTCGAGGTGTGGCTGGAGAGGAACGACGGCAGCGCGGCGTTCGCCTCTGACGCCACCTTCCACCGGCGCGCCGGGCTCGCCGACGCGGCGGGTGTGTCGTACGAGTCGCACAACTACCCGGGGCGATACGTCCGCCACTGGGAGTACCTGCTGAACGTGCAGACGGTCAGCACGGCGACCGACCGGGCGGACGCCACCTTCTACACCCAGTGACGGCAGGTTAAATGAACGTATTGCCCTGATTGTCTTCCCGGTGGGAGGGGCACTCAGGGCATGTGCACACACAAGACGAGCGACCGCGCAGAGTTCTGCTGACGGGGTGGTTCAGCTTCCGGGACCGGGAGGCGACCGCCGGGGACGTCCTGGCCCTGCGCCGGGTGGAGGACGTGCTGCGGGGGACGGGCATCCCCTACGACGTCGCCTGGAGTCCGGGCTTCCGCCCGGAGGCCCTGCATCTGGAGCGGCTGTGGCCCGAGGACTACACCCACCTGGTGTTCGTGTGCGGCCCCTTGCACGGGCCGCAGGTCGAGGAGCTGCACCGGCGGTTCGCGCACTGTGTGCGGATCGCCGTGGGCACCTCGGTGATCGACCCCGGCAGCACGGCCGTGACCGGCTTCCACCGGGTGCTGCCGCGCGACGCTCCCGACCGGGAGCCGGTGGAGGACCTGGCGGCCCGCGCCCCGGACGTGCCCGCCCGGCCCGTCGTCGGGGTGATCCTCGCGCACGGGCAGCACGAGTACGGGCGGCTGCGGCGGCACGGGCAGGTGGCCGAGGAGGTGACGCGGTGGCTGGCCGGGAAGGACTGCGGCAGGCTGGAACTGGAGACGCGGCTCGACGCGCACGACTGGCATCTGAGTGCGACGCCGGCGCAGCTCCAGTCCGTGCTGGCCCGGATGGACCTCGTCGTCACCGACCGGCTGCACGGGCTGGTGATCGCGCTGCGGGTCGGCACCCCGGTGCTGGCCGTCGACCCGGTCGCGGGCGGCTCCAAACTGACCGCGCAGGCCCGCGCCTGCGGCTGGCCCGCGCTGGTGGCCGCCGAGCGGCTGGACGTGCGGCAGTTGGACCGCTGGTGGGACTGGTGCCTGACCGGCGGCCGGGTGACCGCACGGCAGATCCGCGACGGTTTCCGCGAGGGCACCGTGCCGGACAGCGCGGACCGGCTCGTCGAGGCGCTGGCACGGCCGGTCGCCGGTTAGCTCCATGACCTCTCGGGGCATCCGCATCTACGTCCCCGCCGCGTTTCCCCCGCATGCCCCCGCTTCCCCGCCGCACGTCCCCCCGGGAGGAGAGACGGGCCGGCCGACCGGAAGGAGAAAGCGTGTCCATCGGCCGACTTCCCGATCACGAGCAGCGCATCCTCGACGAGATGGAACGCGCCCTGCGCCGCGACCGCCGCCTCGACCGCCGGCTGCGCACCCTGCGGCTGCGCCGTCTCCCCGACCCCGCCCGGGTCCTGGCCCGGCTGGCCGCCTACCGTCCCCGCGTCTGGACCGTGGTGTTCCTGTTCGCGGTGGCGGCCGGCCTGCTGGTCGCCGGGATCGTCACCTCCGCACCGGGGGTGATCTGGGCGTTCGCCGCGATATGCCCGCTGACGCTGTACGCGATGTTCCGGCTGATGTGCCGGTGGTGCGGGACCTCTACCTGACTACCTGACGCCGTCCGGCCCGGGACCGGCCGTGAAGGCCTCCTGGATGGGGCGTTCATCGGCCAGGACACGGCCCCTGGGCGGCCCGTCCAGTACCGCGCGGACCGCCGTCATCAGGTCCGGAGCGACATGGTCCGCGCTCAGGGTCTCCTCGGGGCGGGTCCGGGCGGTCGGTACGAGGATGCCGCGGGCACCGGCCCGGCGAGCGGCCTCCGCGTCGGCGTCGTTGTCGCCGATGACGACGAGGCCGGTGGGCGCGGTGCAGATCCGCCCGGCCGCCCACAGCAGTAAGCCGGGGTGGGGTGCGCGGCAGTGGCAGCCGTCATCGGGGCCGTGCGGGCAGACGGCGAACACGTCGAAGGGGCCGAGCAGTTCACCGACGCGGTGATTGACGCGGCGGACGTCGGCATCGGTCAGCAGTCCGTGGGCGACACCGGACTGCTGGGTGACGACGCCGGTGCGGATGCCGCGGGCGCGCAGCAGGGCGAGCGCCTCCCGGGCGCCCGCGACGGGGCGTACGCGGCCGGGGTCGGCGTTGTGGGGTACGTCCTCCAGCAGCGTGCCGTCACGGTGGAACAGCACGGCCTTCACCGGGTTCACGGGGCCGTCTCCTCCTGCCACGCGGCGGCGTGGCGGTGGCGCCAGGCGCCCGTCAGCCGGTGCCAGGTCGCGGCCGGCGGGATGAGCACGCTGGTTGCCACCATGGTCGTCACTTCGTGGCGGGTGCGCGGGCCGCGCGCGATACGGGCCCGGGCGAACTCCGCCGTGCCGGCCGCCCAGCCGAGCGCACAGGCCGTCGCGGCCCGTCCGTGCCCGGCGGCGGCGAGCGCGCACGCGGCGACACCCGCGGTCGTGATCGCCGCGTGGGTGCGGATCCGGCCGCGCGGCGCGACGGCCTTGTCCCACCAGTCGGGCCCGTGCAGATGCCGCATGAGGGCGTCGTCGGCATTGCCGCGCTGCTGGCGCACCGACTCCCAGCGGGAGGCGGGGTGCACAGGGTGCCGTGTGGTGCGGCGGCCCTGCCGGATGCGCCAGCCCGAGTCGAGGACCCGCAGCGCGAGGTCGGCGTCCTCGCGGAAGGCGCGCTCGAAGCGTTCGTCGAAACCGCCGACCTGCTTGAGCGCCTCCGTGCGGTACGCCATGTCGGAGGTGATCCAGTGGGCGCGGGCGAGTCCCGCCGTGCCGCGTTCCCAGTCTGTGGGGCGGCGTTCGCCGGGCAGCGGGACCGCGATGACGCCTTGGACGCCCGCGATGTCGGGCGATGCCTCGGCGAGGTCCTCGGCCAGCTGATCGCACCAGTGGGGCCCGACCTGGACGTCGTCGTCGAGGAACACGGTCCACGGCGCCGTCACGGCGCGCAGCCCGGTGTTGCGGGCGGCGGCGGGCCCACGACCGCCGCCGCCCAGCACTGTGGTGCGCCCGCGCAGATCACCGAGGACGCTCAACGGATGCTCCAGCGGCCCGGGACCGGGGTCGGTCCGGTCGTCGACGATGACGATCTCTCCCGGCCGGGGTCCGGTCGCGGCGGCGAGCGCCGCGAGACAGTCGGCGAGGGTGTCCCGGACGAGGGTCGGGATCACGACGGCGTACGAGGTCATGCGGCGGTCCTCCCTGCGGCGATCGCCCGCCTTCGGTGCTGGCGAGTGCCGCGGTACGGCCGTCTCAAACGCGACAGGGACTATACGCCGCGCGTATACACGCTATGTATAGTCCCGGCATGCCTTCTCTGACCAAGAAGATGAAGAAAACGGGGATCGCGTTCCGAACGGCCGGAACGCTCGCGGCGACAGCCGCCCTGACACTGGCCCTCAGCGGCTGCGCCGGACCCGACACCACAGCCCCCAGCGCCGTCCGCGCACAAGCGGCGACGGACGTCCAGGCGGCCCGCTACGGCACCGTCGACTGCCGTGAGGCGAAGTGCATCGCGCTCACCTTCGACGCGGGGCCGAGCGAGCATTCCGCGCGCCTGCTGGACATCCTGAAGGAGAGACAGGTCCCGGCGACCTTCTTCCTCCTCGGCGAGCGGCACATCGAGAAGTACCCGGAGCTGGTGCGGCGCATGGCCGACGAGGGCCATGAGGTGGCCAGCCACACCTGGGACCACAAGATCCTGACCCGGCTGAGACCCGAGGAGATACGCGAGGAGCTGGAACGCCCCAACCAGGAGATAGAACGCCTCACCGGACGGCGCCCGACCCTGATGCGCCCTCCCCAGGGCCGCACCGACGACACCGTGCACGAGATCTGCCGCGAGCTGGGCCTCGCCGAGGTGCTGTGGAGCGTGACGGCCAAGGACTACAAGACGACCGACTCGGACCTGATCACCCGCCGCGTCCTCGCCCAGGCCTCACGGGACGGCATCATCCTGCTGCACGACATCTACGACGGCACCGTGCCGGCCGTCCCGGGCATCATCGACGCGCTCAAGGAACGCGGGTACGTGTTCGTGACGGTGCCTCAACTGCTGGCACCGGGAAAGGCGGAGCCCGGGAAGGTGTACCGCTAGGCCGTGTCCGCAAAGTCCCGCCTGCCCCGCGACGCCTGGCACGCACTCTCGCCGCACCGGGCGAACCCCCAAGTACATCCAGTACGAGGGGCTCCACCCGGCACACCGAGAGCACGCACCAGACGCCGCGGGGCCCGCCCTCCGGGCGGACGACGGGACTTTGCGGACACGACCCAGGGCACGAACCCACGGACGGCTCTGGGCCGAGTGGGTGAGCCCTCCCCGACCGGGCCGCCGGACGGCTCGGGTTGCCTACGATCGGGATGTGGCCAACATCCTGCTCGAACGGACGGTCCCGCTCCCCCTCGACGAGGCGTGGCGGCGGATCACGCGGTGGCAGCGGCACGGTGAGGGGGTGCCTTTGACGCGAGTCGGGCCGGTCCCGGCCGGGCCGACCCGCGTAGGCACCCTCGTCGTGGCCCGCACGGGCGTCGGACCGCTGTCCTTCGACGACCCGATGGAGGTCACCGTGTGGGAGCCGCCCAAGGACGGCGTCCCGGGGATGTGCCGTCTGGAGAAACGGGGCCGTGTGGTGCTGGGCTGGGCGGAGCTGGAGGTGCGGCCGGGGCCCGGCGGCCGCAGCCGCGTGGTGTGGCGGGAGGAGATCCGGATCCGGCTGCTGCCGTCGCTCTTCGACGGCCTGGTACGGCGTTCGGCACGGTATGTGTTCGGCCGTGCGCTGAACCGCCTGCTGAGACAGGCGTGACGGGCGCCGGGCACACCGGGCCGGTCCCCGGAGCGTCTCAGGCCACCGACCCGATCCGCCCCACCGCCCCCGGCCGCGGCTCGTGGTGGATCGGCGTATGGGCCCCGGTCAGCGAGACCCCGCTGCCCCCGCGCCGCCCGGCGACGATCTCCGAGGCGATGGAAAGGGCCGTCTCCTCGGGCGTACGGGCGCCGAGGTCCAGGCCGATCGGGGAGTGCAGTCGGCTCAACTCCAGCTCGGTGACGCCGACTTCCTTCAGGCGGGCGTTGCGGTCCAGGTGGGTGCGCCGGGAGCCCATGGCGCCGACGTACGCCACCGGCAGGCGCAACGCCAGCTTCAGCAGGGGCACGTCGAACTTGGCGTCGTGGGTCAGGACGCACAGGACGGTGCGGGCATCGACGTCCGTGCGCTCCAGGTAGCGGTGGGGCCAGTCGACGACGATCTCGTCGGCCTCGGGGAAGCGCGTCCGGGTCGCGAAGACGGGCCGTGCGTCGCACACGGTCACGTGGTAGCCGAGGAACTTGCCCATGCGGACCAGCGCCGACGCGAAGTCGATCGCCCCGAAGACGATCATGCGGGGTGCCGGGCCCGAGGACTCGACCAGGACCGTGAGCGGCGCTCCGCAGCGTGAGCCCTGCTCCCCGATCTCCAGGGTGCCGGTGCGGCCGGCGTCCAGGAAGGCGCCCGCCTCGGCGGCGACCGTGCGGTCCAGTTCCGGGTGGGCGCCGAAACCGCCGTCGCGGGACCCGTCGGGGCGGACCAGCAGGGCCCGGCCCGTCAGTTCGCGTGGGCCCGACACGATCCGCGCCACCGCCGCCGCCTCCCCTCGAGCGGCGGCGGTGAGCGCGGACGCGACCACCGGCCGGACCGGATCGGCGGCCCGGACCGGGGCGACCAGGATGTCGATGACGCCGCCGCAGGTCAGGCCCACGGCGAAGGCGTCGTCGTCGCTGTAGCCGAAGCGCTCCAGGACGGTCTCGCCGTCCCGCAGCGCCTGCTGGCACAGCTCGTAGACCGCGCCCTCCACACAGCCGCCGGAGACCGAGCCGATCGCCGTGCCCTCGGCGGACACCGCGAGCGCCGCGCCGGGCTGCCGGGGCGCGCTGCCGCCGACGGCCACCACGGTGGCCACGGCGAAGTCACGGCCCTGCCCGACCCACCGGTTCAGTTCCTCGGCGATGTCCAGCATCTGTCTCGGTCTCCTTGAGGCTGCGACGAAGGGGGCTGGTGCGCGGGCGTCAGTGGACGCCGAGCCAGCTCTCGATCGGGTTGAGGGCGAAGTACACGAGGAACACCGCCGTCAGGATCCACATGAAGGCGCCGATCTCGCGCCACTTGCCCTGGGCGGTCTTGATGGCGGCGTAGGAGATGACGCCCGCCGCGACACCGGTGGTGATGGTGTAGGTGAACGGCATCAGGACGACCGTCAGGAACACCGGCACGGCGGTGGCCCGGTCGGCCCAGTCCACGTGCCGGGCGTTCATCAGCATCATCGCGCCGATGACGACGAGGGCGGCGGACGCGACCTCCTGCGGCACGATCGCCGTGAGCGGTGTGAAGAACAGACAGGCCGCGAAGAACGCGCCGGTGACGACCGAGGCAAGGCCCGTGCGCGCGCCCTCCCCGACACCCGTCGCGGACTCGATGAACACCGTCTGGCCCGAGCCGCCGGCCACGCCTCCGATCGCGCCGCCGGCCCCGTCGATGAACAATGCCTTGGACAGGCCCGGCATCCGGCCCTTGTCGTCGGCGAGCCTGGCCTCGGTGCCGACGCCGATGATGGTCGCCATCGCGTCGAAGAACCCGGCGAGGACGAGGGTGAAGACGATCATGCCCACCGTCATCGCGCCGACCTGGCCCCAGCCGCCGAACTCCACGTTCCCGAAGAGCGAGAAGTCGGGCATGGACACCGCGCTGCCGTGCAGTTCGGGTGCGCCGCCCTGCCACTGCTTGGGGTCGATGACGCCGGCCGCGTTCAGGATCGCGGCCACGACCGTGCCGCCGACGATGCCGATGAGGATGGCGCCCGGGATGTTCCGGGCCTGGAGCATGAAGATCAGCAGCAGGGTGCCGGCGAAGAGCAGGACCGGCCAGCCGGCCAGTTCGCCCGCCGGGCCGAGCGTGACGGGGGTCGCCTTGCCCTGGTGCACGAAGCCGGACTTGTAGAAGCCGATGAGGGCGATGAACAGGCCGATGCCCATGGTGATGCCGTGCTTGAGCGCGAGCGGGATCGCGTTCATGATCATCTCGCGCAGTCCGGTGACCACCAGCAGCATGATGATCACGCCGTACATCACGCACATGCCCATCGCCTGCGGCCAGGTCATCTCGGGCGCGACCTGGGAGGCGAGGACTCCGGAGACGGACAGGCCCGCGGCGAGGGCGAGCGGCACCTTGCCGACGAACCCCATCAGCAGCGTGGTGAGGGCCGCCGCGAACGCGGTCGCGGTGATGAGGCCCTTCTGCGCGAGGGTGTCCCCCGCCGCGTCCTTGCCGGACAGGATCAGGGGGTTGAGCAGGAGGATGTACGCCATCGCCATGAAGGTGGTGACGCCACCGCGCACCTCGCGCGCGACCGTGGATCCTCTGCCGGATATGTGGAAGTACCGGTCGAGCCAGGACCGTCCGGCCGGGACGCGGGTGCCTTCGCCCGCGTCCTCGGCTGTGGTCCTCGGTTCTACTGACTGCTGGGTCATGTGGGCCTTCTCCCAAGTTTCACAGGGGGTTGGGATGCACGACCCGGGGGACGGCCCGAGACGAACGAAAGGGGTCCGGGGGACACGGGGACGCGGTCCCCCGGACGGGACTCTCCTGCTCAGGCCTCGGAGAGTGACGTACCCGTGAGGTGCTCGGGCCGTACCGGAGTCCGGTTCAGCTCGAGCCCGGTCGCGTTCCGGATGGCCGCGAGGACCGCCGGCGTCGACGACAGGGTGGGCGCTTCGCCGATGCCGCGCAGCCCGTACGGGGCGTGCTCGTCGGCGAGTTCGAGGACGTCGACCGGGATGGTCGGCGTGTCGAGGATGGTCGGGATCAGGTAGTCGGTGAAGGAGGGGTTCTTGACCTTCGCGGTCTTCGGGTCGACGACGATCTCCTCCATGACCGCCACGCCGAGGCCCTGTGTCGTGCCGCCCTGGATCTGGCCGAGCACGGACAGCGGGTTGAGCGCCTTGCCGACGTCCTGGGCGCAGCCCAGCTCGATGACCTTCACCAGCCCGAGCTCGGTGTCGACCTCGACGACGGCACGGTGGGCGGCGAACGAGTACTGCACATGCCCGTTGCCCTGCCCGGTGCGCAGGTCGAAGGCCTCGGTCGGCCGGTGCCGCCACTCCTCCTCGACCTCGACGCTCTCGCCCTCCAGGACGTCGGCCAGATCACCGAGGACCTCACCGCCGTCGGTGACGACCTTGCCGCCCTCCAGCAGCAGCTCGGCCGTGGCCCAGGCCGGGTGGTAGGAGCCGAACTTGCGGCGCCCGATCTCCAGGACCTTCTCCCGGACGAGCTCGCAGGCGTTCTTCACGGCGCCGCCGGTGACGTACGTCTGCCGGGAGGCGGAGGTCGAACCGGCGCTGCCCACCTGGGTGTCGGCCGGGTTGATGGTCACCTGTGTGACGCCCAGTTCGGTCCGGGCGATCTGCGCGTGCACGGTGACACCGCCCTGCCCGACCTCGGCCATGGCCGTGTGCACGGTGACCACGGGCTCACCGCCCACGACCTCCATCCGCACCTTCGCGGTCGAGTAGTCGTCGAAGCCCTCGGAGAAGCCCACGTTCTTGATGCCGACCGCGTAGCCGACCCCGCGTACCACGCCTTCCCCGTGCGTGGTGTTGGACAGACCGCCGGGCAGTTGCCGTACGTCGGCGCCCTCGCTGCTCTCCCACTGGCGCTCCGGCGGCATCGGCATCGCCTTGACGCGGCGCAGGAGTTCGGCGACCGGGGCCGGGGAATCGACGCGCTGCCCGGTCGGCAGCAGGGTGCCCTGCTCCATGGCGTTGAGCTGCCGGAACTCCACCGGGTCCATGCCGAGCTTCCGCGCCAGCTTGTCCATCTGCGCCTCGTAGGCGAAGCACGCCTGGACCGCGCCGAAGCCGCGCATGGCGCCGCAGGGCGGGTTGTTGGTGTAGAGGGCGATGGCCTCGATGTCCACGTCCTCGATCACGTACGGCCCGACGGACAGGGAGGAGGCGTTGCCGACGACGGCCGGGGAGGCGGAGGCGTAGGCGCCGCCGTCCAGGACGATCCGGCACTTCATGTGGGTGAGCTTGCCGTCGCTGGTGGCGCCGTGCTCGTAGTACAGCTTCGCCGGGTGGCGGTGGACGTGCCCGAAGAAGGACTCGAACCGGTTGTAGACGATCTTGACGGGCTTTCCCGTGCGCAGCGCCAGCAGGCAGGCGTGGATCTGCATCGACAGGTCCTCGCGGCCGCCGAACGCGCCGCCGACGCCGGACAGCGTCATCCGCACCTTGTCCTCGGGCAGGCCGAGCACGGGCGCGATCTGGCGCAGGTCGCTGTGCAGCCACTGGGTGGCGATGTAGAGGTGGACGCCGCCGTCCTCCTCGGGGACGGCGAGGCCGGACTCGGGGCCGAGGAAGGCCTGGTCCTGCATGCCGAAGGTGTACTCGCCCTCGACGATGACATCGGCCCGATGCCGCGCGGCGTCGACGTCACCGCGGATGATCGGCTGGCGGTGGACGATGTTCGGGTGCGGGACGTGCCCGGCGTGGTGGTCGTCGCGGCCCTCGTGGATGAGGATCGCGTCCGGCGCGGTCGCGGAGGCCTCGTCGGTGATGACGGGCAGTTCGCGGTAGTCGACCTTGATCTTCGCGGCGGCGCGGCGGGCCGTCTCCGGATGGTCGGCGGCGACGATCGCGACCGGCTCGCCGTGATGGCGGACCTTGCCGTGGGCGAGGACCGGGGTGTCCTGGATCTCCAGGCCGTAGTTCTTCACCTCGGTCGGCAGGTCGTCGTACGTCAGCACGGCGTGGACACCCGCCATGGCCAGCGCCTCACTCGTGTCGATCGACACGATCTCGGCGTGCGCGACGGTCGACCGCAGGATCTGCCCCCACAGCATGTCCTCGTGCCACATGTCGGACGAGTACGCGAACTCGCCGGTGACCTTGAGGGTGCCGTCCGGGCGGAGCGTCGACTCGCCGATGCCGCCCTTGGTCTGCGACCCCTGGGTGATCTTCGTAGGAGCGCCGTTGGCTGCCATGGTCAGACCCCCTGGGATTGCCGGGCGGCCGCCAGGCGGACCGCGTCCATGATCTTCTCGTAGCCGGTGCAGCGGCACAGGTTGCCCGACAGCGCCTCGCGGATGTCCGCGTCGCTCGGGTTGGGGTTGCGCTCCAGCATCTCGTCGGCGGCGACCAGCAGACCGGGCGTGCAGAAGCCGCACTGGACGGCGCCGGCGTCGATGAACGCCTGCTGGATCGGGGAGAGTTCGGTGCCCTCGCCGGTCTGCGAGTCGGTGCCCGCGGCCTGCCACGCCTGGGCGCTCTGCAACGACGTACCGCAGGCTCCGCTCGCACAGCCACCGTGCTCGGCGCGCTGCTTGGCGAAGTCGGCGAGCCCCTCGACGGTGACGACCTCGCGGCCCTCCGCCTGCCCGGCGGCCACCAGGCACGAGCACACCGGCACCCCGTCGAGCCGTACCGTGCACGACCCGCACTCGCCCTGCTCGCAGGCGTTCTTGGACCCGGGAAGGCCCATGCGCTCGCGCAGCACGTAGAGCAGGGACTCGCCCTCCCAGACATCGTCGGCTTCCTGCGGACGGCCGTTGACCGTGAAGTTGACGCGCATTACGCGGCTCCCTCCGTGAGGCGGCGGGTGCCGCGGTAGGACTCCCAGGTCCAGGTCAGGGTGCGGCGGGCCATGACGCCCACGGCGTGGCGGCGGTAGCTCGCGGTGCCCCGGACGTCGTCGATCGGGTTGCAGGCGGCGGAGCACAGGTCCGCGAACTGCTTGGCGACCGACGGGGTGACGATCTTCCCGTTGTCCCAGAAGCCGCCCTCCTCCAGAGCGGCGTTCAGGAACTCCTCGGCGGCCTTGGCCCGAATGGGCGTGGGCGCGGCCGAACCGATCCCGGTCCGCACGGTCCGCGTCTCGGGGTGCAAGGCGATCCCGAAGGCACACACGGCGATGACCATCGCGTTCCTGGTCCCCACCTTGGAGAACTGCTGGGGCCCGTCGGCCTTCCTCACGTGCACGGCACGGATGAGCTCGTCCGCGGCCAGCGCGTTGCGCTTCACGCCCGTGTAGAACTCGTCGATCGGGATCCGGCGCGACCCGCGCACCGACTCCACCTCCACCTCGGCGCCCGCGGCCAGCAGGGCGGGGTGGGCGTCGCCGGCCGGGGAGGCGGTGCCGAGGTTCCCGCCGACACCGCCGCGGTTACGGATCTGCGGGGAGGCGACCGTGTGCGAGGCGAGGGCGAGACCAGGCAGCTCGGCGCGCAGGTTCTCCATGATCTTCGTATAGGGCACGGAGGCACCGACCCGCACGCTCTCCTCGCCCACCTCCCACTCGGAGAGGTCGCCGACGCGGTTCAGGTCCATGAGGTACTCGGGCCGGCGGTGGTCGAAGTTGATCTCGACCATCACGTCGGTGCCACCCGCAATCGGCACAGCGGTGGGGTGCTCGGCCTTCGCGGCGAGCGCCTCCTCCCAGCTGGCGGGGCGAAGGAAGTCCATGACCGCCTCTCTTCTCCGTCTTCTCGTGGGGCGTTCAGATCGAGCCAATCCGTGTGCGGCGGTCCCGGCTCGTTCATGTGCTGTTCACGCGTAGTGGCCTCAGTACACAGCGCGGTACTCCGACCGGGTCAGTCACGGAAACCATGAAGGAGTTGGCTGGCCAGGACGGTCATCTTGTAGATTCGTATGAACGGAGGCCATCAGAAACCTCCTCGTTCTCCTGTGGTAACGCGCGACACAGGCGCGTGACCTGGCACACAGCCGGGACAGGGTTTGATTTCGAGACAAAGAACGGCGGCGACGAGAATGCGGCTGCGCGCACTGCTGGACACCGACGCGCTGGGCCTCAAGCTGCTCGGCGGCGAGGAAGAGCTGGACCGCACGGTGCGCGGCGTGATGACCACCGACCTGCGCGATCCCAGCCGCTATCTCTCGGGCGGCGAACTGGTGCTCACGGGCCTGGCCTGGCGCCATGACGCCGAGGACTCGGAGCCGTTCGTCCGGATCCTGACGCAGCAGGGCGTGACGGCCCTCGCCGCGGGCGAGGCCGAACTGGGGGACGTACCGGAAGACCTGATCGCGGCCTGCGCCCGCCACCGCCTCCCCCTCCTCGCGGTGCACGAGTCGGTGGCGTTCGCGACGATCACCGAGCACGTCGTACGCCAGGTCTCCGGCGAGCGCGCCGGAGACCTGGCGGCCGTGGTCGACCGCCACCGCCGGATGATGACCTCGGGCCCGGCGGGCGGCGGCCCGGACGTGGTCCTGGACCTGCTCGGCTCGGACCTGGACCTGCGCGCCTGGGTCCTCGCCCCCACCGGCCGGCTGATCGCGGGCTCGAAGGCCGCGGGCCCCGCCGCGCTGCCCGCCGAGACCTGCGGACGCCTGGCCGCGGAACACCTGACCGCCACCCGCACGGGCCGCCGCGCCCCGCACCGCGTCCTCCTGGGCGGCACCACCTACTCCCTCTTCCCGATCCGCTCGACGGTCCGCTCCTCCCAGACCGCCCGCGACGCCCGCGAGACCCTGCTGTCCGACTGGCTGCTGGCCGTCGAGGCCGACGCCGGGGACTGGGCCGAGGAACGCCTGGACCTGCTGCACGGCGTCACCCAGCTGATCGCGGTCGAGCGGGACCGCCGCGACGCGGCCCGCACGGTCCGCCGCCGTCTCGCCCAGGAGGTCCTGGAACTGGTCCAGACGGGCGCGGCCCCCGCCGAGATCGCGGCCCGCCTGCGCGTGGCCGCCCCCGTCCTGCTGCCCGGCCTCGGGGCCGCGCCGCACTGGCAGGTGATCGTGGCCCGCGTCGACTGGGACGGGGACGAGATCGAGGGCGGCCCGGTGGCACAGGCCCTGCTGGAGGAGATCCTCGTCGACCCCCTCTCCACCGGACCGGAGCACTCCGACCGCATCGCCGTCGCCCACACCGGCGAGGAGGCCATCGCCCTGGTCCCGCTCCCCGCCGTCGCGGCGGAGCACGACGGCTCCGAGACCGGCGTCCTCGCCGACGCGCTCCTGGAATCCGTACGCGACCCCCTCACGGCGGGTCTCGACGGCGACGGACACCTGACTCTCGGCGTCAGCGCGGCCGTGCACTCGGCGGAGGGCCTGCGCGGCGCCCTGGAGGAGGCCCGCCACGCCCGCCGGGTGGCGGCGGCCCGCCCGGGCCGGGTCTGCGCGGCGGGCCACCAGGAACTGGCCTCGCACGTCCTCCTGCTCCCGTTCGTCCCGGACGACGTCCGCCGCGCCTTCACGGCCCGCCTCCTGGACCCCCTCCGGGACTACGACCGCAGGCACCGGGCCGAGCTGATCCCCACCCTGGAGGCGTTCCTGGACTGCGACGGCTCCTGGACCCGCTGCGCCGGCCGTCTCCACCTGCACGTCAACACGCTGCGCTACCGCGTCGGACGGATCGAGCAGTTGACGGGACGTGACCTGTCGCGGCTCGAGGACAAGCTGGATTTCTTCCTGGCCCTGCGCATGAGCTGAAACACGGGGCGCCCGGGCCCAAACCCCGGACACCCCCGAGTCCCACGACTTTGTGAAATCCTTCACCCACCCTCTTGGCCCGGCGCCGCGATTCGTGCTGAGATGCCGCCACCACTCAACAGCTCGATGGCGTGCTCGGGGAGGGCAACGTGGCGCATACCGCCATGTCTGGTAACGGAACGACCTCTGGTGACGATCCCCTCCAGACCGCGGTATGGCGGCTGCGCTCACGCGGGTGCTGGGCCGACGCGGCCGCCCTGCTGCTGCCGGACACACCCGCGGCGGCGCTCCAGCGCGCGTCGCTGCTGGTGGAACGGTGTCTGTACACCGAGCGGGGCTGGGAGGAGGCCGAGGACGCGCTGCGCACGGCCGAGGCGCTGGCCCACAGCGACGACGAGCGGGGCGCGGCCGCTTGTGAACGCGGTTACTTGGCCTACGCCTCGACGCTGCTCGCGGTGCGGGACCGGGCCGACGAGGCGCGGGCCGCGCTGGGGCGGGCGGCCGCGCTGATCCCTCCGGGGGCTTCGCGGCGGGCCCTGCTGGACTTCCGTCGCGGTCTGCTGGCGGAGAACCTGACGAGCGCTCCGCAGGCGGCGCGGGCGGCGTACCGCCGTGCGCACGCGGGGGCTACGGCGCATGACAACCCACTGCTGCTGTCCTTCACCTGGCGCCATCTGGCCGGGCTGGCCCTGCGGGACGGGGAGTTGGCGGAGGCCCGCCACGGCTTCTCCGAGTCACTGCGGATCCGGGAGGAGCTGGGGTATCTCGTCGGCACGGCCCCCGCGCTGGTCTCCCTGGCCGACACGGAGACCGAGCCGGAGGCGTCCCGGCTACGGGATGAGGCCCGGCGGCTGTACCGGCTGCTCGGGGGCGTACCGACCTGGCTGGCCCGGCAGTTGGCCCCGCTGCCGCCGGCGGCGACGGCTTGAGCGGGTCAGGGGGTGCCCGGTGTCGCGGCTGAGGCCGGGGTGTTACGCAGCTCGGCCACATGAGGTGCTCGGCGTGGGTGCTGGGGCCGGGTGGGTGCGCAACTCGGCGCGACGAAGTGCCGCTGCGCCCACCCGTGCCGCCCCCAGCGGCACGCATGCCCGCAGCTGGGGCGGTGCGCATGCCCGCAGCTGGGGCGGTGCGCGTGCCCGCAGCTGGGGGACTGCGTAAGGGGACGTGTCGGGGGGTGTCCGCCCGCAGTGGTTGGCGCGTCAACGCCAGTGAGTCGGTATGACACCCCATCGCGCCAATCCGAGGACGGACACCCCCCGGCGCGGGGGCCGGGCCCCCCCCCCCCCCCCCCGCGCCCCCCCCCCCCCCCCCCCGGCGCGGCCCCGACCCCCCCCACCCGGCATCAGGCGCGACCCGCGAAGTGCTCCCCCACCAGCACCCGCACCACATCCAGATCCCGCGCGATCAACGCGTCCAGCAACGCCGTGTGTTCATGCGCGTCCGCCACCAGGTCGGCCCGCCCCCGGCCCCCCGGCCCGCCCCCGACCAACGGCCACTGCGCCCGCCGGTGCAGATCCTCCGCGATCTGGACCAACTGCTCGTTCCCCGAGAGCGACAGGACCGCCCGGTGGAACACCCGGTCGGACTCCGCGTAGGCCGCCCGGCAGCCGGAGGACGCCGCACGGACCGTCGCCTCGGCGAGAGGCCGCAGCTCGGCCCACCGCTCGGCGGGGACGGCACGCGCCAGCCGCAGCATCACCGGGACCTCGATCAGCGACCGGACCTCGGCCAGTTCCGCCAGCTCCCGCGCCCCCCGCTCGACGACCCGGAACCCGCGGTTGGGCACGACCTCGACGGCGCCCTCGATGGCCAGCTGCTGCATGGCCTCCCGTACCGGCGTCGCCGACACCCCGAACCGCTCGCCCAGCACCGGCGCCGAGTACACCTCGCCGGGCCGCAGATCCCCCGCCACCAGCGCGGCCCGCAGCGCGTCCACGATCTGCCCGCGCACGGAGGACCGCTGGACGACGGGCCGCGGCCGCGGCAGCACCGGCTCGCTGTGCGTGTGCTCACCGCGCACCGCCCCGGCCTGCTGCGGCACCCGCGCCTGCTCGCCCTGCCCGGTCTGCCCCACCGCCTGCCCCACCGCCCGCTCCCAAGGAGCCCCCGTCCCGGCGGAGCCCTGCGCCCCCTGCTTCACGGGTCCTCCTTGGGACGTGTCGGTACTTGAGGTCATTACGGCGGGTTGTTACTCGTCCGTCAAGCACCATAAGCGCCCCGAGCGCCAGTTCAAATCCCAGCGATCTTGAGTTAGGTTAGGCTTACCTACGAGTAGATCGGTGATCCCATGCCCGAGCCCCGTTCGGCCGTCTCCGGCGCCTACGCCCGTCTGGCCGAGGTCCTCCCCGGGCTCGCCGTCACCGAACTGGCCCTCGAGGACGAAACCCCGCACGGCGGCGGCTGGGCCGCGGCCACCGACCTCGCGGCCGCCGGCCCCGCCCTCGACGCCTTCCTGTCCTGGGACGAGGACCAGATCCGCCGGGACTACGGCCAGGAGGCCCGCCCCGATGTGGTCGCCAGCTTCGGCCTGCACCGCTACGCCTGGCCCGCCTGCCTCCTGATCACCGTCCCCTGGTTCCTCCACCGCCGCGTCCCCCGCTACCCCGTGACCCACGTCTCGTACGACCGCACCGCCCCCGGCCACCCCATCGGCCGCATGGCCGTCCGCCCCGCCGGCTTCGCCTGTCTGCCCGGCGACGAGGCGGCGGGCCTGCCCGGCGCCCGGGTCGTCCCGGACGAGGAGGCACTGCGGGCCGAGGCGCGCTCGGCGGTCGCCGAGCACCTGGAGCCGGTCCTGACCGGCTTCGGACCCCGGATGCGGCGTCGCGGCCGGGCCCTGTGGGGCATGGCGACCGACGAGATCGTCGAGGGGCTCTGGTACGTCGCCCAGCTGTTCGGCGAGATCGAGGAACGGCGCGCGATGCGCGAGCTGGAGCTGCTCCTGCCGGGCGCGACGAAGCCGTACGTGGGCACGGCGGCGTTCCGGGAGCTGACCGGCCCCGACGGCGAGCCGCTGCGCACCCGGGACCGCGCGAGCTGCTGCATGTTCTACACGCTGCGCCCCCAGGACACCTGCGCCACCTGCCCGCGCACCTGCGACGCCGACCGGGTCACCAAGCTGCTGGCCACGGCCAGTTGAGACCCGCCCAGAAATAGCCCGCTCCTCCCGTAGGATCATCGCGGAACTCGCAGCAAGTTCCCGGAGAACCACCCGTACGGGTAGTCTTGTTCGAACTCAACTCCCGCCCCTCACGCGGCAGTTCGAGCAGAACGCCGCCCTGAACATTCCCTTGCACTTCCTTGGCGGCCTCTTGCCCCGAAACCCCCTGAGGGCTGTTGGGATTGGGCCACTATGGCGGGCGTTACGCCCTATCCCAATGCAAGGGACCACCCAGATGAAACTGACCGACATATCGCTGAACTGGCTGCTTCCGGGCGCCGTGCTTCTCCTGGGCATGCTGGCGGCGATAGCGGTTCTCGCGCGCGGCAAGCGTTCCTCGGTCAAGGACACGAGCGCGGATGATTCCTGGGAGCGCAGCGAGGAACGCCGCAGACGCAAGGAGGCCCTTTACGGCACCGTCTCCTACGTCCTCCTCTTCTGCTGCGCGGCCGTCGCCGCCGCACTCTCCTTCCACGGCCTGGTCGGCTTCGGCGAGCAGAACCTCGGCCTCAGCGGCGGCTGGCAGTACCTCGTCCCGTTCGGCCTGGACGGCGCGGCGATGTTCTGCTCCGTGCTCGCGGTGCGCGAGGCCAGCCATGGTGACGCGGCGCTCGGCTCCCGGATACTGGTCTGGACGTTCGCCTTCGCCGCGGCCTGGTTCAACTGGGTGCACGCGCCGAGGGGCGTCGGCCACGCGGGTGCCCCCCACTTCTTCGCGGGCATGTCCCTGTCGGCTGCGGTGCTCTTCGACCGCGCGCTGAAGCAGACCCGCCGCGCCGCCCTGCGGGAACAGGGCCTGGTGCCGCGCCCGCTGCCGCAGATCCGTATCGTGCGCTGGCTGCGGGCCCCCCGCGAGACGTACAGCGCCTGGTCGCTGATGCTCCTGGAGGGTGTGCGCAGCCTCGACGAGGCGGTCGACGAGGTGCGCGACGACAAGCGCAAGAAGGACGAGGCCCGGCAGCGGCGCCGCGACCAGCAGCGCGTGGAGCGGGCCCAGCTGAAGGCGATCAGCCGCGGTCACCGCGGCCACTTCGGCCGCGGCGGCGGCCGGCAGCTGGAGGTACAGGTGGAGCGCGGCTCCTCGCAGGTCTCCGCGGAGCCTGCCATATCCGCGCCGGAGCCGCTGCCCGTCCGCTCGCGTCCCTCCCTGCAGCCCGCTCGCAAAGGAGCTGACCCGGTGACCGTCGACCTCACGGCCGAGGACGACACCATGGCACTGCCGCGTCTGGACTCCCTGGAGCGCAAGCTCAAGGACCTTGAGCAGCAGTTCGGCTAGTCCGGCCGTACAGAACCGGGTAGGGGGCGCGGGCCTGCGGGCCGCGCCCCCTACCCGTTCACATCGTCCCGTTCACGCCGCCTCGGCCTCCAGCTCGAACCAGACGGCCTTGCCCACTCCGTGCGGCCTGACGCCCCATGCGTCCGCGAGGGACTGCACAAGGAACAGGCCCCTGCCGTTCGTACCGTCGTCGGCGATCGGTACGCGCAGCCGGGGTCTGCGGGCCACGAAGTCCCTTACCTCCACCCGCAGTCCGCGCGGTCCGACCGTGGCCGTCAGGAGCGCGTCGCGATCGGTGTGGACGATCGCGTTGGTGACGAGTTCGCTGGTGAGCAGTTCCGCTACGTCCGATCGCCCGGTCCTTCCCCACTGCCCGAGCAGTTCCCGCAGGGCCCTGCGGGCTTCCGGCACGGCCCGCAGGTCCGCCCGCCCGAGTCTGCGCCTCAGCTGAGGCCCGGGCACCTGCTCCGTGTCGTCGTCGGTCTTGTCGTCCGCCGTCTTCGCCGAGAAGGCCCCGATCGTTATGGGACCGCCTCCTCGTGCCTGCCTCTCCATGACCCCCGCCCGCGCGCCGATGTCGGTTCCCCTCCTGCTCGAACACGTTCACGGGGATCCATGCCCGATCGGACACGCGGCAGTCATGTCGAGTCGTCAACGACCGGGTGTTCGGCCAATCGGACGGGCCCGGCGTGCCGGGTTGCGGGCCGCTGAGCGGTACGGCGGTGGCTGGGAGGGGGACAAGAGGGTAGCCGGTATATGTCGTCGTGCGGATCGTGACCGCAGGAGATCGGCCGATGTGCCGATGGCCGGCTGCCGATCCTTGCGTACGCGACGAAGGAGCGGGGCAGCCGGCCCCCGTGCGCGGTGGTCCGGTGAAGTTGGCCGAAGTGCGACGGTCTCCCCCGGGTCCGTGACCGGAACAAGGCCGTCCTCCTGACCCCCGTGGCGGGAGGACGGCCCTGGTCTTCTCCGGTAATCGCTCGGTCAGTACAGCTTGTTGACGGCGGTGGTCGTCGTCTTCTTGAAGGCCGCCACGGGAGCGTCGTCGAAGTCGCCCATCTGACCCCACGACACGACGGTGACGGTCCTGCCGTCCCGTCCGACGGACAGCAGCGAGATGTCCGTGGCGCCCCAGGAGGTCTCGGTGTGCAGGCCGCGGACGCGGGCGCCCTCCTCGACCGGCAGAGTGCCGTAGTCCCGGCCCTCGGCCTCGACGTCCGGGTAGTTCTCCTCGATGCGGTCGGCGCAGGTGCGGATCAGGTCGTCGTAGTGCTTCGCCAGGGCCTTGGCCAGGGCGGCTGTGTCCGCCACGACGGTCAGCTGCACGGCGCTGGTCTCCAGGTCGGTCCGGAACTCCCGGTGCCGGTAGTCGTAGGAGGGCACGCCCTCCGTGCTCACGCAGGAGCCGAGTGCCTCCGGGAACCCTTCGGTGACCGGCCCGGCCGTCCAGGACGACGTCGGGTGCGGCGGCAGCTGGGACGCCGACAGGAACTTGGGTGCGGCGGCCTTCGCCGCGGCGCCGGCCGCCGGTGCGGTGAGAACCGAACCGGCCGCGAGGGCCGCGACGGTGAGCGTGGTGAGCGCGCCTGCTCGGATGCGCATGGGCATGGTTGTCCCCCGTAGGTGAGTGGCGTGGATGTCGGATGCCACCGCGACGCCGGTCGGTCTGCCGGGCCGGTCGGTGCGACACCAAGAGCATCAGCGGTCACAGCCGGCGGACGCAACAGCCCGCGGCCGATCAGCCGGGGTGGAACCATCCCAGCCCGTCTGACGTGCAGGTACAGGGATGCCTGGGATGCCGTCCCGGGCCGGGGTCGGACCTGACGAGGGCGGGGAAACGTGTCGGCACAGGAAGACCGGGAAGACATGGACGACGTCGGGGAGTTCGCGGCGCTGCTGAGAACGCTGAAGGAGCGCACGGACCGCAGTTACGGTTCGCTGGCCCGCCGTCTGGCCATGAACACCTCGACCCTGCACCGCTATTGCGCGGGCGAGGCGGTCCCTGTCGACTTCGCCCCCGTGGAGCGCTTCGCGGCGCTCTGCGGGGCGACCCCGGAGGAACGCCTGGAACTGCACCGCCGCTGGCTCCTGGCGGTGGCGGCACGCCGGCGGCCCCGTACGGCGAGCGCGGTGGAGGAGACGGCACCCCCGGTGGAGGAGAAGGCACCCCCGGTGGAGGAGAAGGGCGACTCGGATCCGGCCCCGCTCCCCCGCCGCCCCTGGTACCGCCGCAGGCGCGTCGCGGTCGGGCTGGCCGCCGCCTGCGCGTTGCTGGCGACGCTGGGGAGTCTGTCCGCCCTCCCGGACGGGCGGCGCCCCGCCGCCGACCGCGCCCGTACGGCCGGACCCGCCCCGTCCGACACGACGGAGGCGAAGGCACCGGACCGCAGCGGCACCTCGCCCACCCCGAGCGGCTCCCCCACCACCAAGCCGCCTTCGGTATCCGCCACCCCCAAGAACAAGCCCTCCCCCGCACCCTCCTCCGGCCCGAGCACCACCCCGCCGGCCAGCGGGCAGAAGCCCGCCCTGCCCCTCACCTGGTCCGCCGACTCCCAGGTCTGGAACCTCGGCTGCGGTCACGACTACGTCGTCGCGAAGCCGCCGCGGCAGGTGCCCCCGCCCCCGGCCCCGCAGGACGCCGGGACCTGGGCGGCGACGCAGGGCGCGGTGCACGGCGGCGAGACGATCGTGGAGCTGTCGGTGCAGGGGCGGACCGACACGGCCGTCGTGCTGAACGCGCTGCGGGTGCGCGTGGTGGGGCGTACGGCACCCGCCCCGGGCAACGCCTACGCCATGGACCAGGGCTGCGGCGGTGCGGTCACCCCGCGCTACTTCGACGTGAACCTGGACAAGGACCGCCCCATCGCCCGCGCGGTGGCCGGGAGCGACACCGGTGTGCCGATCCCGGCGGTGCGCATGCCGTACCGCGTCTCGGCCAAGGACCCCGAGGTGCTGCTGGTCACCGCCCGGACCGTGACCTGCGACTGCCGCTGGTACCTGGAGCTGGACTGGTCCTCCCAGGGCCGCAGGGGCACGGTCCGCATCGACGACGCCGGCCGCCCGTTCCGCACCAGCGGCATCAAGGGCCTGCCCCGGTACATGTACGACACCTCGGCACGCCGGTGGGGCCCTTACAGCTGACCGCGCTGCTCCCGCTCAGGGCCGGGGCACGTTGCGCAGGTTGGAGCGGGCCATCTGGAGCATCCGGCCGACCCCGCCGTCCAGCACCATCTTGGAGGCGGACAGGGCGAAGCCGGTGACCATCTCGGCCTTGATCTTGGGCGGGATGGACAGCGCGTTGGGGTCGGTGACGACGTCGACGAGCGCCGGGCCCTTGTGCTTGAAGGCGTGCTTGAGGGCACCGGCGAGTTCCTTGGGCTTCTCGACCCGGACGCCGTACGCGCCGCAAGCCCGGGCGACGGCGGCGAAGTCGGGGTTCTTGTTGGCGGTGCCGTGCGACGGCAGCCCGGCGACCAGCATCTCCAACTCGACCATGCCGAGGGAGGAGTTGTTGAAGAGGACGACCTTGACCGGGAGGTCGTACTGCACCAGCGTCAGGAAGTCGCCCATCAGCATGGAGAAGCCGCCGTCGCCGGACATGGACACGACCTGCCGCTTGCGGTCGGTGAACTGCGCGCCGATCGCCATGGGCAGCGCGTTGGCCATCGAGCCGTGGGAGAAGGAACCGATGACGCGGCGGCGGCCGTTGGGTGAGATGTAGCGGGCGGCCCAGACGTTGTTCATGCCGGTGTCGACGGTGAACACGGCGTCGTCGGCGGCCACTTCGTCGAGCACGGACGCCACGTACTCGGGGTGGATCGGCGTGTGCTTCTCGACCTTGCGGGTGTACGCCTTCACGACCCCTTCCAGCGCGTCGGCGTGCTTCTTCAGCATGCGGTCGAGGAAGCGGCGGTTCTGCTTCTCCTTCACCCGCGGGATCAGACAGCGCAGGGTCTCCCGGACGTCGCCCCACACGGCGAGGTCCAGCTTCGAACGGCGGCCGAGGTGTTCGGGCCGGACGTCGACCTGGGCGATCTTCACGTCGTCGGGGAGGAACGCGTTGTAGGGGAAGTCGGTGCCGAGCAGGATCAGCAGGTCGCACTCGTGGGTGGCCTCGTAGGCGGCGCCGTAGCCGAGGAGCCCGCTCATGCCCACGTCGTAGGGGTTGTCGTACTGGATCCACTCCTTGCCGCGCAGCGCGTGCCCCACCGGGGACTTGACCTTCCCGGCGAACTCCATGACCTCGGCGTGCGCGCCCGCGGTGCCGGCTCCGCAGAAGAGGGTGACCTTGCCCGCCTCGTCGATCATCTTGGCGAGCCGGTCGATCTCCTCGTCCCCCGGGCGGACCGTGGGCCGGGAGGTGACGAGGGCCGTCTCGACGGGCTTGTCCGGGGCGGGCTCGTCGGCGATGTCGCCGGGCAGGGAGACGACGCTGACACCGCTGCGGCCGACGGCGTTCTGGATGGCGGTCTGGAGCAGCCGGGGCATCTGCTTCGGGCTGGAGATCAGCTCGCTGTAGTGGCTGCACTCGGCGAACAGCCGGTCGGGGTGGGTCTCCTGGAAGAAGCCCAGGCCGATCTCGCTGGAGGGGATCTGGGAGGCGAGGGCGAGGACGGGCGCCATGGAGCGGTGGGCGTCGTACAGGCCGTTGATGAGGTGGAGGTTGCCCGGTCCGCAGGAGCCGGCGCAGGCGGCGAGCCCGCCGGTGATCTGGGCCTCGGCGCTCGCGGCGAAGGCGGCGGTCTCCTCGTGCCGGACATGGATCCAGTCGATGGCGGAGTTGCGCCGGACGGCGTCGACGACCGGGTTCAGGCTGTCGCCGACGACTCCGTAGAGGCGTTTGACTCCGGCTCGGGTCAGGATGTCGACGAACTGTTCCGCGACGTTCTGTTTGGCCATGGCTCTCGTGTGCCCCTTCGGTCTCCAGGGATCCCTCCGGGTTCCATCAAGTCACAGGGCGCTCGCTCACGCCTCCCACACGGCGGCGGCCGTACGGTCGTCCGCGTACCCCTTGACCCGCACCTGGGAGTCCGCGAGGAACGCGGCGAGGCCGGGCGGGTCGGGGCGGGACCACCGCTCGGCGAGGTAGTCGCCCAGTTCGGGTTCGCCGCGCAGCGGGTCGGCGAGGCCACCGCTGCACAGCAGGAGCGTGTCACCCGGGCGGGCGATGGAGGTACGGAAGCGGAAGGGTTCGCGGGGCGGCTCCGGGGCCGGTTCATAGGGGCTGGGCGGGGTCGGAATCCCCAGGTCCATGGTGAAGCGGTCGCCCTCGGGCGTCTCGGACGGCGGCGACCCGAACCCCAGCACGGGCTCGCCCTTGATCTCGGCGACCTGCGGTTCGATGTCCTGCCACTCGCCGTCCCGCAGCCGGAACAGCCCGCCGGGTCCGACACCGAAGAAGACGCGCGTACGGCACTCCGGGTCGGCCGACAGCAGCAGACAGCGCAGGCCGGCGGCGTACTCCTCGGGGTCGACGCCCTGTTCGGCGGCGCTGGCGCGGAGTTTGCCGAGACTGCGGTCGGTGAGGCGGTGCAGTCCCGACTTGAGGTCACCCCGCCGGCCGTCCCTTATGTCCGCCACGAGCCGGGCATGGCTGCGTCCGACGGCCCGGCCGATCCAGTGACAGGCCTCGGCAGCGGCCCGGTGCGCCCCCGGCGTGGCACGGGCCCCGGTCGCCATCGCCACCAGCAGCAGCGCGTGCTCGCCCGTGCCGAAGCGCGCGGTCAGCAACGAGTCGCGACGCGGCTCCCCCCGGTATCGCGCGGAGTCCCCCCGCACGGACACGGCCCGCAACGTACAGGCCCCGTACCGGGCCCCGTCGAGCACGGTGTCCGCGACAAGGTCGTCGAGATCATCGGGGTCCGCCGCCGGCAGCGCGATGGGCTCGGCGTCGTAGGTGGGCGGCCGGGACCCCACGTACCCACGGGGCCGGGGGGAGGGCGCGGGGCGCTCGATCCGGGGGGCGGGTCGGTCGGAGGGTGTATGCGGCGGGGCGGCCGGGCGAGGCGGGGCGAGCGCCGGGTCGGCTGGGCGTGGTGGCGCCGGCGGTGCGTCGGCTGGGCGTGGTGGCGCCGACGGATGTTCGGCGGAGCGGGGTGGCGCGGACGGTGGGTCGACCGGGGCGGGGAGGGCTGTCCCGCTGGGCTCGGTGGCCGGGAAGGCGGCGCTGCCGGACCCGGTGGCGGGGGCGCCGGTGGCCCCGGTGCGGCCGGAATCGGCCACCGGAATCGCGGTCCCACCGGAGTCAGTCCCCGGAGCCCCCGCCTCACCGGAGCCGGCCCCCGGAATCGCGGTCCCACCGGGGCCAGTCACCCGAGCCCCGGTCCCACCGGGCTCACCAGCGGGGAAGGCGGGCTCGGCGGGGCGGAATTCCGGGCTGGGCCAGGAGGGTGGGGTGGTGGGCAGGGGTGGAGGGGGCGGTGCCGGGGTCTGGGGGGTCCGCGACGTGGGGGCCGTTGTCGCGGGGGGATCCACCGGGCCTTCCGAGGGGCTGCGGGGGCCGCCCGTGGGGGGCCGGTCCGGTGCCTGCGCGGCCCCGCCCGACGGCTTCGCGGCGGTCGGGAAGGTCGAGGGGCGCGGGGGCCGGGAAGCCGGTGGCTCCCAGGGCGCGCGTGGCGGGTCCGTGGCCTCGTCGGCGGCTGCCCGGGGTGCCGGGACCACCGGCTCGGAGGCGGGCCGTTCGTCCGCCGGTTCCCCTACCGCCCCCGCCGCCGAGGCGAAGCGGTCGTCCAGGGAATCCGGGGCGGGTGTGGGGCCCGTGTCGTCGGTGGAGTCGTCGTACAAGTGCCTCCACCAGTCGTCGTCCTGACCGGTGGGCCTTCCCCCCTGCTGACTCATGCCCCTGATTGTCCACCGCCCGGGCGGGATGAAAACGGGGCTTCCGGAAAAACCGGTCCGTCACGGCACCGTGAAACGACGGCTCGAGTGATCCCTAGAACGACCATGCGATAAGGGAAGTCGGCGGGCCAAGGGCGGCTGACCTGCGGGTCCTGACCGCGGCCAGCCTTCTGACCTGCGTCTTCTCGTGGATTCCGGCAGGCTGGTCAGATGGGAGTGTGGGACCTCCTGCTGGTCGGGCTGGTCATCCTGCTCGGTCTGTGCGGAGTGCTGCTGCCCGCGGTGCCCGGGTCGTTGCTGGTGTGGGCCGCGGTCATGTGGTGGGCGCTGAAGGACCCCCAGCCCGTCGCCTGGTGGGTCCTGGTGGGTGCCACCGTCCTGATGTTCGTCTCCCAGGGCGTGCGCTGGGCCCTGCCGCCCCGGCGACTCCGGGCGAGCGGCGCCAACCGCCGCATGCTGACCTGGGCCGGAGCCGGATCCACCCTCGGCTTCGTCCTGCTCCCCGTGCTCGGCGCGATCCCCGGATATCTGGCCGGTATCTACCTCTACGAACGCCGCCGCCTGGGCCGCCACGGCGACGCGGTCGCCGCCCTGCGCACGGTGATGCGCTCGGGCGGCTCCAGCATCCTGGCCGAACTGTTCACCTGCCAGCTGATCGCGGCGGCCTGGCTCGGCGCGGTCTTCTGGGGCTGACACCGCCCCGGCGGGCAGGCCTAGAGCACACCCTCGTGCGTGAGCAGCCGTACCTTGCGGTCCATCCCGCCCGCGTAACCGGTCAGGGTGCCGTCGGCGCCGATCACCCGATGGCACGGCCGGACCACCAGCAGCGGATTGGCGCCGATCGCCCCGCCGACGGCCCGTACGGCCGCCCTGGGTGCTCCGATCCGCGCGGCGATCTCGCCGTAGGTCGCGGTCGAGCCGTAGGGGATGTCGTCCAGCGCGGCCCAGACCTTCTCCCGGAAAGCCGTGCCCTCGGTGCGCCACGGCAGCCGGAACTCCTTCAACTCCCCGGCGAAGTAGGCGGCGAGCTGCTCCTCGGCCTCCCGGAAGGGCCCGGGGTCCCGCCGCCAGCCCTCCAGGACCACGCGTCCGCCCTTCTGCCCGGGGACGGACAGCGAGGTCAGCTCACCGGTCGGGGCGGCGGTCAGGAGCAGCTGCCCGAGCGGACCTTCCGCTGTCGTCCAGTACGTCGTGGTCATCAGAACTCCCACTCCCCTGCTGCGCGCAGGTGGTTCAGGGCGTACGAGCGCCAGGGGCGCCAGCTGCCGGGGGCGTCGAGGCCGGGCGGGGCCACGTCCGGGTCGCCGAGGGCGCGGGTGCGGATCTCGGCGATGGTACGGGCGTCCAGGCCGGGCACGGCGCGCAGGGCGTCCTGCGCGTCGTCGCGGTCGGCGCCCGGGTCGAGGCGTACGGCGTGGTCGGCGAGGGCGATGGTGAGCGCGCCGAGGGTGCCGGCGGGCTCGGCCGCGGCGAGGACGGCCGGCTCGGGGAAAAGGTGGGTGAGGCTGCCGCAGGGGGCGTCGAGCGCCTTGCCGTACCCGCGTACGAGCCGTTCCGCCGCCGTCCGCCCGGTCAGCGCGCGCACCGCGAGTTCCTCCGGGTCGGCGGCGCCCGGCGAACGCAGCCCGGGCCGGGCGGCGACCAGGGGCGCGAGCCGCGGGTCGGCGGCGAGGCGCTCGTCGACGGCGTAGGGGTCGGCGTCGAGGTCGAACAGCCGCCGTAGCCGTTGTACGGCGGTCGTCAGGTCGCGGGGGTCGGTGAGGTGCAGCCGGGCGTCGAGCCAGCCGCCGGGGTGGGTGCCGAGCCCGGCCCGGGTGGTGCCGGGGCGCTCGTCGACGGCGACGATGCCGGTGCCGTAGGGGAGGCGGAGGGTGCGCCGGTAGGTGCGGGCGCCGGGCGAACCGCTCACCTCTTCGACGCCGGGTACGGCCTCGCGTTCCAGCAGGTCGAAGACGGGTCCGGCCTGGTAGGGGCCGCGGTGGGCGAGCCGCAGCGGGATGCCGGCGTTCGGGGTGGCCGTACGACGGTTCCGGCCGCCCTTGGGGACGGCGGCGGCGCGCAGCTCGCTCGGTGTCGAGGCGTAGACGGCCCGGATGGTGTCGTTGAACTGCCTGACGCTGGCGAAACCCGACGCGAATCCGATCTCGGTGACCGGCAGCCCGGTGGTCTGGAGCAACACGCGCGCGGTGTGGGCCCGCTGAGCCCGGGCGAGGGCGACCGGACCGGCGCCGAGTTCCGCGGTGAGCTGCCGCTGCACCTGCCGTGCGCTGTAGCCGAGCCGGGTGGCGAGTCCGGCGACGCCCTCCCGGTCGACCACGCCGTCGGTGATCAGCCGCATGGCCCGGCCGACGACGTCCGCGCGGACGTTCCACTCGGCGGAGCCGGGCACGGCGTCCGGGCGGCAGCGCCGGCAGGCCCGGAAGCCCGAGCCCTGCGCGGCGGCGGCCGTGGCGAAGAACCGTACGTTGGCCCGCTTCGGGGTGACCGCGGGGCAGCTCGGCCGGCAGTAGATGCCGGTCGTCTCGACGGCGAAGAAGAACACGCCGTCGAAGCGGGCGTCACGACTGCGTACCGCCTCGTACCTGGTGTCTTCGTCGGTCAGCTGGTCTCTCACACGTCCAGTCTCCGCCGTCGCCCGGCCTGCCGCTGGCGGAAATCGGACATGGCGCTTCGGGCACCGGGCAGGCTGTCGGCAGCGGCCGCTCCGGTCTGCCGGGCGGCCGGGCGGCCGGGAGCGGCGCCGCCCGGGCCGCATCACGCAGGGCTGAGCCGCAGCCGCCGGCGACCACGCAGATCGACTTGTTCCCGCGCGGCGCCGGCCGGCGCATGTCGCCATCCCCTTGATACGAACCCGCGACTTGATACGAACCCGCGACCGCCCCTCGGGCGGCCGCTGATCGTATCCGGCCGAGCGGCGCGCCTACGCGCGCCAGTGCGGCCCGCGCTTGGCCTCCATCGCGGCCCGTCCGATCGCCCCCTTCCGCTTCCAGTCCTTGCGGATCTCCGCCCGGAGCCGGGCGTCCGTCTTGGCGACGATGCGCTTGTTCTCGCGCAGGAGCTTGCGGTAGCTGTCCAGCCGCCGCTCCGGCAGCTCACCGCTCTCGATGGCGGCCAGTACCGCGCAGCCCGGCTCGGCTTCGTGGGCGCAGTCGTGGAAGCGGCACCGCTCGGCCAGTGCCTCGATCTCGGAGAACACCTGCCCGACACCGGTCTCGGCGTCCCAGAGTCCGACGCCCCGCAGTCCGGGGGTGTCGATCAGGACCCCGCCGCCGGGCAGGGCGAGCAGATTGCGGGTGGTCGTGGTGTGCCGGCCCTTGCCGTCGGCGTCCCGGGTGGCCTGGACGGTCATGACGTCCTCGCCGAGCAGTGCGTTGGCGAGGGTCGACTTGCCCGCGCCGGACTGCCCGAGCAAAACGGACGTACCACCGGCGACGATCGCCGCGAGCACGTCGAGCCCGTCCCCGTCGAGCGAGCTGACGGGCACCACCGGCACGCCGGGCGCGCTGTTCTCCACGTCCTGGACGAGGTGGGAGAGGGTGACGGCGTCCGGCACGAGGTCGGCCTTGGAGAGGACGACGACGGGCTGCGCCCCGGACTCCCAGGCGAGTGCGAGGAAACGTTCGATGCGGCCCAGGTCGAGTTCGACGGCGAGGGACACGGCGACGATGGCGTGGTCGACGTTGGCCGCGAGGATCTGCCCCTCGGACCGCTTGGAGGAGGTGGAGCGGACGAACGCGGTGCGGCGCGGCAGGTACGCGCGGACGTAGCGGGGGTTCCCGCCGGGTTCGACGGCGACCCAGTCGCCGGTGCAGACGACCCGCATCGGGTCGTGCGGCGTGACGAACGCGGTGTCGGCCCGCAGGACGCCGTCGGCGGTGACGACATCGCACTGGCCGCGGTCGACCCGGATCACGCGTCCGGGCAGCAGCCCTTCGGTGTCGTAGGGGGCGAACTCGGCCGCCCATGCCTCGTCCCAACCGTAGGGAGCGAGCGCGGAGGAAACGGATGAAGCGGAGCTGGAGGTCAAGGGTGACCCTTTCCAAGGTCGGCCCCCGGCCCGACGGTCGGTCGGATCAGCCGGTGGCCATGGAGGTGGACTTGATGAACTGGATGCGGGCAGCGCTCGTCGCAGTGACAGCCATCGGTCAACACCTCCTCGTCCTTGGACTCTTCGGTTCTCATCGGCTTCTCGTGGAACCGCCGTCACGGTATCCCGTCACGGCGGAGTCGCGTCAACCGGTTTTCGCGCAGTCCTCGCCGTTGAGCTCGAAGTCGTACGGCGGGGAGTTCTTGCCGCGCCAGGAGGCGAGGAAGCCGAAGGCCAGGTCGTCGCCCGCCTGGACCGACTTGTTGTAGTCGGCGGCGGTGGCGGTGACGCGGGAGCCGTTCTGGGCGACGGAGGCGTCCCACATCTGGCCGACCTGCTGGCCGTCCCGGAAG
Organism: Streptomyces sp. NPDC008137; assembly: GCF_042957035.1. Taxonomy (NCBI): domain Bacteria; kingdom Bacillati; phylum Actinomycetota; class Actinomycetes; order Kitasatosporales; family Streptomycetaceae; genus Streptomyces; species Streptomyces sp. NPDC008137. The sequence continues at coordinate 158,094 of NZ_JBIBHN010000013.1, read as the reverse complement.
GACCAGGAGACGCGCCAGGAGTCGAGGGGCTCGTTGGTGGTGACGGTGACGGTGGCCTGGAAGCCGTCGGGCCACTGGTTGACCAGGTCGTACTCGACCCGGCAGGCGGGGTCCGCGCTCTCGCGGTCTTCCGGGCGTTCCGTGGGAGAGGAGGTGCCCTGCGGTTCGGTCCGGCTGTCGCCGCTCTCCGGCTTGCCGGGCTTCTGCGACTTCCCCCAGTTCTCGGTGTGCTCGGTGGCCTTGCCGGCCGGCTTCGAGGTCGCGGGAGGCAGGGAGGGGACGGACGGCACGGACAGGTCGGGGTCTGCCACCGGCTGACGGCCGGCGTCGCCGCGTGCGCCGAGGTCGTCGCCGCCGAAGGGCATCATCGAGACGCCGAGGGCCAGGACGGAGACCAGGACGGCGGCGACGAGGAGGCCGTTGCGGGCGACGCGCGCCTTCTGCGCGCCCTCCTCCGACTCTCCGGGCGGCAGTTCCGCCCGGCCGGGGCGGCCGGCGCCCAGCCGCACCTCGGCGGCGCGGCGCCGACGCTCCAGGTAGGCGAGCCCGCCCCAGCCGATCACCCCGCCGGCCAGCGCCCCGGGCAGTCCTCCGCCGTGCAGGCGCAGACAGGCGGCGGCCTCGGCGCACTCCACGCAGGTGGCGAGGTGCCGGGAGAGGTCGCCCGGGGTGTCCGCGGCGGAGGCGCGGGTGACGGCGTCCAGCAGCCGGGCGTAGCTGCGGCACCGGGCGTCCATCGGGGTGTCGAGGTGGTTGCGGTGGCAGCGGTCCCGGAACAGGGTGCGCACCTGCTGGAGTTCGTCGCCGGCGGTGGCCGGGTCGAGGCCCAGGCGGCGGGCGACCAGGGACAGCGGCAGCGCCTCGACCTCGGCCAGCCACAGCAGTTCCGCGTCCGCCTGCTGGAGGTCACGGAGTCCGCGCAGGGCGAGCGGGCGCCGCAGCGGCGGTCCGGTGTAGCGGGCGGCCTTGTCCGAGTTGAGCCACAGGCGCAGGTCGGGGTCGAGTTTGTGGCCCTGCCCCGCGTCCTCCCAGTCCGCGGCCGTGGTGCGTACGGCGGTCAGCAGCAGGGGTATGCGGGGCAGCCGGGCGGGGCGGCGCCCGGAGGTGCGGGCCGGTCCGGCATCGGCGGCGCGTGCCTCACGTATGCCATGTGCGAACGCCTCGCGGCCCAGCTGTGCGGCGGCCGTGGAGCCGGACGTGCACAGGTCGGCGTAGGCGAGGACCGCGTCCCAGCACTCGGAGAACAGCGCGGCCTCGGAGGCGTCCTGAGGGGTCGGCAGGTCGGGCATGGGTCTCCTGCATCCACAAGCGAGGTCAACTCACCATGTTGGCAATGGAGTTGGGGGGAACCTCGGGGAAGGGGAGGAGTTTTTCACGTTCTCGACACAACTGACAAGCCACGTTTTCAAATCCTGACGCAGCCGACTCCGGAAGTAGATACGCGCGGGAGGCCGAAACGACTCGATGGCGACCCGAAGTTCTTCGGGTCGCCATCGAGGCAGGGCCGGAGTTGAGCCCGTTGTCAGATCTCCACCGGCTCGTCCGCGGGCAGGCTGTCCATGAAGGAGCTGACCGAGAAGACCGCGTTGCCCGCGCCGGGGGGACCGTAGCCGGGGGGCGAGGAGAGGCCGAAGTCCTCCATGGTCTGCCGGTACGCCTGGAGCAGACGGATGTGGTACTCCAGGGGCGCACCCTGCGGGTTGGCCTTGCCGAGCGGGGTCGTGGGCTCCGGGCACCAGGTGGTGAAGCGGGGCGTGATGCCGTGGGACATGAAGAAGCGCAGACCCTCGGTGGTGGAGTCGATGGCCTCGTCGACGGTCTTGAACCCGAAGGGCTCGGCCATCTCCACGCCCGCCACGAAGTTGGGGATGACGTTGCGCGCGCCGAAGATGTCCGCCGAGTCGAGGATGCGCTTGTGCCACTCGTCGCGGCCGACGTAGCGCTCCTTGCCCGGGCAGTACATCTTGAAGAGGTACTCGTCCCACACCTCGTAGTTGGGGTGGTAGATCTGCACGCCGTAGTCCTTGAACCGCTGGACGTCGTCCTTGGGCAGCGCCTGGGCGACGACCTTGCCGATCCAGCGGCCCGGGAAGTGCTCCTCGATGGCCTTGGCGTACCGCCCGTAGAAGTCCGCCTCGTCCAGACCCTGGACCTTCGACGTGATCGCGCCACCGGTGAGGGTGTACGCGGTGGACACCTTCGCCGTGTCGTACTTGTCGATGATCTCGAGCGCCTCGAGGACCTCGTCGACGTCCTTCACGCCGGTGTAGGGGCGGCCCGCCGCCTTGTGCTGGCGCCAGTTGTGGTTGATGTCGCAGTACTGGCACTCCTCCTTGGCGCCGAAGTACTGGCAGACGCGGAACGCGGTCAGGTAGATCAGGTAGCCCCACTGGATGGTCGGGGCGACCTCCATGACCGACTTCCCGTTGGCGAGGGTGTGCCGGTAGTACTCGGGCATCGGCGGCACGCCGACGTCGGAGATCCGCTTGCCGTCGAGGTAGAGGCCGAGCACGCCGTCCTCGTTCGCGGCGACGCGGTACGGCGAGGCGGGGTTCACCCGGACCGAGACGACGGTCCGCCGCAGCTCGTACGGGCCGCCGGTGAGGATGATCTCCTCGGGCGGGCGGCGCAGCGCGGCCTCGCCCAGCTCGGGCAGGGTGCCGTGGTCGAAGGAGAAGATGAAGTACGACTTCGGCTTGACCTCGCCCCCCTCGTTGTCACTGAGCGCGGACGGGTCGAAAGCCACTCCGCCCCGAAGCAGGTCCTCCTTGAAGACGGCCTCCCGCGGGACATGCGGGAATCGCTCCATCAGATCCTCGACCAGCGCGGTACGGCTGCCGCTGCTCATCCCGTCTCTCCTCCCGGCTCGGACGTACGACTCCTCACGGTATGCCCATGGCTGCGCGTGAGCGGTACCGGGTCCCCTCGGAGCGGGGGCGCTACCCCACGCGGCGGGCCCGCGCCACCCACTCCGACCTGTGGACCTGCCCCGCCCGGCGGCGGCGCCGGGTCCCCCTGGGGCAGCGGGGCAGCCCACCGACAGGGAGCGGCCCGTGTGGACACCGGCACCGCGGCCGCACAGCCCGCACGGGGCGTGCCGCCGCCGCCCTCGCACGACTCCTCCTCGAACCGGCAGCGGCGCCATGCCCACGCGACGACGGCCCTGGCGGGGCGGGCGGGCCCGGCCGCCCGGTGGCCGCATCGGCGAGGACCCGCCGGGCCGCGCACCCCGGCCGACCCCATCGGAGGCCTCAGCGGCCACGCCTCGGGCAAGCGCACAACAGCCGAACGACGACGCAGGCCGACCTCGACGGCGGGGCAGGGGCAGGCAGCCGCGCGTCGGCGCCCGGACCGCCCTCGGGCGGCCGTCACGGACCAGCGGAACCGCCCGCCCGGCCGACCCATCGACGGCGACCCGCCGGGCCGCCTACCCCATCCGCCCCACCGGGCCCGCACCAAATAGGCCGGCGGGCGCATGGCGGCCGAACCGTGTCGGCCGGTCCGCGCCTGAGGAAGGTCCCCCATGTTCCCGAATCTCAGGAACGGCCCCGTCGGAGCCCGCCCTCAGGCCTCGCGCTCCAGCCCCGTCGGAGCCCGCCCTCAGGCCTCACGCTCCAGCGCCGCCGGATCGACCCCATAGGCCGGCTTCCCTCCGGCCAGCAGCCGTTCCGCCTCCTCCGCCACCGTCCGGCCGAGGCGGGCCAGTTCGTTGCCCTGGGAACCCGCGAGGTGCGGGGTGACGAAGGCGCCGGGCAGGTCGTAGAGGGGCGAGTCGGCGGGGAGGGGCTCGGGGTCGGTGACGTCGAGGATGGCGGTGAGGCGCTCGGCGCGCAGTTCCGTCACGAGGGCGTCGTGGTCGACCAGCGCGCCGCGCGCGGTGTTGACGAGCACGGCCCCGTCGGGCATCAGGGCCAGTTCGCGGCGGCCGATCAGATGGCGGGTCTCGGGTGTCTCGGGGGCGTGCACGGTGACGATGTCGGAGGTGCGCAGCAGGTCGTCCAGCGACAGCAGGGGGACGCCGAGCTCGGCGGCCTCGGCCTCGTCGACGTACGGGTCGGTGAGGGCGGGCCGCAGATCGAAGAGGCGGAGCAGTTCGAGGACGCGGCGGCCGATACGGGAGGCGCCGATGACGCCGACGCGGCGGCCGTAGTTTCCGATGCCGGGGACGACGCCCCAGCCGGAGGAGGCGCGGGACGTGCGCATCCGGTCGCGCGCGGCGAGGACGTCCTTCCCGGCGAGCAGGATCATGGCGAGGGTGTACTCGGCGACCGGCAGCGCGTTGGCGACGGCGGCCGACGAGACGGCGATGCCGCGCCGCCAGATCCCGGGGGTGGCGAAGGACTTCACCGAGCCGCCCGAGTGCAGTACGGCACGCAGCCGGGGAGCCGCGTCGAGGACCGTCTCGTCGATCCGGGGGCAGCCCCAGCCGGTCACCAGGATCTCGGTCCGTGCCAGCACCTCGAGCACCCGCGGGTCGGTGAAGTCCCGTGCCACGAGGGCGGGATCGATGTCCACGGACTCCCGCAGCCGCGCCAGCACCTCGGGCGGGAAGACCAGCGGCACGTTCTCTGCGGCCATGGCGAACAGTGCCTGGGGGCGCTGGCTCAAGGAGGTGACCTTCCGGCTCGGCGGCAACGGCGGAACCGCTGCGGTAGAAAACGCTCTCTACAACGTCTCCACGGTAGGCCGGGCCGGGCGGCCGGAGCAATGGACACCGGGCCGAGGTAGGTTCCGGCGGGGGCATGCCGGTCCCCACAGCCTCGGGGAAGGACGACGTGGATGAACGGGACCGTGACCAACTGGGCGGGCAACATCACCTACGCGGCCAAGGAGCTGCACCGGCCGGGCTCGCTCACCGCGCTGCGGGCGCTGGTCGCGGACAGCGACCGGGTGCGGGTGCTGGGCAGCGGACACTCCTTCAACGAGATCGCCGAGCCGGGCGCCGAGGGCGTCCTGCTGTCGCTGGCCGGGCTGCCGCCGGAGGTGGACGTCGACACGGCGGCCCGTACGGTCCGCGTCGGCGGCGGGGTGCGCTACGCGGAGCTGGCCCGCCGGCTGCACGGGCAGGGCCTGGCGCTGCACAACATGGCGTCCCTGCCGCACATCTCGGTGGCCGGATCGGTCGCGACCGGCACCCATGGCTCGGGCGTCCTCAACGGCCCGCTCTCGACGGTCGTGCGCGAGGTGGAACTGGTCACGGCGGACGGCTCGACGGTGACGACAGGACGGGACGAGGAGCGGTTCGGCGGGGCCGTCACCTCGCTCGGCGCGCTCGGTGTCGTCACCGCGCTCACCCTCGACCTGGAACCGGCCTTCGAGGTCGAGCAGCACGTGTTCACCGAACTGCCCCTGGAGGGACTGGACTCGGGGACGTTCGAGACGGTGATGGCGACGGGATACAGCGTGAGCCTGTTCACCGACTGGCGGGCGCCGGGCTTCCGGCAGGTGTGGCTGAAGCGGCGCACCGACCAGGCCCTGCCGGCCTTCCCCTGGGCCGCTCCCGCCACCGAGAAGATGCACCCGGTGCCGGGCATGCCCGCGGTGAACTGCACCGAGCAGTTCGGTGTGCCGGGGCCGTGGCACGAGCGACTGCCGCACTTCCGGGCGGAGTTCGTCCCGAGCAGCGGGGCGGAGCTGCAGTCGGAGTATCTGCTGCCGCGCGGGCACGCCGTGGAGATGCTGCGCGCGCTCGACGCGATCCGGGACACGGTCGCGCCGGTGCTGCAGACCTGCGAGGTGCGCACGGTCGCCGGCGACGACCAGTGGCTGAGCCCGTCCCACGGCCGGGACACCGTGGCGGCGCACTTCACCTGGGTCGAGGACACGCGGGCGGTGCTGCCGGTGGTCCGGCGGGTCGAGGAGGCGCTGGAGCCCTTCGGGGCGCGGCCGCACTGGGGGAAGGTGTTCACCGTTCCGGCGTCCGTCCTGGGCGGGCTGTATCCGCGGCTGGACGACTTCCGCGCGCTGACGCGGGAGCTGGACCCGGAGGGGAAGTTCGCCAACGCCTTCGTGCGGGATGTACTGGCGAGGGCTTAGGCAGCCGTCCGGCACCGCTCCCCCGACGCGCCCAGCCTGCGCGCCCTGAGGCATCATGAACGAGCCACGGCCGGACGGCGCCGGTCCCACCAGGAGCGCACTTTATAAAGCCCCTTTCCAAACCCCTTGTCGAAAGTCCCGCCAGCCCATAGCCTTGCGCCGCGCCGGTGCCGACGTCGACCCCGGCCAGGGCCGGTCCGGGAAGGAATGGGGCACTCCGGTGAAGCGCACATCACGCGACATCCGCACCGCGAACCGCTACGAGGTGCTGCGCCAGATCATCGCGGAGTCACCGACCTCCAGGCAGGAGCTGGCGGCCGCGACCGGCCTCAGCCTCGCCACGGTGGCCACGCTCGTGGGCGAACTGCTCGACCTCGGCATGATCACGGAGGTCGGCTTCGAGGACTCGGCCGGCGGCCGGCCCCGGGGCCTGGTGGCGGTCAACGCCTCGGGCGGCGCGCTGATCGGCGTCGACATCGCCGAGACCTACGTCCATGTCGAGCTGTTCGACCTGGGGCTGAACGTCCTGGCCCGCGCCGAGGAGGACGTCCGCGCGAGTGAGAGCCTGCCCGAGCAGGTGGTCGGCCACGTGGCCACCGCCGTCGGCTCGGTGGTCACCCAGGCCGGCATCGAGGGCGCCCGGGTGCTCGGGGTCGGGGTGAGCGTGCCGGGGCAGGTGGACCGCGCCACCGGCATCTCGGAGTACGCGCCCAACTGGGACTGGCACGACGTACCACTGCTCGACCTGCTCACGGAGCACATCGCCTACCCGCTCTACCTGGACAACCCGCTGCGCGCCAGCGCGGTCGCCGAGCTGTGGTTCGGGGCCGCGCGCGGGGCCGGGGACGCCGTGGTGGTCAACCTCGGGACCGGCGTGGGCGCCGGGCTCGTCCTGGGCGGCGGGCTGCACCGCGGCGTGAGCAACAGCGCCGGCGAGTGGGGCCACACCACGATGGTGCTGGACGGGCGGCTGTGCCGCTGCGGCAACCACGGCTGTGTGGAGACGTACGTCGGCGCGCGCGGCATCATGCTGAACCTGCGGGAGGTCGGCCCCGACAGCTCGCTGCTGCACGCGGACGACCAGACGGCGACCATCGACGCGCTGGCCCGCGGGATCGCCGCGGACGACCCGGTGGCACGCCGGGCCGTCCATGAGACCGCCCGCTATCTGGGCGCCGGCGTCGCGGACCTGGTGAACCTGTTCAACCCCGAGATCGTCGTGCTGAGCAGCTGGGTCGCCCGCACCCTGGGCGAACCGCTGCTGCACGAGGTGCGCGAGGCCGTGGCACGGCACGCGCTGCCGCGGCCGCTGGCCGCCACCGAGATCGTCCTCTCCCCGATCCCCACCGACCCGGTGTGCCTGGGCGCGGCGACGTTCGCGCTGGAGGGCGCGCTCCAGGCCGTCGGGCAGAAGAACGGCAAACGCGCCGCCCCCGTGAGGAGCCGAACCGCCGCCGCACCACCCTCGTAGCGGCGGAAGCAACTCCTCCACTCCCCCCGCATGTTCGAAATCGCGAACCGGACACAACGCTTCACACAGACTTCGTCCAACCCCTTGCCGAAGCCTTAGTCGAAGCTCTAGCGTCCCGCACCGCACCTCTCTTTGAGCCATCTGGCGCGAGCCCCCGGGCCCGTGAGCCATCAGGCAGTGAGCCGAAGAGCCGCAGCCGCACTCGAGACAAGGACGTCAGCATGTCGGCATCGAGCAACATGAACTGGGACCGCCGCAACGTACTGCGGGCCGCGATGGGCCTGGCCGCCGCGGGCGGACTCGCCGCGTGCGGCAGCAACACCGGGCGGGGCGGTGGGTCCGGGTCGGGCACCAACCTGACGCAGATGTTCCACGCGTACGGCGAGGCAGGCACCGAGCAGGCCATCAAGAAGTACGCGAAGGCGTACAAGGACGCCAACGTGACCACGCAGTGGATCACCAGCGCGGACTTCGAGAGCAAGCTCTTCTCGGCCCTGCTCACCAAGAACGCGCCGGACCTCTTCGAGTTCCACCCGCAGATCCAGATGGTCAAGAGCGGCCAGGTGGCGGACCTGACCGACATCATCGACCCGGTCAAGGACGACTTCAACCCGGCCGACATCAAGTCGCACACGGTCGACGGGAAGATATACGGCGTCCGCATGATCGACGACCCGCAGTTCTTCTTCTACCGCAAGTCGATGCTGGAGAAGGCCAAGGTCGAGGTCCCGACCACGCTGGACGAGCTGATGGAGGCAGCCGCCAAGCTCACCACCGGCAAGGTCAAGGGCCTGTTCATGGGCAACGACCTGCACAGCGTCAACGACACGTTGATCTGGTCGGCCGGCGCCCAGCACCTCGACGAGAAGAACCAGATCGCCTACCACACGGACGGCGTCGTCGAGGGTCTGAAGAAGATGCGCAAGCTGTTCACCAGCGGCGACCTCCTCCTCGGCGCTCCGACCGAGTCCTGGGACCCCTCCTCGTTCAACCAGGGCCTGTGCGCCATCCAGTTCTGCGGCATGTGGGCGATGCCGGCGATCCAGGACGCTCTCGGCGACGACTGGGGAGTCTTCCCCTTCCCCAAGGTCACGGACTCCGGAAAGCCGTCGGTCTACAACGGCGGCTGGTCGATGTTCGTCAACGCCAAGGGCAAGAACGTCGACGCGGCCAAGGAGTACGTCAAGTGGCTGTGGATCGACCAGAAGGAGTACCAGGAGGACTGGGCCACCTCCTACGGCTTCCACATCCCGCCGCGCACCTCACTCGCCAAGGAGGCCGACAAGCTCAAGTCGGGCAACGCCGCTGAGGGCGTCCGTCTCTTCAACGAGTTCGGGCACTTCGACAACATCGGCTGGACCCAGGCCATGCGCACCGCCTTCGAGGACGTCTTCGCCAACTGCGTCCGCAAGAACATGGACCCGGAGAAGGCCCTCGACAGGTGCGACACGGCCGTCAACCGCGAGCTCAAGAAGCTGTTCGGATAGGTCGCGGGACGGAACACGACATGTCGACGACCACCAAGCTCGACCTCGCGAGCCCCGCCTCGGCCAAGGCCTCCCCGGCCAAGCCGCGGCGGGGTCTGCGGGGCAGCCCCACCGTCAACTTCTGGCTCTTCACCGGACCGTTCCTGATCGGCCTGGCGATCTTCGTCTACGCGCCGATCCTCTGGAGCCTGTGGCTCAGCTTCTTCGAGGCCCGCTTCACCGTCACCCCCGACAAGTTCGTCGGCTTCGACAACTACGTGTACATGCTGACGAACGACGACTTCGTCGGCTCGCTCGGCACCTTCACCGTCTTCGCCGCGTTCATCGTGCCCACCACCTGGGCGCTCTCCCTGAGCCTGGCCCTGCTGGTGAACCGGATGCGCTTCATGCGGGCGTTCTTCCGGTCGGTCTTCTTCCTGCCGACCGCGGTCAGCTATGTCGCCGCGTCGCTCATCTGGAAGATGTCCATCTTCAGCGGGGTCCGCTTCGGCCTGATGAACACGGTCCTCGGCTGGTTCGGCATCGAGAACATCGCCTGGCTGATCGACCCCAACCCGCCCTGGTACTGGCTGGTCATCGTGACCGCCCGGCTGTGGCTGCAGTCCGGCTTCTACATGATCCTTTTCATCGCCGCGCTGCAGAACATCCCGGACGAGCTGTACGAGGCCGCCGCCATCGACGGCGCCAAGCCGGGCTGGCAGACTTTCTGGCACATCACCCTGCCCCAGCTGCGCGCCACGTCCACCGCGGTGATCCTGCTGCTGCTCGTCGCCGCCTACCAGGCCTTCGACGAGTTCTTCAACCTGCTGTCGAAGACCACCTGGGGCCGCCCGCCCCTCATGGAGCTCTACTACAAGGCCCTGGGCGAGAGCCAGGACTACGGCGCCGGCAGCGCGGGCGCGCTGATCCTGACCGTGCTGATCTGCGCCGTGACCCTGCTCCAGGGCAAGCTCATGGGCTTCGGAAGGGGGGACGAGTCCAAGTGACCACCACCATGCCCAAGGTGCGCAAGTCCGCGCCGGATTCGGACACGACCAGCCGGGCCAGGCGCGGCGGCGGAGTGATGAGCTCCACCGGCCTCTACGTCGCCACGGGTGTCGCCGCGTTCCTCTTTCTGATCCCGTTCTACATCCTCGTCCGCAACGCCCTCTCCACCGACGCCGAGATCACCGGAGAGAACTGGAAGTTCTTCCCCACGGACATCCAGTGGGGCAACATCGGCGAGCTCTTCACCGACGAGACGGTCCCCTTCGCCCAGTCCCTGTGGAACTCGGCGGTCGTGGCCACCCTGCACACCGTCGGTGTCCTGCTGGTGTGCTCCCTCGCGGGCTACGCCCTGGCCCGCATCCCGTACAAGCACGCCAACAAGGTCTTCTACGCCGTCCTGGGCACCCTGATGGTCCCCACCGCGGTCACCTTCGTACCGAGCTTCGTGCTGGTCTCCTCGCTCGGCTGGGTGGACACCTACCGGGGTCTCATCATCCCGGGCCTGTTCAGTGGTTTCACCTGCTTCCTCTTCCGGCAGTACTTCCTGGGGTTCCCCAAGGAGCTGGAGGAGGCGGCGCGCATGGACGGTCTGGGCTACTGGGGCGCCTACTGGCGTGTCGTCGTACCCAACTCACTGAACTTCTTCGCGGCCATGGCGACCATCACCTTCATCGCGGGCTGGAACGCCTTCCTGTGGCCCCTGGTCATCGGGCAGGATCCGGGGGCGTGGACCGTGCAGGTCGCGCTGTCCAGCTACATGACCAACCAGACCGTCGTGTTCCACATGATCTTCATGGCCACGGCCGTATCCATCCTGCCCCTGGTGTTCGTCTTCCTCTTCCTCCAGCGCTGGCTGGTGCAGGGGATCGCCCAGACCGGCATCAAGGGCTGAGCTAGGAGACCGATGTCTTTCCGCACCACCGCCGACTATGTCGAGGACGTCTCCCCGGGCAGCGGGGCCCTCGCGCCCCGCGCCTGGTACGCGTCCTCGGACGCCGCGTCCCTGTCGCTGAACGGCAGCTGGCGCTTCCGGCTGTCGGCCACCGTCGACGCCGAGGACGACTCGTTCGCCGAGGAGGGCTACGACGCCGAGGGCTGGGCCGAGGTCACGGTCCCCGGGCACTGGGTCCTCCAGGGCGACGGGGCGTTCGGGTCCCCGATCTACACCAACCACCTCTACCCCTTCCCGGTGGACCCGCCGCACGTCCCGACGGAGAACCCGACCGGTGACCATCTGCGGGTCTTCGACCTGCCGTCGGACTGGCCGGCGGACGGCGGGGCGGTGCTGCGGTTCGACGGCGTCGAGTCATGCGCCCGCCTCTGGCTGAACGGCACGGAGCTCGGCGAGTTCAAGGGCTCCCGGCTGCCGCACGAGTTCGCGGTGGGGCATCTGCTGAAGCCGGGCGGCAACGTCCTGGCGGTGCGGGTGCACCAGTGGTCGGCGGGCTCGTACCTGGAGGACCAGGACCAGTGGTGGCTGCCGGGCATCTTCCGTGACGTGACGTTGCTGCACCGACCGGCGGGCAGTGTGGGCGACTTCTTCGTGCACGCGTCGTACGACCACACCACCGGCGAGGGCACCCTGCGGGTCGACTCCGACGTCGAGGGGCGGGTGACCGTCCCGGGCCTGGACATCGATGTCGCGACCGGCGAGGCGGTGACGGTGGCCGTCGAGCCGTGGACCGCCGAGACGCCGAAGCTGTACGACGGTGTGCTGGCCACCGAGGGCGAGCGCGTGCCGCTGCGGATCGGTTTCCGTACCGTCGTGCTCGAGGACGGGCTGATCAAGGTCAACGGGAAGGCCGTCCTCTTCAAGGGCGTCAACCGGCACGAGTGGCACCCGGAGCAGGGCCGTGCCCTCGACCTGGAGACCATGCGCGAGGACGTGCTGCTGATGAAGCGGCACAACCTCAACGCCGTGCGCACCTCGCACTACCCGCCGCACCCGGCCTTCCTGGACCTGTGCGACGAGTACGGCCTGTGGGTCATCGACGAGTGCGACCTGGAGACCCACGGCTTCGTCGAGCAGGACTGGCGGGACAACCCGGTCGACGACGACCGCTGGACCCCGGCCCTGCTGGACCGCGCGGAGCGGATGGTCGAGCGGGACAAGAACCACCCGTCGGTGGTGTTCTGGTCGCTGGGCAACGAGGCCGGCACCGGCCGCGGGCTCACCGCGATGGCCGAGTGGATCCACGACCGCGACCCCGAGCGCCTCGTGCACTACGAGGGTGACTGGAACTGCCGCGACACGGACGTGTACTCGCGAATGTACGCCTTCCACGACGAGGTCGACAAGATCGGGCAGCGGCTCGACGGCGGGACCGGCAAGCGCCGGGAGCTTCCCTTCATCCAGTGCGAGTACGGGCACGCGATGGGCAACGGCCCGGGCGGGCTCGCCGACTACCAGGAGCTGTTCGAGAAGCACGAGCGGCTCCAGGGCGGGTTCATCTGGGAGTGGATCGACCACGGCGTCAGGCACGCCGAGCTGGGTTACGCGTACGGCGGTGACTTCGGCGAGGAACTGCACGACGGCAACTTCGTCTGCGACGGGCTGGTCTTCCCGGACCGGACGCCGTCGCCCGGCCTGATCGAGTACAAGAAGGTCATCGAGCCGGTCCGTATCGAGGGCGACGGCACGAGCGGCACCGTGCGGATCACCAACAAGCAGGACTTCGCCGACCTGTCCGCGCTGGCCTTCGAGTGGTCGTGCCAGGTGGACGGCGAGACCGTCGAGTCGGGGCCGCTGGCGGTGCCGGTGCTCGTACCGGGCGAGTCGGCCGAGGTGAAGCTGCCCGAGCCGCCCGCGGACGGCCGGGGCGGCGAACGCCAGTGGACGGTGCGGGCGCTGCTCGCCGAGGACACGGTCTGGGGTCCGAAGGACCATGTCGTGGCCTGGGGGCAGTTCGCCGTCGGGGCACGGCCGCTGCCGTCCTTCCCGGCGAGCGACCGGCCCGTGGCCGGCCCGGACCGGATCACCCTCGGTCCGGCCGAGTTCGACCCCCGCACCGGCGCCCTGCGCTCGATCGGCGGGGTGACGGTCGGCGCGGCGCCCAAGCTGGACGTGTGGCGGGCGCCGACCGACAACGACGACGGCGCGGAATGGCAGACCGACACCCGCTACGGGATGCTGTGGCGCACGCTCGGCCTGCACCGGATGCGGCACCGCCTGGTCTCGGTCGAGGCCGGCGACGACGCGCTGACGGTCCGGACCCGGGTGGCGCCCGCGGCCCGCGAGGTCGGCCTGGACACGGTGTACCGCTGGACGTCCGACGGCGAACGGCTGCGGCTGACCGTGTCCGTGACCCCGGAGGGCGACTGGACGGTGCCGCTGCCCCGGCTCGGTGTCCGCTTCGGGCTGGCCGAGGCCGACCGGGTGGAGTGGTTCGGCGGCGGTCCGGGCGAGGCGTACCCGGACACCAGGACGGCGTCGATGGTGGGCCGCTGGCAGTCGACGGTGGACGGGCTGCAGACGCCGTACGTCCGTCCGCAGGAGAACGGTGCCCGTGCCGACGTCCGCTGGGTGGAGCTGGGCGGGCTGCGGATCGAGGGCGACCCGGAATTCTGGTTCACCGCGCGGCGCTGGACGACCGAGCAGCTCGAGGCGGCCCGGCACCGCACCGACCTCACGGCCGGCGACACGGTGTGGGTCAACCTCGACCACGGGCAGCACGGCATCGGCTCGCAGTCGTGCGGTCCGGGCCCGCTGCCGCGGTACTTCCTGAAGGCGGAGCCGGCGGAGTTCTCGTTCGTGTTCTCGACCACCAGGTAAGAAACCTGTTAATCGATTGACCGATTGATCGACATTCCGACAGGGTCGGGATGTCATCCGCGGCCGGTCGGCCCTAGAGCCGACCGGCCGCAGCCGTGTTCATCGCATGGAAGCAGGTGGGTCGATTGAGTGTCGCCATCGAGGTCCGCGGGCTGTCCCGGACCTTCCACACCACGGTCCGCCGCCCCGGTGTCCTGGGCGCCGTCCGCTCGCTCGTCAACCCCGAGCGGGTGGCCAAGCACGCCGTCTCCGACATCACCTTCGACGTGGCCCCGGGCGAACTCCTCGCCCTGCTCGGCCCGAACGGCGCCGGCAAGTCCACCACCATCAAGATGCTGACCGGCATCCTCACCCCCACCTCCGGCGAGGCCCGGGTCGCGGGCGTCGTGCCGTACCGGGAGCGGGAACGCAACGCCCGGAACGTCGGCGCGGTGTTCGGGCAGCGCACCCAGCTCTGGTGGGACCTGCCGGTGCGCGAGTCGTTCGCGATCCTGCGGGACATCTACGAGGTGCCGAAGGCCGAGCACGCCGCCCGGCTGAAGGAGTTCGACGAGATCCTGGGCCTGTCGTCCTTCTGGGACACCCGGGTCCGCCATCTCTCCCTCGGCCAGCGGGTGCGCAGCGACCTGGCCGCCGCCCTGCTGCACGATCCGCCGGTGGTCTTCCTCGACGAGCCGACCATCGGCATGGACGTGGTGGTCAAGGAGCAGGTGCGGGAGTTCCTGCGTCACCAGGTGGAGCAGCGCGGCCGTACGGTCCTGCTGACCACGCACGACATGACGGAGGTCGAGCGGCTCGCGGAGCGGGTGGTGCTGGTCAACCACGGCCGGCTGATGCTGGACGGCGACCTCGACGAGATCCGCCGCAAGTTCGGCTCCACCTGGCAGGTGCGGGCCACCCTCGCCGACCCGCACGCCGAGGTCCTGCCGCCGCCCGGCACCGCGCTCCTGCGGCACAGCGGCGCACACGTCGTCTTCGGCCCCGACGGGCCCGGCGCCCCCACCGTCCACCAGGCGCTCAAGGCGGTGATCGAGCGGTACGAGGTGACCGACATCGCCCTGGACGAGGCGGACCTGGAGGACGTGATGCGGGCCGCGTACGCGCATGCCGGGGAGGTCTGACATGGCCGTGCCGCACGCCTGGCGCGCCGCCCGCGTCACCCCGCTGGGCGAGCTGAACGCGCCGCCCCGGATGACGGCCGTCGCCCTGCGGCTGGCCGTGCAGGTGGTGCTGGTCTGGTCGCTGTGGCGCGGCCTGTACGCGCACTCCGGCACGACCGCCGGCCTGAGCCGGGACCAGGCCGTCACCTACGCCGTACTGGCCGTACTGGCCTCCCGGCTGCGGGAGCTGGACCAGTACGCGGGCCGGGACACGGTCCTCCAGCACATGCACTTCGGCACCATCGTCTACTGGTACCTGCGCCCGCTGCCGCCGCAGCGCTACTACGCCCTGCGGGCCGCGGGCGAGCAGTTGTACGGGCTCGCGTGGGCGCTGACCGGGTACGTGATCTGCCTGGCCGCCGGGCTCGTCGACCCGCCCCGCTCGGCCGCCGTGGCCGGGGTTTTCGTAGTGAGCATGCTGCTGGGCCAGTGGGTCCTGTACTACGTCATGCTCGTGCTCGACCAGTTGTGCTTCTGGACGATCCGCAACACCGCCGCGATGCTCATCCTGCTGTTCGCGCAGAACCTGCTGTCCGGTGTGTACGCGCCGCTGTGGTTCTTCCCTGACTGGTTCGTGACGATGAGCGCCTTCCTGCCCTTCCAGGCCACGCTGAGCGTGCCGCTGTCGCTGTACGTGGGCCGGATTCCCTTGTCCGACGCGGCCTTCCAGCTCTGTGTGCAGGCCGGGTGGGTCGTGGTGCTGGCGTTGTTCACCCGGCTGCTGTGGCGGCGGGCCGCCCGGCGCGTGATCTCGCAGGGAGGCTGAGATGTCGCTGAAGGCTCTGCGGATCGTGTGGCGCGTGACGGCGCTCAACTTCCGCGCGCAGATGGAGTACCGCACCGAGTTCCTGCTGATGATCGCGATCGGGGCGATCTGGCAGGTGTCGGTGATCGTCTTCGCCACGGTGCTGCTGACCCGGTTCGCCGGGATGGGCGGCTGGGACAGCTCGGACGTGCTGCTGATCCCGGCGACGCGCATGCTGGCGCACGGCCTGTTCGTGCTGTTCCTGGGGCGGATGCACTGGGCCGGCCGACAGGTCCAGGAGGGCCGGATCGACATCTACCTGATGCGCCCGATGCCGGTGCACCGGCAGATCCAACTGGCGTTCTTCCCCACCAACGCCATCGGGGACCTCACGGTGGCGGCGGGCCTGATGGTGGGCGCGCTGTCCCGCAGCGACCTGGACTGGACTGCGGGCCGGATCACGTATCTGATCGCGGCCGTGCTGGGCGGCATGCTCCTGGAGGCGGCCCTGTTCACGGTCGTGGCCGGCGCGTCCCTGCGCTTCCCGGCCGCCGACATGTGGGGCCGCTGGCTGGAGGAACTCCTCGGCACGTTCGGCAGCTATCCGCTGAACGTGCTGCCCAAGGCCGTGGGAGGACTCCTGACCTACGGCCTCCCGCTCGCGTTCGTCGCCTACTTCCCGACGGCGGTGCTGACCGGGCACGGCCATACGACCGGTGTGCCGTACTGGCTGGCGGCGGCCTCACCGCTGCTCGGGCTGCTGGCGTATCTGGGGGCACGGGTGCTGTGGCGGTGGAGTCTGCGGCACTACAGCGGGGTCAACGGCTGACGGGCCGGCCCGCCCCGCGCACCGGGGTGAACAGGGCGGCTACGGCAAGCAGGACGCAGGTCGCTCCGGCGGCCAGGGCGACCGGCGTCGTGCCCTGTTCCTCCGCGGCCCAGGTCAGCACGGCGGCGCCGATCGGTGCCGCCGCGTAGTGCAGGGTCCAGAACGCGGAGGTGACCCGGCCCAGGAGGTGTTCCGGGGTCACCTCCTGGCGGAGCGACATCGAACAGGTGCCTCCCATGGCGGCGCAGCCGAGGAAGGCGGCGCACAGGGCCGCGACCACGGGCACGTCCCGGGCCCAGCCGAGACCGGCGAAGGCGAGCCCGCACACCGCGACCGAGCCGGCCCACGTCGGCCCGAAGCCCAGGCGTCGACGGATCCGGGCCACGAGCAGGGCGCCGGCGATGGTGCCGAGCGCGCCGGCCGCCATGACGGTGCCGACCGTGCCGTCGTCCTGGCCGAGGTCGTGCTTGAGGTGGTAGATGACCAGGTCGTGGATCCCGAGGGTGAGGAAGCTGAAGACGAACAGCAGGACGGTGAGCGAGCGCAGCACGGGGTGGCCGTAGAGGAAGGAGACGCCGGTGCGCAGGTCCTGCCACAGTC
Source organism: Streptomyces sp. NPDC008137 (assembly GCF_042957035.1). Classification (NCBI taxonomy): domain Bacteria; kingdom Bacillati; phylum Actinomycetota; class Actinomycetes; order Kitasatosporales; family Streptomycetaceae; genus Streptomyces; species Streptomyces sp. NPDC008137. Next base: position 141,007 of record NZ_JBIBHN010000013.1, on the reverse strand, counting down.
CGGCGCGCGTGCCCGGCTGTTCGTCCGGGGCGCGTCTGCGGAACCGTACGAAGAACAGGAGCGCCGCCGAGACCCCGAAGCTGGCCGCGTTCACGCCGACCGCGGCGGCCGGGCCGGACCAGGCGGCGACCAGCCCGGCGCACAGCGGCCCCAGCACCCCCGCTGCGGCGGCCGTGGCGTTCAACCGGCCGTTGGCCTCGGTGAGTTGCCCGGTGCCGACCAGGCCGCGTACGACGGTGACGTAGCCGACCGCGAACAGCATGCCGACGGCCTCGCACAGCGGCAGCACCGCGTACAGCAGCCAGATCCGCGGGCCCAACAGCCACACCAGGGGGATCACCCCGTACAGCCCCATCCGTACGAGGTCGCAGGTGATGAGCAGCCGGCGCCGGTCCACCCGGTCCACCACCGCCCCGGCGAACACGGCCGCGAGGACCGACGCCGCCCCGCCCACGGCGGTCAGCAGCCCCATCCGCGCGACCGAGCCCGTCGCCTCCAGGACCAGCAGGGGCAGGGCGATCAGGGCGAAGGAGTCACCGAGGACGGAGAGGGTCTGCGCGGTCCAGAAGATCCCGAAGTCCCGCTGCCGCCACAGCGGGCGGGTGCCGCGGCGGGTACCGCGTAAGCCGTCGTCGCCGGTGTCCGAGGGCGTGCCGCCGCCGGGCTCGTCCTCGCGCCGTGCCGCCTCGTGCGTCATGCGCCCTCCCCCGTCGCCGATGCACGGCAACCTTACGGTCCTCAGCGGCGACCGGGGGATGTCGCACCCGCATCCTCACCTCCCCCTGGAGGAGCCATGCCGCACACCCCCGACAGGCACCGCTCCCTTCGTCTGCCCACGCTCGCCGCCACGGGCACCCTGCTCGCCACGGCCACGGTCGCGCTCCCGCAGCTCACGGCTTCCAGGCGCACTTCGTCGTCGGCCAGCTGCCGTCCTCCATGAAGGCGAACCTGAAGCGCTGCTCCGACCTCGGCCTGGAGGTGTCGATCAGCGAACTCGACGTCCGCATCCCGCTGCCGGCGTCGTCGGCCGAGCTGGCCCAGCAGTCCACCGACTACAAGACGGCCACGGAGAACTGCCTGGGCGTGCCCCGCTGCGCGGGCGTCACGGTCTGGGGCATCACCGACGAGTACTCCTGGGTGCCGGGCACGTTCAGCGGTTACGGGGCGGCCCTGCCGTACAGCGAGACCTACGGCGCGAAGCCCGCGTACCAGGGGCTCTCCGACGGGCTCGATCCGCAGGCGTAGGCGGAAGAAAACCGTTACCGGCGGGCGGTGCGGGCGCAGTAGCGTCCGCACCGTGAGCGACACACTGGCGGCCTTCACCGCAAGGGCGACCGAGGATCCCGCGGTCGTGGGTCTGGTCCTCAGCGGCTCCCAGGTCCACGAGGGCATGCCGACCGTCCATTCCGACCACGACCTGCATGTCATCGTCGGGGACGAAGCACCTTCGTCCCTCACCGAACTGAACGGATTCCGCTCGGCCCGCCTCGACCTCGTCGTCATCCCGCTGGCCGAGTTCCGCACCCGCGGTATGCCCGGCCGCCCCGATCACTTCGCGCGCTACTCCTACGTCCACGCGGAGGTACTGCTCGACCGCCTCGACGGGACGATCGCGCGGATCCTCGACGAGAAGCGGAGCCTGGGCGCGGAAGAGGCCCGGGCCGCGGTCGACGGCTGGCTCGACGCCTACGTCAACCAGGCCTACCGCTCCCTGAAGAGCTACCGCGACGGCCACCCGGACATGGGCCACCTGGACGGCGCCGAGTCCGTCCCCTACGCCCTGGAGGTGCTCTTCGCGCTGCACCGCCGCGTCCGGCCCTACAACAAGTACCTGCGGTGGGAGCTGGAGCGCAGCCCGCTGGGCGACCGGCGGTGGGAGGCGGACCGGCTGCTGCCGGTCGTGGAACGGCTGCTCGCCGACGGCGACCCGGACACGCAGCGTGCGCTCTTCACCGACCTCGAGGAGGCGGCGCGGAGGGCCGGGCACGGCGAGGTCCTCGACTCCTGGGGGCCGGACCTGGAGCTGCTGCGTCACTCCTGACGCCGGGGCGTCTCCCACTGTTTTCCCGACTTCCCTTGCGTACCGAGGGTGTTGCCCCCGAACCTGAGCACCGTTCACTTTTCTTCCCCCTCCGCTCCCTCCCCTCCCCGACCGGAGACACCCCCCATGAAGAGACTGATCGGCACGCTCATGGCCGCCGCCCTGGCCGTCACGGGCCTGGCCGCCACCGCCGCGACACCCGCCGTCGCCGCGGACTCCGGCTCCTTCAACGTCCTCACCTACAACGTCGCGGGCCTCCCCGAGGGCCTGAGCTCCGGCAGTCCGGAGAAGAACACCCCGCTGATCTCCCCTCGCCTCGGGGCGTACGACATCGTCAATGTGCAGGAGGACTTCAACTACCACGCGGCCCTGTACGCGGGCGACGACCACGCCCACCGCACCGCGACCAGCGGTGGCGTGCCGTTCGGGGACGGCCTCAACACCCTCTCGGACCATCCCTTCGAGGACTTCCAGCGGGTGAAGTGGAACAACTGCACCGGTACCAACTGCCTTACGCCCAAGGGATTCTCGCTGGCCCGGGTACGGCTCGCCGAGGGTGTCTTCGTGGACCTCTACAACGTGCACACGAACGCGGACGCCACGGACGACGCGCTCGCCGCCCGCCGGGCCAACGTCGAGCAGCTCTCGGACTTCATCCAGGCGAACTCCGCGGGCAACGCGGTGATCGTCATGGGCGACACGAACACGCGGTACACGCGCTCCGGCGACAACATCCGCACGCTGCTGAGCGAGAACGGCCTCACCGACGCGTGGGTCCAGCGGGTGAAGGGCGGGACGCCCCCGGCCCAGGGCAGCGACGCGCTCGTCTGCCCCACGACAGCGCCCACGAACGACTGCGAGGTCGTGGACAAGGTCCTCTACCGAGGCAGCAGGCTGCTCAGCCTGAACGCGACCCGCTACAGCAACGAGTGGGCGTCCTTCCTCGACCCGGCCGGTGCCAACCTGTCCGACCACTTCCCGCACGCGGTCGACTTCTCCTACACGCTCGACTCCTCCCTGCGCGCGAGCGACTTCTTCGGCGGTCCGCACGGCACGGCCTTCAACGACGCGGACGACCTGCCGACGACCCCGGCGCCTCGCACGCTGACCCTGCGCGGCAGCGCCCGCCTGGACGCGGTGTCCCTGACCCACGACGGCGGTACGACGCTCAGCCACGGCGGCACGGGCGGCACGGCGACGTCCCTGACGCTGGCGGCCGGTGAGCACCTGACCTCCGTGAAGCTCACGCAGGGACAGAAGGACGGCCGGACGCGCCTGTTCTCCGCGGCGTTCTCGACCGACAAGGGCCGCACCCTGTCCACCGGCACGGCCACGTCCGACGCGAAGACCTTCACGGCCCCTGCCGGGCGACAGATCGTGGGCTTCACCGGCCGCGCGGGAGCCGAAGTCGACAAGCTGGGGGTGGTCTACGCCCCGATCCGCTGAGTCCGCGAATCAGCGGATCGGCGGGCGCAGGGCCGTCAGGTCGGCCGGCAGCAGTTCCGGGTGGTACGTCGCCAGGGCCGCGCCGCCGAGCCACCAGCCACGGTGGACCAGGGCCCGGCACAGGCCCGGGTCGAGGCGGTCGAAGACGGTCGGGACGAGGGCCAGGTGCCGGTTGTCGAAGGCGGGCTGTTCGGCGAAGGCGGCGCGCCAGCGGCGCAGGGCGTCCGGGCCGTCGGCCGGGAAGTCGGTGGAGAGCTGGACGAGGACTCCCCGGCGGGCACCGCGCGGCAGTTCGCCGTCCGGGCCCGCCGCCCTCGCCCTCTCGAAGCGGTCGACGACGGCCCGGGTCCGCAGCGTGGTGCTCTGCCGGTACAGCAGTGAGTTCGCCCGGGCCAGGTCGCGGACGACGGGGACGCGCCCGTACACACCGGGGCGCAGCAGTCCTCCGGCGTTGAGGGCGCACAGGAAGGTGTGGCGGTAGCGGTCCCCGTCGATGGCCTCCAGGCCGGTGTTGTCGTACGTACCGCCGTCGAGCAGCGCGGGCGCGTGGGTGGCGCACGGGAAGGGACGTCGGTCGAGGACGACGGGCGGGAAGGCGCCGGGCACCGCCGCGGAGGCCGACACGGCCCGGCTCAGCCGCAGCCCCGAGCCGGCGGTGGGCACGAGGCCGATGGTGTAGTCGCCGTAGACGTCGCGTTCGAAGGTGAAGCGGGCACCGGTGGTCAGGTTGGCCGCGTTGACGATCCAGCGCACCTGCGGGTCCAGCCGCTCCAGTTCGGCCTTCTCGAAGAACCACTCGTCCAGGCGTCCGGCCAGGAGGTCGGTGCGGGTCGTGGAGCCAGGGGTACGCCACAGCCCGCGCAGGAGGGCCCGCTTGAGGGAGCGGGAGGAGACACGGTCGACGACCGGGTCGATGACGAGTTCGTCCACGGCGCGCGCGGTGAAGCCCTCCTGCCGCAGCGCGGGCCAGGCCGTGGCCAGGCAGCCGTTGGCGATCGAGCCGCCGGACACGGAGGAGGAGTAGCGCAGCCGGGCCAGCAGCCCGGTGTCGGCCAGCAGCCGGACGAAGCCCAGTGCGGCGAGGGTGGCGCGGAATCCTCCGCCGGACATCGCGAGCGCGACCGGGTGCGCCGTGGCGGGCGGTTCGGCCGGGCGGAGGGTGTCACCGCAGGGGCGGGCCGTGAGGCCGGTGCCGACGGCGGGCGAGTCCACGATCCATCCCGGAGCGGCGGGCGTCATGGTCCCGGCCGGTGGCGCGGACGGGGCGGGGGCGTGCCGGGTGGAGGTCATGGCCGGTCTCCGATCGTGACGACGAGCGCCTGCTCGGCGGGCTCCCGGACGTCCACGCCGAACGCGCGGCCCTCGCTCAGCCGCGTCAGTTCCTCCTCGGCGAACGGGATGTGGTTGGTCAGGTGGACGACGTACTCGTCGTCCGGTGCCCGGGACTCGACGAGCCAGCGCAGGGTGTCCTCGTTGGGATGGTGGTGGCGGACGCCGTCGGCGGAGACGACGTAGTGGTCGGCCCGCACCTGCTCGAAGAAGCCGGCTTCCACGTTGCGGTCGCTGCCGTGGTGCGGCAGCTTCAGCAGATCGACGTGCAGCGGTTCCGAGTCGTCGAGCAGGCCGAGATCGCGCAGCCCGGTCAGGACGTGGTCGCCGCGGGCGTCGCCGGTGAGCAGCGCGGTGCGGCCGTCGTGGCGCAGCAGCAGGACGATGCTGGAGAGGTTCTGCACCGACGAGTCGGAGTACGCCGCCGTGATGACGTCGGGGTCCCCGCGCTGCTTCGCCTTGCGCCAGCGTTCCTCCAGCTCCTCCAGGGCCGCTTCGTCGGGCGCGACGACCGTGACGTCCAGGTCGGCGAGGGTGGCCTCGGCGCCCTCGGTGAGCGGTCCGCCGAACGGGGTGTTGCCGTCCAGGTGCAGTGCGCTTGCCGCGTTGCGGATGTCGCGGCCCTGCTGGTAGCTGGCGCCGAACGCCGCGTCGGTGGCGGCCCGTTCGAGGAGCGGCCGGACGGAGGCGCTCAGGCCGGGGGCGCGCTTGTCGACGAGTTCCTCCACGGAGTTGAACCACAGGGCGTCCACCGCGTACGGCGGGGCGTCCCCGTCCTGCTGGGCCTGCCGCATCTCACGGAAGAGCCGTACGAGTCCGCCGGCGTGGTCGTCGTCGACGTGGGAGAGGCAGACGACGTCGAGGTGCGGCGGGCCGTCTCCGCCGGCTGTTCCGAGCTGCTGGAGCCGGCCGCGGAGCGTGGCCCGGTAGACGCCTGTGGGACCGCCGTCGACGAGCATGACCCGTTCGTCGGGTGCGCCCCAGCGGACGAGGAAGCAGTCGCCGTGCCGGGCGTCGAGGAAATCGAAGGTATACATGTCAACCTGCCTGGCTGGTGGTTCGGCCGGTCAGACGGACTGCACGGCGCGCAGCACGTCGACGAGACCGTGGCCCTGGAAGTGGCGTTCGCGGGCGAGGTCGGTCGCGGTGGCGCAGAGGATCTCCTTCACGCGTTCCGGGCGGCCGAGCAGCTCCCGGTGGCGGGCCAGCAGCATGGCGGCGGCTCCGCTGACATGGGCCGCCGCCTGGCTGGTCCCGTGCATGGCGGAGATGCCCTCGCCGGGGATGGGGCCGTCGATGTCCTCCCCCGGTGCCACCAGGTCGGGCTTGAGCCGCCCGTCGCCGGTGGGGCCCCGGCTGGAGAAGTAGCTGACGCCGTGGCGGTGCGGGTTGCTGCGGTGGGTGGAGCCGACGGTGATGACAGACTCCGCGTTGCCGGGGTCGGAGATGCTGATGTCCCGGTAGTCGGCGCCCACGGTGTGGGCGGTGCCGCCGGTGAACCCCGCGTTCCCGGCCGCGGTGACGACCACGACACCCGACCGGGTCAGGCGGTCGCACTCGACGCACACGGGTGTCCAGCCGGTGGAGTGGCTGGCGACGTCGTGCGGGACCGACAGGCTGATGTTGACCCCTGCGACGATGAACCGTCCGGCCTGCTCGTTGATGTGACGGATCGCCTGGAGCGCGGTGACGATGGAGAACTCGTCGCCGTCGCCCTCGTCGTCGAGGACCCGGAAGTCGTAGAGGCGGATGCGCGGGCAGATGCCGCGGAAGTCCAGCTCCGGCCACCAGCCGCCGATGATGCCGGCGATGTGGGTGCCGTGCTGGTCGCCGGGCGGCGGCCGGGCGGGCTGTCCCGGGGCCGGGGTGGTCTCGACGGACGGCAGGGCGGCCGCCCAGTTGACGAGTCCGCCCACGAGGACGTCGGCGGAGAGCTTCTCCCGTACGCCGGTGAAGTCGAAGGAGCGGGCGATGCGCGTCTCCAGCGGCTGCGGCGTCGGGCCGGTGGTGTCCCAGTCGTGGAAGGCGGGGTGCCGCGCGTCGATGCCGCTGTCGACCACCGCCCACCCGATGGTGGCGGTGTCGACCGAGAAGACCTGCTCCGCCGCGTCGGCCTTGATCGTCCGCCGGGACCGTACGACCGCGCGGGTCGCCGGCCGGTTCGTCGTCACGGAGACGATCGGGTACTTCTGCCTGCGGTCGGCCACGCGCCCGACGGGTGTGTGCGGCCCGCGCACCGGGGTGGTGTCCACGACGACGTCGCCCAGCATGTCGACGAGTACGCCGGTCACCTCCTGTTCCCGCGTGTCGCTCCGGGCCAGGTCCGGCCTCGCGTTCTCCACGACGCGGTGCAGCAGCCGCAGGAGCCAGGTGAGATGACGGCCGCGCTCCTGCCGGCGCTCCATGCTGTCGTGGATCTCGCTGGTGGCCGGGGTCCTGACGTGTCCGGCGAGGGCCGCCTCGATGCCGTCCGCGCCGCCGGTCCCGGCGAGTTCATGGGCGACCCGCACCGCTCCGGCGAGACTGGTCAGGGGCAGCAGGCAGCTGACGAGTTCCTTCAGCGTCAGCCGGGCCGCCACGAAGCTGCCGGCGGCGATCGGACGGCACTTCTCCATCAGCCCGCGGCTCTGGAACCGTTCCAGCACCCGCTCGACGCCGTACTCCTCACGGATCGCGAGGATCAGGTCCTGCCGTCCCTCCGAGGACGGCCGCGGCGGCTGGGCGAACGCCAGCCACACGTCGAAGTGGACGGGGCAGTAGGTGGCCCAGAGGACAGGTACGGGTCCCTCCCCGTAGAACACCGCTGCGAGATCGGCTCGGTCCATGTGGATTCCCGGTGCGCTGTGCGTACGCCCCCGCGCGTGGCGGTGGGGGACGGCGATGGCGGCCGAGGGGTCTGTTCCCATTTTCCGCCCTGGTCATGGGCACTGCAACCGCTGGCCCGGCTACGATCAACCCCCATGCCCAGAGCCGGCCTCACCCCCGACCGCCTCGTCGCCGCCGCGGCCGACCTCGCCGACGAGGCCGGCTTCGAGCGTGTGACGCTGTCCGCGCTGGCCCGGCGCTTCGGTGTGAAGGACGCCAGCCTGTACACCCACGTCCGGAACCTCCAGGACCTCCGCACCCGCCTGGCTCTCTTCGCGGGCGGCGAGCTGATCGACCGGATCGCGGCGGCGGTCGAGGGCCGGGAAGCGGGCCGGGACACGCTCGCCGCGTTCGCCGGCGCCTACCGGGCCTACGCCCTGGAACACCCGGGCAGGTACGCGGCGACCCAGATCCCGGTCGACCAGGACCTCCTGGCCGACTCCCCCGCGATGCGCCGCACGGCCGACGTCACCTACGGCATGCTCCGCGCCTACGGCCTGGAGGAACCCGACCTCACGGATGCCGTACGCCTGCTGCGCAGCACCTTCCACGGCTACTGCGCCCTGGAGTCCAACGGCGCCTTCGGCGCACCCCGTGACGTACAGGCGTCCTGGGACCGGGCCGTCGACGCCCTGCACGCGCTGCTCCGGAACTGGCCCCGCGAGGAGAGGAACCCCGATGCGTGACACCGCCGACTCGATAGCCGAGCTCTACTCGCTCGGCACCGGCCCCTGGGCGATGACGCCCGTCACCCGGGGCGCACTCGGCCAGATCTGGAAACTCACCGGGCACGGCCGGTCCTGGGCCGTGAAGGAGCTCCTCTTCGGCTGCGACGAAGCCCAGGTACGACGCGAGGCCGCCTTACGGGACTCCGCGGAACGCCTCGGCATCGCCTCGCCCCGGCTGCACACCGACCGGCACGGCGCGCACGTCTCCCGCCTCGACACCCCGGGCGGCAACTCCTGGGTGAAGCTGTACGACTGGGTCGACGGCACCCGGGCGGACGCCTCCGACCCGGACGTCCTCGACTGGTTCGGCCGGACCATGGCCCTGCTGCACCAGGCCGGGGAGGACGCCGTGGACACCCCGAGCGGCTGGTACGAGAGGTGTCCCGACGAGGCCGAGTGGGAGGACGTGCTCAAGAAGGTGCGGGACGCCGGCCTGCCCTGGTCGGACGAGCTCGGCGGTTTTGTCGCCACGTCCGCTCCCCCGCTGGCTCACTGGGTCACCCCGTCGGAATCGCGCGGCCTCGTGACCTCGCACCTCGATCTCCAGCCCCAGAACGTCCTGGTCGGCCCGGACGGGCCGGTCCTCCTCGACTGGGACAACGCGGGGCCGGTCTCGGCGGAACGGGAGTTCGCCCGGGCCCTCTACGTCTGGTCGGGCGGCAATGACGTGAACATCGAATCCGCCCGCCGGCTGGCACGCGCCTACCGCAGTGCCGGGGGCCCGGCTGTCATCACGGGCCCGGAGTCGTTCTCGATGCTCTTCGCGACGGCTCTCAACTACGTCCAGGTACAGGCCGAGACGGCCGTCGACCCCGCTGTGACCGATGAGCAACGCGCGTTCGCGGGTGAGCAGGCCGTCGCCTTGCTGCGCGGTCTGCCGGACCTGGCCGCCGTCGCGCTGCTGGTCGCCGCGCTCGACACCTAGGTCGTGTCCGCAAGGTCCCTCCTGTACCGCGAGCCCTGGCAGACTTCCTACACGCCTACAACCACCACCGCTGCCACACCGCACTCGGCGGTCAGCCACCGATCAGCCGCGTTAACAACCCTGCGGGTCAATACACCTAGCGGGTCGCGAACCCGGCCACCTCGCCGTAGGACGGTGTCATGCCTCCCGGCGTCCGCCCCGCCCGGATGTCCGCCACCGCCTCCAGTGCCGCGCCCAGTGCCCTCCGGTACAGCAGCGAGCCGAGGCTGATCCGGCGCACGCCGACGTCGGCGAGGTGGGGGACGGGCGGGCCGCCGGGCGAGTAGAGGACGTTGAGGGGGACGTCCAGGTGGTGCACCAGGCCGGCGATCCGCCGCAGGTCGGTGAGGCCGGGGACGAACACGCCGTCCGCGCCCGCCTGTCGGTAGGCGTCGAGGCGGGTGAGCGTGTCCGCGGTGTCGCCGTCGCCGAGCCAGTGGGTGTCGGTGCGTGCGTTGACGAAGAGGGCGGGCGCCGCCTTCTTGACCGCGGCGATCTTCGCCGCGTGCCGGGCGACGGGCCCGAGGCCGTCCTCCAGGTTGATGCCGACCGCTCCCACGGCGTACAGCTCGCGCGCGAACTCCGCCACCTCGTCCGGGTCGTCGCTGAAGCCGCCCTCCGCGTCGACCGACAGCCGGAACCGTTCGGATCCCAGGGCGAAGGCCAGCCGGAGCGTCTCCTTCCGGGTCGCCGCCGCACCGTCGGGCAGTCCGGCGACCGCGGCGACGCCCAGACTCGTCGTCGCGATCGCCCGGAAGCCCTGCCCCGCGAGGGCCCGGGCCGAGGCGTGGTCCCAGGCGTTGGGCAGGAGGAGGGGCTCGTCCTCGTGGTGGAGGTCGGCGAAGGTGGTCATGGCGCCACGCTAGACGCGGGTCGCTTCGGCGCGGACCGAACCATGGTCTGTGGTGAGAATCGCTCGTCTCAAGCCGTGACGTCCGCCCCCGACTCCGTCAGCCGGACCCGTGTCACGCCGCCGTCGCCCCAGCGGACCTCCAGTGCTCCGGCACCGTCGGCGCGGACGGAGACCGACTCCTCCAGTGGGACCGGGTCCGGCTCGGCCGTCAGCCGGGCCAGGGCGACGAAGAGGGTGGGGGTCTCGCCCACGACGCCCGTCAGGGAGTCCGTGAGTCCGAGCGCCGGTACGAGTTCGGCCCGCAGGCCCTCCGCGGCCGGCCAGCCGGTCACCCGGACCGGCGTCCCGGGCTCCGCGCCCGTCACCAGATGCGCCCGGACCTCCGCGGCCCCGCGTGCCAGCACCAGACTGGTCACCCGCGCTCCCCCGCCCGCCGTGTGCCGGGATGCCGCCCAGCCCTCGCCGACGCCCAGCGGTTCGATGCCGGTGCGGCTCGGGTCCTCGCCGACGATCACGCTGTTGTCGTACGACGAGGAGGACGCCGGGGCCGGGGCCGTCACGGTCGAGTACGCCAGGCGCGTGTAGTACGGGTCGTAGCGGACGTCCTCGCTGCCGTGGTTGTGGAGGCGGACCACGCCGTCCGAACGGGTCGACTGGAGAAGCCAGTTGGGAGGGCCCACGGGCGTGACGGCGTCCGCGCGCTCGGTCGGCCCGGGTTCCTCCGCCGCCGTCCAGACCTCGTGGTCGGCGGGAAGCAGCAGGCCGAGGAAGCCCTTGCTCGCCCAGTACGGGGAGGCCGGGCCCGAGTAGCCCTGGAGGACGGACGGGTCGGGGCCGTGCCAGCCGAGGGACAGCAGGCCCCTGTCGTCCACCGCGCCCCGGTCGAGGAAGTACCGCAGCGCTCCCGAGGCCAGGCGCCGGGTCTCCCCGGGCGACAGGGGCGTGCGGCCGGTCAGCGCTCCCAGCCACAGAGGGGCCGTCGTGGCGAAGCGGTAGGTGAGGGAGCGGCCCTGGTGCATCGGGGCGCCGTCGCCGCCGAACAGCCGGGCGTAGTCGGAGAGGTGGCGCGAGAGACGGTCGCCGTACAGGTCCAGCAGGCGCTCGTCCTGCTCCAGCCAGGCGTGCAGCACCGGGTAGAGGTGCATCGCCCAGCCGTTGTAGTAGTCGAACTTGCGGCCGTCGCCGTCGGTGTACCAGCCGTCGCCCAGGTACCACTGCTCGATGCGTTCCAGGCCGCGGTCGATCGCCGCGCGGGACGCGTCCGGCTCGTGGCCGATCTCGGCCAGGAAGCCGCCGACCGTGACGGGGAACAGCTCCCAGTTGCAGGGCCACGCCTCGGCGGTGAGCGCGTCGCCGAGCCAGCCGGCCGCCCGCTGCCGTACGCCGTCGTCCAGCCGGTCCCACAGCAGGTCCCGGGTCAGGCGCAGGGCCAGCGCGATCGACGCCGCCTCCACCAGGGGCTGGCTACGGTCCTCGATGCGGGGCCAGACGCCCGAGACACCGGCGGCGAGGCCGGTGGCGTAGCGCTCCAGGGCCTTCTCGTCGCGGCGGAAGGCGGCCAGCAGCAGGGTGCGGGCGTAGCCCTCCAGACCGTCGGAGAGGCGGCCCGACCAGCTGGTCCGGTCGCCGGGCAGGTAGTAGAGGGCGCGGTCGTCGGTGGCGTAGGGCTCGACGGAGGTGAGCAGGGCGTCGGCCGCCGCCTCCCAGTGGGCGCGGGTGTAGCCGGTGAACGGAGACGTCGTGCGGTCGGCTGCGGGCAGCTGCATCGGTTCTCTTTCGTGCTCAGGGCGTTCAAAGGCTCAGGACACTCGGCCGGACCTGGAGCGCCCCGGTTCCGGTCGGGGCGCCCCAGGGGCTCTATCCCACCCGCACCTTGCCCTTCGGCACCAGATGCTGAGTGACGAGTTCGTCGCGGACGAGGCCCGCGTAGGCCGTGGCACCGCTCACGGAGGTGTGCGTGTTGTCCCGTGCCTCGTTGTAGAGGTACAGCGCCTTGGAGCCCTCCACGCCGAGGGACTCCACGAGGGCCTTGGTCTTCGCGGTGAGGTCGATCAGCGGGACGTCACGCTCGGCGGCGACGGAGCGGGTGACCGCCGGGTGGTCGACGCCGAGGCCGTTGACCAGGAGCGCGGTTCCGTTGTTCAGCGTGCCGTCCGCGTTGAACCAGCGTCGCACGATGGGAGTGACAAGGACCGGCTGTCCGCCCCGCGCCCGGACGCCTTCCACCAGGGTCTCCAGGTTGGCCCGGTAGGTGGCCTCGTCCGTGGTCTTGTCGTTGTGGGCGAGCTGGACCAGGACCAGATCGCCGGGGCGGATCAGGGGCCGTACGGTGGCCCACAGCTTCGGGTTCCCCAGATAGGAGACCGTATTCTCCCCGGAGTCGGCGTAGTTGGCGACGGACACGCCCTCGCGGAGGTACTGGGGCAGTCGCTGGCCCCAGCCGGAGTACGGGTCGCCGGACTGGTCGCAGACGGTGGAGTCGCCGACGAGGAAGATCTGGCGGGTGTGCCGGGCGGGGGTGACCCGGATGCCGGCGAGGGCGGGTGCGGAACCGCCGATCCGCAGGTCGAGGCCGGGGGTTCCGTCGGGGCCGGTGGGCTCGCCCTCGGGGGTGCGGACGTTCACGGTGAAGCTGCGGGTGACCCGTTCGCCTGCCGGGGCGGCTGTCTCGGGGAGCAGGGCACGGCGGGTCTCGCCGCTGACGCTGGTGGCGGACGCGGTTGCCCCGCCGAGCACGACCCGCACGTGATAGGTGCCCGGGGGGACATCGAAGTGACAGGTGTCCGCCGCGCACTGTGCGAGGCCGGAGTGGGCCTGCGCCGGTACGGACGGCAACGCGCTTCCCACGGCCACCGCCGCGACGACGGCGATGCTGAAACGTCTCACTCCCGGCTCCTCCCAGCGGACGACAAGACCTGGGGGTGGACGGTACCGCTCCGGACAAGCGCTTTCTAGATCCCGAGCAGCATTCACGAGATGGACTGCTTCACATGACCGAAAGCCCTTTCGCGAAATCGATTCAACTGTCACCCTCTCTCCCACCCGAACTCCCCCCACCCTCCCGAGGAGGCCCCCATGTCCGGATCCGCGCGCAGACCGGTCGGCCGCCGCACCTTCGTCCTCGCCGCCACCGCGGCCGGGACGGCCCTCACCGTCGGCACGGCCCACGCCGCCGCCTTCGGCTACAGCGACGACGGCTCGCACTACGTCGTCGACACCGGCGCCCAGCTGGTCTTCAAGGTCAGCAAGTCCACCGGCGACCTGACCTCGCTGGTCTACCGGGGCACGGAGTACCAGGGCTACGGCGGCATGAACTCGCACATCGAGTCCGGCCTCGGCGCCTCCACCGTCGCCATCAGGCAGTCCGGTTCGACGATCCTGGTCTCCGTCACGCACGGCACGCTGAAGCACTACTACGCGGCCCGCAGCGGCGAGAACAACATCTACCTCTGGACGAACAAGGCCGACACGTCCGTCTCCGCCACCCGGTACATCGTGCGCGTGAAGAAGGGCGCGTTCCTCAACGACGAGCCCGACTCGTACACCTACGCGCCGACCACCATCGAGGCCTCGGACGTCTTCCGGAAGTCCGACGGGCAGACCCGCTCGAAGCACTACTCCAAGCGGCGCGTCATGGACTACGACTACGTCGGCTGGTCCTCCGGCGGTGTCGGCCTGTGGGTCGTGCGCAGCAACCACGAGAAGGCCTCCGGCGGGCCCTTCTACCGCTCTCTGCTGCGCCACCAGAGCGCCGACGGCGGCGGCCTCTACGAGATCCTGTACTACGGCCAGAACCAGACCGAGGCCCAGCGCTTCGGCCTCCAGGGCCCGTACGTCATCGCCTTCACGGACGGCGGGGCGCCCTCCTCGGCGCTGTTCCCGGGCACGCTGACCACGCCGTGGGCCGACGCGCTCGGCATCTCCGGGTACGTGCCGGCGAGCGGCCGGGGCAAGGTGGCGGGTGTCGGGATATCGGGCCGGAACCCGGCGTACCCGTACACGGTCGGGCTGGCCAACTCGGCCGCGCAGTACTGGGGTCCGGCGCGTTCCTCGGACGGCTGGTTCTCGATCGCGGGCGTGCTGCCGGGGACGTACACGCTGACCGTCTTCAAGGGCGAGCTGGCGGTGTACACGACGTCGGTGAGCGTATCGGCGGGTGGGACGGCCACCCTGAACACGATCGCCCTGCCGTCCTCGAACGACCCGGCCAACGCGAGCGCGATCTGGCGGATCGGCGACTGGAACGGCACGCCGGGCGGTTTCAAGAACGCGGACCTGATGACGTACGCGCATCCGTCGGACGTACGGGCCGTGTCCTGGACCGGGAACGTGGTGATCGGCGGCGGCGGGGAGACGGCGGCCTTCCCCTGCTACCTCTGGAAGGACGTCAACAGCGGCCTCCTCGTGCACTTCAAGCTGACCGCCGCGCAGGCCGCCGCCGCGCACACCCTGCGCATCGGCGTGACGACGGCGTACGCGAACGGCAGGCCCCAGGTCACCGTCAACGACACCTGGACGTCCGCCATCCCCTCCCCGCCCACCCAGCCGAACACCCGGTCGCTGACCAACGGTTCCTACCGCGGCAACAACCACACGTTCACGTACAGCGTGCCCGCGTCCGCCTGGAAGACGGACACGAGCCAGTACAACGTGCTGAGGATCGACGTGGTGAGCGGGTCGGGGGCGAGCGGCTATCTCAGCGCGGGCACCGCGATCGACGCGATCGACCTGCTCGCCTGAGCCCGGTCAGGTGCCGCGCGTCCACTGCTGGTTGGTGCCGCCGTTGCACGTGTACGTGATGAGCGCGGCGCCGTTGGCGGCGGACGCGCCGTTCACGTCCAGGCACTCGCCGGTGGCGCGCGACTTGACGTTCACGTACGAGCCGGTGGTGGTCAGCGACCACTGCTGGCTCGTCGTCAAGGAGCAGTTCTCCTGCGTGACCGTGCTCGCGTTCTCCTGGACGCACAGGGAGCTGTTCCTGACCATGAGCTGGTAGTAGCCGCTGCCGACGGACTTGAACCAGTACCTCTGGTTGGCGCCGCCGTTGCAGTCGTACTGCTTCAGCTGGGCACCGGCCCACAGCGACTGGCTCGTCACGTCCGCGCACCTGGAGGAGTGGCGGGCGATGAGGGTGTTGTAGGTGGCGCTGGTGCCGGAGACGGTCCCGGCGGCCGTGTCGAGGGTGACCTCCGGCGACCAGGACATGGACATCGTGGTCGCGTTGGAGAAGGTCAGGGGCAGCCACACGTACCGCGAGTCGTTGACGGTCCCGCCGAAGGAGTTGCCCCAGCGGTCGCCCAGGTAGAGGTACGAGGTGCCCGAGGTGCCCTGCACGGGCAGGACGAACGCGGTCTGCGAGCCGTAGGTCGTCGAGTCGCCGACGTTCTTCATGGCCGACCAGGGGCCTGCGATGTTCGTGGCGGTGGCGTACTGCTGCTGGTTGGGGTTCCAGCCCGTGGCGCCCGAGGTCAGCATGAAGTACACGCCGTTCCGCTTGAACAGGGCCGGGGCCTCGCGGTGGCCGCCGGGCCAGGGGTTGGCGACCAGGGTGGCGATGCCCGTGTAGTCGCTGGTCAGGCGGTAGATCTGGAGGTCGTAGTTCTCCCGCGCGGCGGAGATCATGTAGCCGGCGCCGTCGGTGTCGACGAAGACCGTGATGTCACGGGACATGTGCTGGCCGAGCGGCCGGAAGCTGCCCTTCCAAGTGTAGTTCCCGTCGACGGTGTCGGAGACGGCGACGGCGGCCCGGGCCTCGCTGTAGTCGGTGCCGTTCTCCTTGTGCATCCACATCACGAACTTGCCGGTGGACGCGTTGTACATGACCTTCGGCCGCTCGATGTTGGCGGTCGCCAGCTCCGGGTCACTGGCCTCGGTCAGGACGTGGTTGCGGAACTCCCAGTTCTTCAGGTCGGTCGAGCGGTAGGCGTCGACGTACCGGAAGGTGTTGTCGGCGTTGCGGTGCTCGCCGAACCAGTAGTAGTAGGAGCCGACCTTGAGGACTCCGCCGCCGTGCGCGTGGACGGGGTTGCCCGAGGTGTCCTTGAACTGGGTGCCGTTGGTGATCGTCTGGGGCGCGGCCTGGGCGGGGCCGGCGGTGGCGAGGGCACCGAACAGGCCGAGGCACAGGGCGAGGAGGGCGGCGTAGGCACGTCTCATCTCAGTCACCCGCTTCTGTGGCGTCGGCGACCGGGATGCCGAAGTCCGGGGTGCCGTCCGGCTTCCAGCCGAGCTTCTGGATACGGGTGTGGCGGTTGGGGTCGTTCAGCGGGTCGCCGTTGATCTCCTTGTACTGGCGGGCGTGGTAGACGAGGACGTCGGTGCGGCCGTCCTCGGCCACCGTGAAGCAGTTGTGGCCGGGGCCGTACTGCTTGGTGGTGTCGTTGCTGGTGAAGACCGGCGTCGGGGACTTGGCCCAGCTGATGGGGTCCAGGAGGTGGCTGTCGGCGTCGGCGGTCAGCAGGCCCACGCAGTAGTTGAAGTCGGTGGCGCTGGCCGAGTACGTCATGAAGAGGCGGCCGTTGCGCTTCAGCACATAGGGACCCTCGTTGACCTTGAAGCCGATGCGCTCCCAGTCGTACTCCGGGGTGGAGAGCCGCACCTGCGGGCCCGTGAGGGTCCAGGGGTTCGCCATCTCGGAGAGGAAGATGCCGGTGTTGTTGTCCATGCCGGGCTCGTGCTGCGCCCAGGCGAGGTAGCGCTTGCCCCGGTGGGTGAAGGTGGTGGCGTCCAGGGAGAAGGTCTCCCAGGCCGTCTTGACCTGGCCCTTCTCCACCCAGGTGCCCTTGAAGGGGTTGGGGTGGGCGTTCTCCAGCACCCAGATGCGGATGGCCCAGACGTCCTCGGCGGGCGCGGAGGCGAAGTAGATGTACCACTTGCCGCCGATGCGGTGCAGTTCGGGCGCCCAGATGTGCGCGCCCATGTTCCCGGTGGGGTGGGCGCGCCAGATGACGGACTCGGCCGCCGTGCCGAGGCCGTTCAGCGTGCGGGAGCGGCGCAGGATGATGCGGTCGTACTCGGGGGCGGTGGCGGTGAAGTAGTAGAAGCCGTCCTTGTGCCGGTGGATGTGCGGATCGGCCCGGTTGCGGACGAGCGGGTTCTCGAAGGGGGCCGGCTTGGGGTGCCTGGCCGGGGTGGCGGCCTGGGCCACGCCCGGGAGGGCGGGAACGGCGGCCAGGGCGCCGGCGGCTGCGGCGCCCTTCAGCAGCAGTCTGCGGCTGGGGGGTTCGGGCAGAGCGTGGTCGCGGTCGCGGCTCATGCGGGGGGCTGCCTCTCACTGGGGGACACACGGCGTTGCTGATACCTGATGCGGCGTCTGACATTTCGAACACCATCTGTCATTACGAACGCCGAAAAGGTAAGGGGGTGACACGTGGAGGTCAACGGGTCTGACGGGACGAAGACGGCCGGGTCTCAGAAGGGGCGGCTGTAGGGGGACTTGCCCACACGGTCGTGGATCGCGCGCAGCCATGGCTCACGGACGGCGGGCAACCGGGCCAGTGTGTGGAGGAGGATGCGCGGGTCGGGCCGGAACAGCGAATGCGGGCGCAGGGGCAAGGGGTCATCGCGCTCGACTCCGTCGGGCAGGCGACCGGTCGCGGGAGCGGGCAACCGCGCGGGCTGGAGCGCCAGCTGGAGCCACACACCGGCGGACACGGGCACGGTGTGCGCGACGCCGGGCGGCGCCTGCCACACCTCGCCGGTCCGCGGGTGCCGGGGGACGAGGAGGATGTCGGGGGCGGGGCCGGGGACGGGCAGGCCCGGTCCGGCGAGGGCCGCCGCCTTCCTCGGTGCACGCCCCCGCGGGAGCAGCAGGTCGAGTGCTCGGCCAAGCGTCTCGGCGAGAAGGCCGTCGGGAAGGCTCACCGGTGTGCCCGCCGAGGCGGCCAGCAGGTGGGCGAGGGCCACCCCGAGGGCCGCCTCCCACCGGGGATCCCACCACCCGCCCTGCTCGACGGGCGGGATGGCCTCGTACTCCCGGCCCAGCGCCGACCAATCCGCCGGGAGAGCGGGTGCGTCTGCGGTGAGGGTCTGAACGGCGTCAGGGTCCAACCGCACCGCCTGCCAGAGCGTGCAGTCGTCGACGCGTGTCGCGACGGCCTGTCCGCACCGGGCGCAGGCCAGGTTGGGGCCGCTGCTCCCGTCCAGACCCAGGCAGTAGCCCTGGCATCGCTCGGGGATGAGAACCGTCCCGCGCACATCGCCGGGCGCGACGACGACCGCGCCCCGCGACCCGAAGGACAGCGCGGGTACGGGCGCGAACACGCCCCGTGCCCCCGCCTCCTGCGCCCCGACCTCGCTCCACCGCCGCCAGGGCGGTCCGGAGGGCTCGGGATCCACGGCGTAGGTGCCCGATTCCATCAGG
Organism: Streptomyces sp. NPDC008137; assembly: GCF_042957035.1. NCBI lineage: Bacteria > Bacillati > Actinomycetota > Actinomycetes > Kitasatosporales > Streptomycetaceae > Streptomyces > Streptomyces sp. NPDC008137. The sequence continues at coordinate 122,419 of NZ_JBIBHN010000013.1, read as the reverse complement.
GCGGGGAGCAGCTCATGGCCGTAGGTCTGACGGGCGTGGTCGGGCAGCGCCACCGGCGACACGGGCACGGTCAGCTCGGCACCGCACCGCGCACACCCGAACACGGCCACGCGGCCTCCCCCTTGTTCTCCCCTGGTCAGGGGGAGTATCACCGCGCGGCAACGGGCCGCCAACCCATTTTTCTGTTATCGGCGCCCGCCACTCCCGTCTCCGGTGATGTGCGCAGCCTCACCACCCACACCACAGCAGCGACCGTCGGCGTTCTCGCGGCGGTCGCGTCTCTGCTCGGCGCTCCCCCGGCGGCGGCCGGTGGTCCCCGGGACGTCACGGCCGCCGTGCTCGACGGGCGGGACGTGACGCTCGCCGGGGACACGGTCGTCACCGTGCCGCCCGGGACGACGACCTACGACGGCGTGTTCCGGGGTGAGGGCACGCTCACCGTGCGCGGCAGCGGGACGCTGGTCCTCACCAGGGACAGCGATTTCACACTGCCCCGCTCCCGGCAGCGGCAGACCGTGCGGACGCTCGGCGGCAACCACCCGTATGTGACCGTGGCCCGCCCGGATCCGCCCGCGATCACGGTCGAGCGCGGGGCGACCCTCCAGTACGGCGACGGGGGCACGACCGGGCTCATCGGCCACTTCCCGTACGGCACCCCGGCGTTCCGGCTCAACCAGGACAACATCCGGGTCGACGGCACCCTGCGGCTCGCCTTGAAGAGCGCCTACAACCTGGGCACCGTCAGCGGCTCCGGGCTGATCGCCCAGCCGCGTTTCCTCTGGGGCACCTGGGACCTGTCGGGGGCCCACTCCTTCTCCGGGGTGATCGACAACGGCACGCAGGCGAACGCCGGCCGGCCGGAGTACGCGACCTCGCTGCCGCGCGTGCGCAAGATCCTCAACCAGGGCACCTGGACGGTCGACACCCCGCTGGGGCAGACCGTCACCATGGGCATGGACTTCTACCAGCGCGAGTACGGCAGCGACATCAACGTCCAGTCGCGGCCGGGCGGCCAGGTCGTACTGACCGGGCAGTACAGCTGGTCGGACCAGGGCGGCGACACCGACCCCTCGCTCAGCGACCCCGCCCTGAACTGGACGCCCGCCCGCAAGAACGTCAACAAGCGCGGCACCAACATCAAGGGCGCGAACGTCCGGTGGGGCAACGGCACCACGAGCAGGATCTTCATGCCGGGCACCGCGGAGACCGTGTACATCAACCTCCTCGCGGCCCGGGAGCGTTCGAGGCTCACCTTCGACTACAAGGGCCCGGTGACACTCGGCGCCCCCATCGGCGGCGGCCGGTTCCACGACACGCTCTCCGCTCCCGGCGCCGGCGACATCGTCATCGCGGGAACCCCCGGCAACGACGTCACCTTCGCGGCCGTCCAGTTCTACAACGGCTCCACGACGGTCGAGAAGGGCGCGGTGCTGCGCCTGGGCAGCAGAAAGAGGGGCGGCGACGGCGGCCTGTACACGCGGGGCGCCCTCTCCGAGGTCGTCAACAACGGCGCGCTCGTCCTGCGCAACACGGACAGGCCCCTCACCCTGTCCCGCGTCGGCGGCAGCGGCTCGCTCACGCAGTCGGGCGCGGCCACGACGACACTGACGGGCGGCTCGGTGACGTACACCGGGACGACCACGGTCTCCAGGGGCACGCTGGCCCTGCGCGACGGAGCCACGCTCGCCCGCAGCAGAGCGATCCGGCTCACCTCGGCCGGTGCCCGGCTGGACACGGGCCGGACGGGCCTGCACGTGTCGACCACCCTCTCCGGCAAGGGCGCGGTCAAAGGCCCGGTCACCAACGAAGGCACCGTCACGACCGGCCTCACCGTCAACGGCCCCTACACGCAGAGCGCGAAAGGCTCCCTGCTCCTGCGGGACAAGCCACTGAAGGTGACGGGCGCGGTACGGCTGTCCGGAGAGCTCGACGTGTCCGCCGCCGGGAGCCGGCCCGCCCGTGTGATCCCCGTCCTCGACAACCGGGGCCGCTCCAAGCCCTCGGGGACCTTCGCCGGCCTGAAGGAGGGCGCCCGCCTGAAACTGGCCGACATCGACTACCGCATCAGCTACCGCGCCGGCGACGGCAACGACATCGCCCTGACGGCGGTCGCGGCCACCCCGGGCCCGTCCCCCACCGCGGCCGGCCCGCCCGCGTCCGACCCGGTGACGCCCCGCAGCGCCGGTGCGTCGGAGAACGTCGGCTTCGGCTGGTGGCCCTACGCGCTCGGCCTGGCCCTCGTCGTCAGCCTCGCCGTGCCGATGGCGGCCCGGCGCGGGCGGGGTCGGCGGCGTCATGCGGGCAGGGCGCGGCGGTGAGGCTCACACCTCGGACTCGCCCCACACCGCGACGGCCGCTTCGTCGCCGACCGAGACCTCGCCGGGCCGGAGTACCGCGTACTTCGTGCCGAAGGCGATACCGCCCTGGGACGCCCGCCGGTAGGCGGCGAGGGTGCGCAGGGGTTCCGGGCCCGCCCTGGTTCCGGAGCGCTGGTCGACCAGGGTGACCGCGCAGCGGATGGCGAGCTTCGCATAGCCCAGTTCGGTGTCGCCGATGCGGATGCGGTGGGCGCGGTCCTCGGTGTGGGGGTCGTCCCAGCCGTCCAGCACGAGGTTGGGGCGGAAGCGGTCCATGGGCAGCGGGCGTGCCCCGCGCTCGGTCAGTTTCCGGTTGAGCAGGTCGAGGGTGGAGCGGGAGACGACGTGCAGGGCACAGCTGTCGGCGTATCCGGAGGTGCCTGGTGTCATGCCGTCGGTCACCCGGTCGTGCTCCGGCGGTACGCGCACGAGCCGGCTCCGGGCGCCGAGTACGTCCGAGAGCCAGCCGGCTGCCGCGTCGCCCTGGTCGATGCCCTGGTAGGGGGTGCCGAACAGATCGACCTTCTGCCGGGGACCGGAAGCGTCCACGCTCAGGTGCAGGGCCTCCAGTCCTGGTGCCCGGAGAGTGAGTCGCGCGCCTTCGGCGGTGATGGCGGGCCGGATGAGGGCCAGCCTGGGGTCCCGGCGCTGCGTCCGGTACCCGCCGTCCTCGCTGACCACCATGAAGCTGCGGTCGTGTGCCAGTCCGGCGGGTGTCAGCAGCGCCTCCTGGACCGATGTCCCGGCGCACCCCTTGAGGGGGTAGTACGTCAACTCGACCACGTGCGCCACGTTTCCCCGCCTTCTGTCCGCCGTCAGCGTCCGCTGGGTGCCTCGGGAAAGCCGAGTTGTGGAGCCAGCAGCCGCGCCTCGGCGGCCCACTCGGCGAGGAAGGCCAGGGCCGAGCCGCGTTCGCGGTAACGGAGTTCGGCGGGGGCCGTGCCCCGGCCGCCGTAGGCCACCGGCGACTCGCCCGCCCGGGCCAGCATCAGCGCGGTGAGCCAGTCGTACTTCACGGCCGAGGCGCACACGCCGAGGCGTACCAGTCGTTCGTCGCCGTGCCAGCCGCTGTCGCGCAGGCCGTGCAGGTAGGCGTCGTAGGCCGCCTTGGCCAGGCCCGGAAGGTCGGCGGCCGGGACGAATAGGTCGAACACGGAGTCGGGGAGGTGGTTGCCGAGGTCCTCGCCGAGCGCGCCGTCGCCCGCGAACGCCCAGTCGAACAGGACGCTGTCGGTGCCGTCGGAGCGGACGTTGGCCGGCCACTGGTCGAGGTGGGAGAAGGCGCGGGGCAGGGACTCCATGACCGTGAGGAACCACTCGCGGTCGTGGTGGAGGCGGACCATGTCCGCGCGCAGGCCCGCCGGGAAGTGCTCCCGGACCAGGGGGTGTCGCCAGGCCTCGTCGTCGTCGAGGAGGTCCTGGCCCGTCGTCTTTCCCGAGACGTAGTCACGCAGGAATTGCCTCGACAGCCACGGGGGGTCCTCCCCCGCTCCCGTCGCGCCCTGCGCGGCGCCGAGCCGGTGGGCGTGGTCGAGGTGCCGGGCGAGCGGCCAGGCCGTCGCCGCCTCACCCGGTACGTCCTCCAGCCACAGCGCCACATCGCCGTCGGGGCGGTCGACGCAGGCCAGGAGCCGGGGAGCGCGGATGCCGTGCCGCTGCCAGACCTGGGCGAGCCCGGAACGGTAGACGTAGGCCTCGCGGCGCCAGAAGTTCCAGTGCCGGGGGTCGTTGGAGGCGGACCAGGCGACGCTGGTCTCCTTCGTCCGCGTCAGCACCTTCAGAACCGCCGAGCGGCCGCCGCCCGTGACCCGCCACACCCCGGCCGTGACGCCGTTGTGCGGGTTGTGCGCGAGCGGCTCGAACACCGCCTTCTCCCCCGGGACTCCCAGGACCTCACGTACTTCGGCATCGACGACAGCGACAGCGACCTCGGGCATCCCCCGATGCTATGCCGAGGCCCCCGCCGGAGGGGTGGTCAACTGCTGGCAGTCGACTGCGCACAGGCGTGTTCTGGCGCATATGAGTGAGCGTCCGAGCCGCGGCGCGTGCGGCCCCATGGAGGTGGAACGAAGGTTCCTTGGTCGAATGTGTGACCTTTGCCGGTGGTGATCGTTGAGAGTGGTGAGCGTTTACCAGCCAGCGCAGGGACGGGGGTGGTGGAGATGGGCGGGCTGCGGGAGATGGCGGCACCGTTCGTCGCTCTGGGCCCGTCCGGTGTGGCGGTCCGCGACCGGCTCAAGCACCTGACCACCGAGGACGAGAACGTACTGCGTCTGGTCGGTGACCATCTGGGCACGCTCGCCTCCCGGGACCTGAAAGCACGGTGCGCGGCCGGGCTGGACCATGACACCGAGCAGTGGGCGCAGCGCAAGCGGACCCTGACACAGGAGTCCTCCTCCCGCTGGGCCGGATCGATCACCAAGGCCACCCACGATCAGTGGGCGCTGGCCCGGCGCGGGCAGCTCGCCCACATCCAGAGTCTGGAAGCGGGGGTGCGCACGATCGCGCACCGGCTGTCGCTGCCGGTCGGGGAGAAGGGCAGCAAGCGGGCTCCGGGCGGCTACGCCAGCAGGCAGGCGTGGCATGCCAAGGCCCGTCGCCTGTATGTGCTCGAAGACCGGCTTCGGGCGGCGCGCGCGGACTGGGAGGCCGGACGTGTGCGGGTGGTGCGGGGCGGGAAGCGGCTGCTGAACACCCGACACCACCTGGAGACCGCACAGCTCAGCCAGGAGCAGTGGCGCACCAGGTGGCAGGCCGGGCGCCAGTTCCTTGAGGCCGACGGCGAGTCCGGGAAGCGGTTCGGCAACGAGACCATCCGCGTCACCTGCGAGGGTGAGGTCTCCCTCAGACTCCCCGCTCCGCTGGCGCATCTGGCCAACGCTCCGCACGGCCGGTACGTCCTCGCCTGTCGGGTGGGGTTCGCGCACCGGGGTGAGCAGTGGCGCGACCGGGTCACCGCGAACCGGGCTGTGGCCTACCGTATCCACGAAGACACCGCCCGCGGGCGCTGGTACCTCACCGCCTCATGGACCATCCCCCCGGCCAAAACCGTGCCCCTGGCCCCAGCCCGCGCGAACGGCCTGGTCGGCGTCGACACCAACGCCGACCACTTGGCCGCCTGGCGACTGGACACCCACGGCAACCCCGTCGGCCAGCCCCTCCGCTTCGGCTACGACCTGTCCGGCACCTCCACCCACCGCGACGCCCAAGTACGCCACGCCCTGATCCGCCTGCTGCACTGGGCCCGACGCCACCACCTCGCCATCGCGATCGAAGACCTCGACTTCCAAGCGGAGAAGACCCGCGAGAAACACGGCCGCCGTAAACGCTTCCGCAACCTCATCTCCGGCATGCCCGTAGCCAGGCTGCAGGCCCGCCTCGTGAGCATGGCCGCCGAACTCGGCATCACCATCGTCGCCGTCGACCCCGCCTACACCAGCCGCTGGGGCGCCCAGCACTGGCAAAAACCCCTCACCAGCAAGACCAGAAAGCCCACTCGCCACGACGCAGCCGCCGTGGCGATCGGAAGACGCGCCCTGGGGCACCCGATCCGGCGACGGACGACACCGCCCCCACACGACCGGAGCGATCGTGTGGGGCATCGGACCGTCCAGGCCGAGTCGGTGGCCCCGGGGCGTGAGGAACCCCGCCCCCGCATCCCCGGACCACGGACCCGATCCGTGCCGCCGGACGCGGAGCGAACGCGGGCTACCAGGACATCCAAAACCGTTCGGGATGTCCGCAGTGACCATGAATGGGTCCAAGACTCGCTCCTGCTCACTGAATAGGAACGGTGTCCTTGCGTCCCCGCAGCCACACGTACACCGGAATCCCGGCGAACAGGAACAGCACGCCCTGGTAGACGGCCGCGTACCCGGCGCCCGCGATCAGCCAGAAGGAGAAGCCGAAGGAGAGGGCCGCGACCATCAGGTCGCGAGTGAGGCCCGCCGGGCGGACGAGTTCGCGGGAGCCGCGGGCCAGCCAGTACAGCTGGGCCGCCGCCGACAGCAGATACGGCACGCAGCCGGTGAACGTGGTGATCAGGACGAGGACGCGGAAGGTGGTGTCCGGGCCGGCCGTGTAGTTGAGGGCGATGAGGAGCGTGCCGAGGACCACGCAGGCCCACACGCCGAAGCCGGGGACGCCGCCCTTGCCCAGCCGCGCGAACGGCGCCGGGAAGAGTCCGTCGCGGGCGGCGGCGTACGGCATCTGCGCGGCCATGAGGATCCAGCCGTTGAGGCAGCCGGTGATCGAGGCGACGGCGACCAGGGCGATGGCGGTGCCGCCCCAGGAACTGCCGGTGATGGCGTTGACGGCGTCGGCGAACGGGGCGCCGGAGTCGACGAGCCGGTCGTGCGGGACCAGTCCGAAGACGGCGACCGTGCCGAGGATGTAGACCAGGGCCGAGGCCAGTGTGCCGAGGACGCTCGCCCGGCCGACCGTGCGCTCCGGGTCGCGGACCTCGCCCGCGCTGACGGCGGCCGACTCGACGCCGAGGAAGCTGTACAGCAGCAGCGCGGCGGAGGCGGCCAGCGCGCCCGAGACGCTCTGGCCGGAGGCGTTGAACGGGCCGAAGTTGTCCGCGTCGACGAAGAACAGCCCGATCGTGGCGAGCAGCAGCAGCGGTACGAACTTCAGGACCGTCGAGACGACCTGCACCGTGCCGACCCACCGGGTGCCCGCGAAGTTCGCGGCGGCGGGCAGCCACAGGGCGGCCAGGGCGACGGCGGCCTGGAGGGCGTGGTTGCCGTGCAGGGGTATCAGGACCTCGACGTAGCCGACGACCGCGACGGCCAGGGCGGCGATGCTGACCCAGCACATCGTCCAGTACGACCAGGCCGACAGGAACCCGGCGAACTCGCCGAACGCGTCGCGCGGGTAGACGTAGAGACCGCCGGTGACGGGGCTGCGCCGGGCCAGCTTGCCGAAGAGCAGCGCGAGCGCCACGGCTCCCACCGAGAGCACGACGAACGCGAGCAGGCTGACCGTGCCGTAGGGGGCGACGGTGGCGGGCAGGGCGAAGATGCCGCCGCCGATGATGTTGCCCATGACGAGGGCCGTGGCGGCGGCGAGGCCGAAGGTGCGGCGGGGAGCGGGTGTCGCCGCGGTGGCCGGCTCGGAGGGTTCGGCGGCCTCGGTGGGGCTGGGGACGGTCATGAGCGATCCTGTACAAGCGGAGGGGGAGGGTCCTGATCGTAACCGCCATCCCACATGGTGGTCGACCTGTTCATGTACTGGACACAATCGGCTGGGGTCCGCCGCCGGATCTCGATTACCGTCGTGCCTATGACGAGCACCATCACCCTCGCCGAAGCCCTCGCCGCCGGGACCGTCGTCCTCGACGGCGGCATGTCCAACCAGCTCGAATCGGCCGGGCACGACCTGAGCGACGAGCTGTGGTCCGCACGGCTGCTCGCCGAGCAGCCGGAGGCGATCACCGAGGCGCATCTGGCCTACTTCCGGGCGGGCGCGGACGTGGCGATCACCTCCAGCTACCAGGCCACGTTCCAGGGCTTCGAGAAGCGCGGGATCGGCCACGACCGGGCGGCGGAACTCATGGCGCTCAGCGTGGAGCTGGCACGGGAGGCGGCTCGCCGGGCCCGCGTCCCCCGGCCCCTGTGGGTGGCGGCCTCGGCGGGGCCCTACGGCGCGATGCTCGCGGACGGCTCGGAGTACCGGGGCCGCTACGGGCTCACGGTCGACGAACTGGAACGCTTCCACCGGCCGCGCCTCGAGGTGCTGGCGGCGGCGCGCCCCGACGTCCTCGCCCTGGAGACGGTCCCCGACGCCGACGAGGCCACGGCGCTGCTGCGGGCGGTGCGCGGGCTCGGGGTGCCGGCCTGGCTGACGTACTCCGTCGCCGGAGGACGCACGCGTGCCGGGCAGCCGCTGGAGGAGGCCTTCGCCCTGGCCGCCGACGCCGACGAGGTCATCGCGGTCGGCGTGAACTGCTGCGCGCCCGAGGACGTGGACGCCGCCGCCTCGGCCGCGGCGCGGGTCACCGGCAAGCCGGTCGTCGTCTACCCCAACAGCGGCGAGACCTGGGACGCCGAGGCGCGCGCCTGGACCGGCCGTTCCCGGTTCACGGCCGACCAGGTGACGGGCTGGCGGCAGGCGGGGGCCCGGCTGATCGGCGGCTGCTGCCGGGTCGGGCCGGAGGCGATCTCGGGGATCGCGGGGACGCTGGGCGCGGCGTAGGCGGGAGCCCGGCACCAGTCCGCGCACACCCCTCCTCCCCACCCCCGGCCACTGCTAGCCTCCGTCCATGGGAACCGGTTGCCATGGCATTGCCGCAGCTCCCGAGGGGGCGGGTGCGGACCGGTGCCCGGGAGAGACGAGGCAGGCATGACGAGGAAGAGCGGGGACGCGAGCCGCAGCACCATCCGGGACGTGGCGCTGCGCGCGGGCGTCTCGGCGTCGACGGTGTCCCGGGTGCTCGGCGGGGTGTACCCGGTGAGCGCGGCGACACGCGGGAGCGTGATGCGGGCGGTCCGTGAGCTGGACTATGTGGCCGACGCGAGGGCGAAGGCGATCGCGGGTGCCGGCACGCCCACCCTCGCCTTCGTGCTGGAGGACATCACCGGCCCGTCGTTCGCGCACATGGCCCACGGCGTGGAGCGCGAGGCGACCCGGCTCGGCCATCTCTGCCTGGTGTGCAGCACGGAGGGCGACGTCCGGCACGAGCTGGAGTTCGTCGAGATGATGCGCGCCCAGCGGGCCGCCGCCGTGATCCTGGTCGGCGGAAGCGCCGACACCCCCGAGTACCGTGAACGCACCCATCGCATGGCGGACTCCCTCGCCTCGGCCGGTTCCCGCCTGGTCCTGTGCGGCCGGCCGCCGCTGGACCCCGGCGCCCCGGTGACGGTCATCGAGTACGACAACGAGGGCGGCGCCTACACCCTGGTCGCCCATGTGCTCGCCCAGGGGCACCGCCGGGTGCTGTTCCTCGGCGGCCGGGCGGACCACACCACGGCCCTGGGCCGCGAACGCGGCTACCTCGCCGCCCACCGGGCCCGCGGCCTCACCCCCGACGAGTCCCTCGTCCTGCACGGCGACTTCACACGCGACGCGGGCCACCGCCTCATGCGGCAGGCGCTCGAGGACGATCTCGGCTTCACGGCCGTCGTGGCCGCCACCGACATGGTCGCGGCGGGCGCCCTCACCGCCCTGCACGAGGCCGGCCTGTCCGTCCCGGGCGATGTCTCCCTCGCCGGCTACGACGACATCCCCTTCGCCCGCGATCTGCACCCCGCCCTGACGACGGTCCACGTCCCCTACGCGGAACTGGGCCGTCTCGCCGTCCGCACGGCTCTCGAACACGCCCCGGGCGCCGCGGACGAGCATCTGCTGCTGGGCACGCACGTGGTGGTGCGGGATTCGGTGGGGCCGCCCCCGGCCCGGTGACTCCGTCAGCCGTGCACGTCGGTGCAGCGGTTGTCGTAGGAGCCGGGCGTGCAGAAGATGCCCACCACCGAGTCTCCGATGGTGAGGCCGACCGCGCCGTAGGGCACGCGGGCGACGGTGACCGCATCGCCCGGGGTGTGGCCTCGCTCGGGTGTGTTCGAGGTGAGCACCTTGCCGCGCAGGGCGCCGCGGGGTTCCTCCGTCAGGGTGCCGGTGACGACTCCGCCCCAGGTGGAGGTGGCCTGGTCGTCGCAGGGCGGGGCTTCGGTGGCGCAGTCGCGCAGGAGCCGGTAGCGGTAGGTGAACTCACCCTGTGCGGTGATCTTCAGCGAGCCCTGGGCCCAGGTCCAGGTGCCGGTGACGGCTTGGAGTCCCTCGCCCTTGGTGGGGATCGGCTTCGGGGCGCGGCCCTCGGGGGTGCCGATCCAGACCCGGGTGCGGGCGGGCGGGTGGCCGTCCGGTTCCGGGTCGGTACCGAAGGCGAGCAGGGTTCCGCCGTACTGGGCAGCCGAGTCGACCCGTACCGACTGCCGGAAGCCGTCCTTGCCGCCCGTCGACCTGGTCCAACTCCGGCCGTCCGCCGAGGACCACAGGGCGCCGGTGCTGCTGGTGGATGTCTCGGCGGACCCCATCGCCAGGAACCCGCCGCGCACCGCGACGACGTGGCTGACGGTCCTGGCCTCGCCCTCGGCCCCGCCCGACGGGCCGGCCGTGCCCGCGCGCAGGGCCAGGGGCCGGGGCGGCCCGGCCTGTCTGCGCCAGGTCGCGCCGTCGGTGCTGTGCAGGGTGAAGGAGGCCGAAGTTCCCCAGGGATCGGTGCACTTCGCCCATACCGTGAATCCGCCCTCGTCGGCGAGGGCGGCGACCTCGGGTGCCTGGTCGGGCCACTGGGGGCAGGCGACGTCGTGCGGGACGGCGAAGGCGCCCGTGTCCGTGGCGGTCCAGACGCGCAGGCTGCGGCCCTTCTTCTGATCGGTGGCCGGTTCGAACGGCCCGCCGTCGTGTCCGACCACGACGGTGCCGTGCGGTCCGCGAGCCGCGGCCAGCACGACGTCGGAGGAGTCCGCCTTCGGCAGTTGCTCGGCCTTCGCCCACCGGCCCTTTTCGCGGTAGCGCATGGCCGCGGGGAAAGTCTCCCCGTCCCGGAACAGCGATCCGGCGGCGATGACATCGCCCTCGTACTCGGCCATGACGCGCACCGACATCTGCTCCGTCGGGGGCCGGGATTGCCGCCATGCGATTCCGTCCGTGGAGCGGTACAGCTGCGCGTTGCCGCCCTGGGGGCGGGCCGCGAGAAGGAATCCGTCCTTCGCCGCCACGAGTGCGGTGCCCGACAGCCCGAAGAAGGCCGACGGCAGGTCGGCGAGGGGAATCTGACGCCATTGCGCGCCGGCCGTATCGGGGCCGGGCCGGTCGTCGCCGCGTCCGCCCTGACAGGAAGAGAGCAGGAGCACGGCGCTGAACAGGCACAGAAGCCGCCGGGGACGCCGGGTCGGGGACGTGGTGGCCACTGCTCTCCTTCGGTCGGGGTGCCGTGCCGGGAAAGGAAGGATGACAGAGCTTCGGAGTTCTTGTGACATCTCCGCACACACGACAGGGAGTTCGTTCTCCTCGCACATGATGGCGGGTCAACTAGACCGTGAGACTCCTGTTTCTTGTGATTCTGATGAGGCATTTTCGATCTCGCTCAAACGTCCGATGGTCAAACTCCTCTGCGAATTCAGGAATTCTGGCTGCTTTCCGACCTTGTTTGCTGCCAAGATGACCTCCCACAAATCGTGCAGTCATGAAAGGCAGTCGTGGCCGAAGACCCCATGCCCCCCTCCGCGGTCCGCGACCTGCTGCACCGCCTGCCGCCCGGGACCGACACCTGGGATCTCATCGACCCCCTCACCGGCAAGGGACAGCCGCTGTGGGGCTTTCTCACCGACTGTGTCGCGAGGGACGACGAGGCGACGCTGCGCCAGGTCCTGGCCGGCCGGACGCCGTTGCACGAAATCCTCGACGAGGCCCAGGCCTACACCCGAATAGAAGAACCGGTCGACGCTCCCCTCGTCACGGACGAACCGGCAGCGGCGCGCGCGTTACGTGCCTACGCCGCTCTCGGGCTCACCCTGGTCGGGGACGCCGACACCGAGCGCCTCCTGCGCATCGGAACGGCCTGGCTGGCGCGCAGCGCCGCCGCCGCGCGGACGGACGGCTCGGAGGCTGCGGAGTGGACCGCGCCGGACGGCTCGCGGCACGGCGAGCGGCTGGCCTCGCTGCTCGCCTCCGACAGCGTGGACGACTCGGTCCGGGGTCATCTCGCCCTCGTGCTGCTCGCTCTCGACGGGGCACTGCCCAGACCGCTGAGCGGGCCGCGTCTGACGGTGCTCGCCGAACGGGGCGACCTCGGCGCGCGCTTCCATCTCCGGCTGGACCTGGTCCGCGGGCTGCCCTCAGGGCTGCTGCCGGATCCACGCGTCATGTCGGGGTTCGTCGGCGACGAGGGGTTTCGCAGCGCGCTGGACGACGCCTGGCGGATCGCGCGCCCCGCGAAACCGAAAGGCGCCGTGCTCTGGTCGCTGCGGGACGGGGACGGGCCCGTGGACCACGTCAGCGACTCCTCCTTCGGAGCGGCTTTCGCCGTCCTGCTGTCCGAACTCGGCAGGACCCGGGGCAAACTGTTCGGGCCGCTGCGGTTGAGCAGGGTCAATCCCCGTACGTCCGTCGTCGGCGCGATGTCCGGCGAGAACACCCGCGTCATCCAGTCCGTGACCGGGTACCGGGCCAAGCTGAGCGTGGTGGCGGACGGCGAACGCGTCGTCGTACCGGAACGGGACGTACAGCAGGTCCGTGACCTCGGCGGCGGGGCGAGTGTGGTCGGGGTGGCCACCGTGGAGGAGGCCGCGAAGGCGGCCCGGCGTCTCGACGTGCGCGCGACCTCGCGGCTGGTGGCCGGGGTACTGGCGACCAGCCTGGTCGCCTCCCTCGTGGCATGGGGCTTCGCCAGCGGCGAGAGCGAGCGGAACAACCGCCGGGCGGTGGCGGCCGGACTCGCCGCGAAGGCGGTCCGCATGCGTGGCAGCGAGCCGCGCACGGCCGGTCTGCTGGCCCTCGCCGGGTACCGGATCGACCCCGGGAACAAGGACGCCGAGAACGCGATCCAGGAGGTCCTGGAGACCAACCGCAACACCGTGCGCAGCTGGAAGGCCGACCGAGCGGTCAACGTCCTCGCCGTCGACGACGCCGGGCACCGGGCGTACACCTCGGGCATCGCCGATTCGATCCAGGTGTGGGACACCGGGTCGGGGCGGAAGCTGGCCGAGGTGAAGGGACGGGCGTCCGGTCTCGTCCGGAGCGTGGAATCGGGCATCCTCGCGGCCCATGACGGCAGGGACACAAGGCTGTTCGACGCCTCCGGTGACAAGCCCGAGAAGCTGGGGACGGTGAAGGCGCCGTCCTGTACCGGGCCCTACAGCGAGATCGTGAGGATGGGCTTCACCGACAACGGGTCCGGGCTCACCACCGTCTGGGACGACGGTGCCGTCAGCGAGATCGAACCCGCCAGCCGCACGGTGACCGGCTGCACGCGGCTCAGGGACGTCGCGGGCAAGGAGCTGCTCGGCCGGCTGCCGACGACGAACCGGCTGGCGATGAGCGCGGACGTCGTACCCGCCTATGCGGGCCCCGGCGGCGGCGCGGACCAGGCGGTCCTGCTGCTCACCTCGAACGAGGTGGTGTCGGTGAACCTCCGCACGAAGAAGGTGTCCCAGCTGCTCCCCGCCGAGGACGTCCCCGGCGCAGCCTCCCTGGTCCGGGCGTCGCAGGACGTGGTGACGGTGGCCACCAGCGGCGGGGTCCTCGCCTGGGACCGCACCCGCAAGCGCCTGACCTATCCGCTGGGCGGGCTGTCCACCCGGCCGACGGCCTTGGAGCAGGACGGCGACGACGTCGTGATCGCCGGGCCGGGCGGCACGGCCGTGATCCCGGTACGGTCTTCCGCCGACGGCGCCTCGGCCCCGCTGTCCGTGCCCAGCGGCGGGCGAACCGTAGCGGCCGTACGGGCCGGAGACGGGACGGTCGTGACGGCGGGAGAAGGCCGCGTCACCGTGCTCGGCAACACCCCGGTGCACCGGGCCCTGCCTCCGGCGCAGCCGTCCACGGGCTCCGTCTTCGGCCCCGGGAACACCCTGCTGCTCACCGACTTCATGACCAACACCTCCTACGGCGCCTACACGATCGACCTCGACTCCGTGCCCGGGACGATCAGCGCCGCGGGAGCCTCCTACGAGCACGTGACCGAGTACCCCGCCTCGGGCTCGTACATCAACGCCCTCGCGCTGTCCGACAAGTTCGTGGCCGCCGTCGGCCAGAGCCGGGGCATCGGGACGGTGACGTTGTGGAAGCGGGACGGCACCTATCTCCAGCAGCTCGACATGTCCCCCGCGGAGGACCGCAAGCGCACACAGCTTCCCGAACGCATCGTCTCCCAGGTCGACTTCGTGCCGCAGCACCGCCTGCTGGTGGCGCGGCACGTCAGCGGAGACGTGGGGATCTGGCAGACCGGGACCTGGCGGCGCCTGGGCACGATCGACCTGGCGGCCGGAACCTCGGACATGGCGATCCACGGCAGGACCGGTGTCTTCACCGAGGGCGACGGCGACAAGGCCCGTCTCGTCATGGTGGACCTGCTCACCCGCCGGAAGCTGCGCACGGTCCCCGCTCCCGGCGTCATGCGGGTGTCGTACTCGCGGGACGGCTCGCGGCTCGTCACCCTCGACATGACCAGCGGTACCGTCCGGCTGCTGGACGGCAGGAAACTGACCGCGCTGGGCGATCCCTTGCGCATGCCCGAGGGTGAACTCGCCGTCGACAGCGCGATCTCGCCGGACGGCCGGCTGGTGGCGACGGCGATGGGAGAGCGCGTCCTCGTCCACAACCTGGACTCCGGGCAGCAGTCGATGCCGCCGCTGCGCGACGTCAACGGCACCGACGTGGTGCAGGTGAAGTGGTCACCTGACGGTGCGTATCTCGCCGGAGCCTCCCTGCCTCAGCAACGCGAGCACGTTAAGCCGGGCGCCGTCAACATCTGGAAGATGACCGAGGGTTCCCTCGAGAAGCGCATGTGCGACTGGACCGACGGCGGTCTGTCGCGCGACGAGTGGGAGAAGCACGTGGAGGAGTCCGTGTCGTACATCGAGCTGTGCGAGGACGTGAAGGGGTGAGGCGGCTCGGCGCGGGGGTGAGACGGGCGGCGGCCCTGGCGATGGCGGCCGCGCTGCTGGGCGCGGGCTGCGACGCCCCGGGTGGCGGGGACGACACGTCGGGCGGGGACCGGCCGAACGCCACGCACGGTGCGCCGGTTCTCGCCTTCGTCCGGCCGGCGGCCCGGGAGATCGTCCTGGCGGACGCGGCCGGCCGGACCTGGCGGGGCGCGAAACTGAGCGCCCGGGCGGACGATGTCCGGTGGTCACCCGACGGCTCCGCGCTGGCCTGGATCGACGAGGAGTACGACAGCCCCGACGGACGGCGTCTGCACCGCCTCGACATCGCCTCGGGGCGCGAGCGGACAACGCCCTGTGCCTGCCGGGGAGTCGGCTTCCTCGGTGACGCCGCGGCCACGGTGAACACCAGCGGCGACGCACTGCTGCTGTACACCGCCGACGGGCGGGTCCGGCGCGCGGAGCTCAGCACCCCGGTGTCGCCCTACGCCCGGGTCGCCGCCGGCGGCCGGGACGCCGTGACGATCGCCGACCTGCTGCCCGAGGAGAAGGCGGGCCGCGGCCAGTTCCAGATGCTGGCGGTCGACCGGTCCGGAACGGTCCGGCCGTTCCGGCCGGCAGGCGCTCCCACGGCGTTCAGCGAGGGAGTGCAGTCTCCCGACGGGCGGCGCGTCGGCTGGTCCTCGCACGACTCCGGCGGAGCCTGCTGGAACGTCGGGAGCGTGCGGGTCGCGACGTACGGGCGGGAGGTCCGCGAGGGGCCGGAGCGTCCCGCCGACGCCGCGATGGCCGGCGCCCTGCTGGAGGACCGGCTGCACGTGACCGGCATCGCCTGGGCGGGCGAGGGCCTCACCGTGACGTTCGGGCCGATGGCCGGATGCCAGGCCGTACCTCCCGAGCGCTACGTGTCGTACTACCTGCGCGACGGCGCGTGGCGGTTCATCGGGTCGGGCATGCTGGCGGTCGGCTACGGCGCGAAGGGCCGTGCCGCGCGGCTCCTGGCGCCCGAGCGGCCCAGGGCCGAGAAGCCCACGGAGGCCGTTCTTCCGCCCCTGGGCGGTCTGGAGTTCACCGACGGGGACGGTGCGCGCCGGGTCATCGGCACCGGGGTGTCGTCGTTCGTGTTCACCTCGGCGGAGAGCGCCGGGGCTGCCGTACCCGCGGCGGCACCCCAGCCCGCACGGGCCGGCGTGGCGAGGACGACCGACCGCGGGGAGCCGGTCCCGTCCCACCTGCGGGCGCTCGCGCAGCGCATCAGGGACGCGGCCGAGGACGACGACGTCGAGGCGCTGCGGGCGCTGTGCGACCACTGCGACGACGAGACCCGGGCAGCCCTGCGGACCACCGAGGGCCGCCGCGAACTGGTGCGGCTGCTGAGCAGCCACCCGGGCCTGAAGGAGCACGGCATCGTGTTCCCGGGGCTCGCCGCCCACCGCTGCGTCGACCACCCCGCGCAGGACATCACCTGCACCGCCGCACAGATCCAGGACATCGCGCTGCTGGACATTCCCGAGGCGGAGCAGGACGACTACGAGGGCACCGTGTACGAGCCGGAGTTCGAGCAGCGGCTGCAACTGCGGACGGGTTCGGGCGGCAAGGCGCTGTGGGTGGGGAGGTGGGCGCCGTGACGTGCACGGACGCGATCGAGGGCCCGGAGCAGGAAGACGCGGACTGCCCCTGCGGCCGCGGCTGCCCGCCGTACGCACCGGGTCCCGAGGCGGTGGAGACACGCGCCTCGAACGGGCCGGTGATGGCGGGGGACGTGCTGCGCGGGGAGCGCGTCGTCGGGTTCGCCTACGCGCAGCCGCCCGACGGCCGCCTGCCCGAGGCGCGGGACGACCGGCTGCTGACCGAGGCCGATCAGGAGCCGGATTCGCCTCCGCAGCGGCCCGTGCCCCTGGTCAGGCCCCCGGGTCCGGGCGACGAACGACTCCCCCACGACCGGTTGCCGGCACGGGCCGTGGTGCCCGCCGCCCGGCGGTCCCGGTGCCTGCCGGCGGCGGTGGACGACCTGCTGGCCGACGGGTCCGCTCCCTGGGCACGGGTCCTCGATCCCATCGCCCGGGCGGTACGCGACGCCGGGCACGAGCTCTGGCTGAGCGGCGGGGCGCCCCGGGAACTGCTGGCGGGCAACGGCCGTGAGGCGGTCCGGGATCTGGACCTGACGGGCACCGCGCCCGCGGGCCGCTTCGCGGAGCTGGCACGCCGGACCCTGGCGGAGGACGGCGAGACGTACGAGCTGAGGGCCCGCGTGAGCCCCGACACCCTGGTCTGCACCGTCTACCGCGACGAGGGGCCCACCCCGCTCATCGAGTACCGGGGCCTGGGACTCGGCGGCTTCCGCTTCCCGGCCACCGGCACCGACCTCGTCGCCGACAGCCTGCAACGGGACTTCACGGTCAACAGCGTCCTCTACGACTTCGAGCGTCACCTCGTCCTCGACCCGAGCGAGCGCGGTCTGCCGCATCTGTCGGTACCGGGGCCCGATCAGTCGGAGCCCAGGCGCGCCCTCGTCCCCGTCAACCCCTCCGGTGACCCGCTGACGCAGGCCGCCCTCGCCTTGCGGGCGGTGAAGTTCCTCGTGCGCTGGCAGGCCCAGGGGCCGGTGGACACGAGCGAACTGCACGCGTGGACCGACGAGTTCCCCGAGGACCTGGCCGACCGCGTCCGGGAGCGAGGAAAGCAGGCATGGGACCAGCTGCTGGCCCTGCACCACGAATGCCTGGGCGGCGTCCCCGCGCAGCGGCAGACGGTGGTGGCGAGCACGCTGGGAGCGGGCGTGGAGCGGTTGCTGAAGACACTGCTGGGGAGCCCCGAACGAAGGAGCCCCGAATGAAGGGCCCCACGCACCGGCCCCTCTCCGCCTGGGTCGCACGCATCGACGCCTGCGGCTCCGAGGAGGGGGTGCACCGCGTCACCGGACCGGTGAACGACGGAGCCGAACGGACCGACGCGCGCACGCTCCCCCTGTTCCAGGACCCGGCCTGGCGCAGGACCGGCCTGGTGGCGCGGCGGGACGGCGGCCCGGCCGTGCACGCCCTGGCGCTGAGCCACCCCGGACGCGGCGTCTCCTACGCGGAGCTGGACGACCACGGCCGTCCGCTGCCCGCGAGCGCGGACGGCACGGAACTGGTCGCCCGTATCGAGGAACGCTGGGAGACCCCGCCCGCCGAGCCGGACGTCCTGCGCGTCCTCGCCGGGGAGAGCCTCGACCTCAGACACGCCCTGCTGCACCGGCTCGCCTCCGAGACCGCCCCGCCCCCGGTGCTCTTCCACGCACTGCCCTGGAGTGACCTGGACACCGTCACGGGCAACGTGCTGGCCGCGCTCGACGGGGCCACGTCCGTCGAGCCGCCCCGGCTCGAACTCCGCCACTGGTTCACCCCCGCGGCGACCCGGCTGGCGGGTCCCCTGGCGGTCCTGGAGCGCGGCATGCGGGAAGGGCGGCAGCCGGCCGCTCTGCGGCAGGAGGCCGTCTCCCTGCTGACGGGACTGCTGTCCGCCCCCGCGGAGAGGTTCCCCGGCCACACCGCCCAGCGGCTCGCCCTGCTGGCCGACCGGCTCGGCAGACGGGACCCGCTGCTGCGGCACACGGCCCGGGTGGTCGCCGCCCGGCTGAGCCCCGGGCCCCGGGCCGGGCGGCCCCCGTCCCTGTCCCTCCGACTGGAGTCCGTGCTGCCCGCGGCGGCCAGGCGGACCGAGCGTTCCTACGGGACGGCCGCCGAGGACGAGCTGTTCGAGGCCTCGGCCCAGCACACGCCGGGGGGCCGGGTGCGCGTGACACTCACGCTGCCGAAACCGCTCCGCACGACGGAGGAGAGCTGGCTCGACGCCTCGGACGGCATCGTGGCGCCGTTCGTGCTCCGCCCGGCCGACGCGGCACCCCAGCGGTACTGGGTCGCCCTGCGCGGCCGGGAGAGTGCCCTGCTCGGTGTCATCGAGCTGTTCGCCCCGCAGGTCCGGTTCGAACTGGTAGCGGACGAGCCCCCGGTGCCGTTCACCGCGCTGCGCACCGTGCCCGCGATCGAGCTGGTGCCCTCGCTGCACGCGTCCTCGAACGCCACCCTGCGCCTCTGGGAGACGGCGGCGAGCACCCTGCCGCCCGACCACCCCGTACCCGTGGCCCTCCGGCTCCGCCAGGAGGACATCGCCCGCCGGTGACCGACGACGAGGAGGCACACAGTGGCAGAGACCCCCGGGCCGGACGCGCAGGCGCGGCGGGCGGCGATCGCGGACGAGCTGCGCAGGCTCGAGGAGAGCGCGATGTACAGCGCCCAGACGCAGTTCGAGACGGCGAAGCACTGGCGGGGCGTGCACCTGATGATGGGCATCCCCACCAGCCTGCTGGCCGCGGTGGCCGGGACGACCGCGCTGGTGGAGTCGACGGGGCGGATCGCCGCCGGCATTCTCGCGCTGGTGTCGGCCGGGATCAGCGCCGTCATGACCACGGTGAACGCGCCGCAGCGCATGTCCCACGCCACGGGCTGCGCCAACGCCTATCTGGAGGTGCAGACGGCCGCCCGGCAGGCCCGGACCGTGGACCTGCCCGTGCTGCCGGTCGACGAAGTCCGGCTCGTACTGGCGGAGTTGACGGCCCGCCGGGACGAGCAGAACCGGGCCGCCGATCCCCCGGGCCGACGCGCCTACCGGCGCGCCCAGGCCAATATCGGGCGCGGTGGCCAGACGTACGCGGTGGACCACGACCGTCCGGTGGCGGGCCGGTCAGTGCCTGCGGAGCGCCCCGGAGCGGCGGAGTCGTCGTACGGCTGAGCGCAGTTCCGTACCGCGGCCGTGCGGACCGTCGGCGGGGAGCGACGCGAGCGGGGGTTCCTCGGGTGTGACGGCGTCGGTCGCCCAGAGGGCGAGTTCAGGGTCCCGGGGGCCGTACGCCGTATAGGCCACGCCGTTCTCGGCGTCCGGCGCGCGGTCTCCGAAGACGCGCACCGGATGGGCCTCGTCCCAGCGCTCCCAGCCCGGGTCGCCGTCCGTGGCGAAGCGCGCCCACGCGGCGTGCATCGCGTCGGCCAGGTCCCGCGGTCCGCCCTCACCGGCCAGTTTGCGGGACTCGGGGACCTCGCCGGTGTCGAAGACGAAGCCGAGTTCCAGCGCGTGGCAGGCGCCGAGGCCGGGGAGGTTGGAGGGCCAGGCGAACTCGTAGAGGTACGAGGGTTCCGTCCGGGCGTCGGCCAGGTGGTGCAGGGGGATGCGCAGGAGGTGGTCGGTGACGAGCTGGCCGACGATGTCCGCCGTGCTCGCCTCGGGGTGCAGGGCGCGGTAGCCGCGAGGTACCTCGGGGCCGCAGTGGCATCGGGCCATGGCACCGGCCAGGGCGACGGCCCCGAGACGGTCGACGCGCTCCAGGAGGCCGCCGGGGACCAGCCACAGCCGGTACTCGTCCCGGGTCCAGCCCATCAGCAGCTCGACCCCGGGGGCCGCGCCGCCCTCGGTGAGAGCCTCCAGGGGGTCGCACGGGACGGTGTCGCCGTCGATGACGATGCCGAAGGCGGGGCCGCCCACGACCGGGCTGCTCAGCCTGCCCACCTCGGCCTGGGTGCTCAGCAGCAGGTCGCGGTCGACGGCGGCGAAGGCCTCGGCGGTGGCGGGGATCTTCAGCCGGGTGGCCATACGGCGCACCATCCGCCGTACCTTGGCCCGCTCGGACGCCTCGGGCGGCCCGCTCTGCAGGACCGCCCGCCGGACCAGCCCCTGGGTCTGCGGGGCGGCGACGAGGGCGCCGATGCTGATCGCCCCGGCGGACTGGCCGGCGAGGGTGATGCGCCCGGGGTCGCCGCCGAAGGCCTCGATGGCTTCGTACACCCAGGTCAGGGCGGCGATCTGGTCGCGCAGGCCAGGATTCGGGGGCGTGTCCGGGAACAGTCCGTAGCCCTCGACGCCCAGCCGGTAGTTGACCGAGACGCAGACGACGCCGTCACGGGCGAAGGCATGGCCGTCGTAGACGGGTACGGCGGAGGAACCCCTGGTCAGGGCGCCGCCGTGCAGCCAGATGAGGACCGGGAGGCGGGCTCCGGCGGCCGGCTCAGGAGTCCAGACGTTGAGGTTGAGGCAGTCGTCGCCGGGCACGACCGGGTCGGACAGATAGTGGGCGAAGGCGCTGGAGTACGGGGGCTTCGGCGGGGTGGGGCCGAAGGCGCCGGCGTCCCGGACGCCGTCCCAGGGCGGAAGGGGGACGGGCGGGCGGAAGCGGCGGGGGCCGAAGGGGGGCGCCGCGTACGGGATGCCGCGGAAGACCGCCACTCCCCGCTCGTACCTGCCGCGTACGGCCCCGTACGGGCTCCTGACCACGGGATCCGTCCGGCCTGCCGTCATGCGCCCACCAGCCCTTCGCCGCGCTCGTGCACCGGTATCACCAGAGCACCACATCGCTCACGGGTATTCCGGTGCACGAGCCGGTTTGACGGCTATTTGGCGTACATCAGGGTGCCGAACCCGAGCTGGTCGTAGCCGCCGCTGTCGCTGCCGTAGTCACCCCCTCCGCCCTCGGGGGCTACGGAGAAGCACATCTGGGAGATGTACTTGTCGTCGAGGAGCAGGCGCCGGCCGTAGTGGTAGTGGAGCATCGCCCACACGGGGCGGACCTGGCCGCGCGACCCGGCGCCGGGCACGGTCTGCGACTGCGGGGAGCAGTTCTGGCCGCTGCCCCAGTTGTAGGTGGTGAAGGGCACGTCCATGTTCAGGTTGTACTTGGCGACGTACTGGGCGGCCTTCATGAAGCGGCGGCCGTCGTACGAGTAGAGGTCCTCGCCCTGGTTCCAGGCCATCTCGCAGATGGCGCCCATCTGGCCCATGCCCATGACGGTGTGGCCCTGGTCGCGGCCGGACTCCTGCCACTGGCCGAGGTCGTAGCCCTCGACGTTGCCGTACAGGAACGGGACGGCGTTCTTGATGGAGCCGTTTCCGGCGCCGTTCTTGAAGTAGTCGACGGCCTGGTCGTACTTGGCGGCGTCGTCGTTGAGGATGCCGATGGCCAGCACGGAGGCCATGTTGCACAGGTCCCAGTTGGCCCAGTAGTTGGTGATGCAGGCGTCGTTGTGGCCGGTCAGGAACTGGTTGTTGAGCGGGTAGAAGACCTTGACCATCATCTCCTGGAAGGCGGCGAGGTCGAAGGCGCCGTAGTCCCGCATGAGTTCGGCGGCGTTGGCGAACTGCCAGCCGTAGAGGCCCGCGGCGAGGAACCGGTCGGCGTTTCCGGTGACCGTCGTCAGCGTCGTCGCCCAGGCGTTGAGGATCCGCGCGGCGCACTGGGCGTTGGCCTCGGTGCCGCCGACCCTCCAGCGCAGCGCGTTCTGGTAGGCGGCCGCGATGTCGTTGTAGAGGAGTCCGTAGTTCTGTCCGGTGCCGCCGCGGATGATCGTCGCGGTGGCGCGGTCGGTCCAGGTCGACTGGGAGTGGGAGTTGGCGACGAGCTTGTTCCAGCCGGGCAGCCAGGGGTCGGTGCCCGCGGCGACCCTGACCTTGGCGCGGTTGATGTCGCCGGCGTTGTGGAGCATGCCGGGGTGGGTGAAGGTGCCGGGGGCGGCGTCCGCCGTGGTGGCGGTGGCGCCGAGGGCGAGGGCCGCGGTGAGGCCGCCGGCGGTCTTGAGCAGACCGCGGCGGCTCACCTGGCCGCCCTCGTGGTGCGGGTGGGGGGAAGTGCGGCTCATGTGGGGGCTTCTCCGTTCGGTGGAGGCCTACAGGGGGGTGATGCTCACCTCGTCGAACTCGGTGGTGCTGCGGGTCAGGGGGTCGCGGGAGCAGACCACGAGGCCCACGTGGTAAGGGGCGTCACCGAAGCCGGGGAGGTCTCCCTCGGCGAGGGGGGTGAAGGTGGCGCCGTCGTCGGACGAGGTGGCTGCGGTGAAGCGCGTACCGGTGCGCCTCAGCCGCAGCAGGCAGGGGGCGGTGACCGCCGTGTTGCCGGTGAACGTGGACTTTCCGGCGACGGTGGGCCGCAGCATCAGCTGCGCGCTCGTGCCGCCGGTGACGATCGCCCCGGCCGCCTGGTCGAACGGCGACAGGGACTTGGCCATCAGCAGGCCGACCCGGTCACCGTTGGCTCCGGCGCGGGAGACCAGGCGGACGGTGACCTCGCAGTCACCGCTGACGGGGCGCCGTACGAACTGGCCTGTCATGCCCTGGTTGTTGACGGTGAGGTCGGTCCCGGCGCCCCGCACCACGAAGGTCCCGTCCTCGTGGGCGGTGGAGCCGGGGGTCCGGACGGCGACCACGCCGAGGGTGCCGTAGGCGCGGTCGTCGAGGATGACATCGCCCAGGTCGCCGTAGGTCCAGGGCTCGGGCGGCGGGGTGCCGACCGTGAGGGTGAGGGGGCCGGTGGCCTCACCCGCGGTGTTGGCCGCGGTGGCGGTGATCGTGAACTCGCCGGTCCTGGTGGGGGTTCCGGAGATCAGGCCGGTGCGCTTGTCGAGGCGCAGGCCGTCGGGCAGTCCCTTCGCCGTGAAACGGATCGGCTCGTGCGAGGCGCGCAGGAGGTGCCGGAAAGGGACGCCCTTGTTCGCGAACGCCGTGGTGGGTGAGGTGAGCCGGGGCACGGACGGCGTCGGCATCACCGCCTTCACCGTGTCGGACAGTGGGCCGCGCCCGGAGTTGTTCGTCTTCGCGACGGCGTAGTGGTACGCCGTGCCGGGCTTGCCGGTGGCGTCGGCGTACCGGACGCGGGTGCCGAAGCCGACCGGGCCGATGCCGGTCGCGATCGTCTCGAACGGTCCCTTGGCGGCCGTGGAGCGCAGCACCTTGTAGCGGGCCGAGAGGTCCGGGTCGGTCCAGGCCAGCTCGACCGCGTCGGCGCCCGCGACGGCCCGCAGGTCACCGGCGGCGCGGGCCGGGCGCGGCACGGACCAGACGTCACCGCCCGTACGGGAGACGACGCTGACGTTGTCGAAGGCGCCGGTGCCGGTCTCGGCGTAGTCCTCCGCCACTCCCAGGCAGGAGGCGAGGGTGAGTCCGACGTGCGCGGTCCTGCCCAACTCCACCTCGCTGGAACCGACTTCGGTCCAATGAAGGCCGTCAGGGGAGATGGCGCCGGTGCAGCGGTCGCCCCGGCGGGTCACCCGGACCCAGTACGGCATCCGCAGCCGGTAACCGTCGCCCGCGCCCTCGACGTACGGGGCCTGGAGCGGGGTCGCCGACTCGGGCAGTTCACCGAGCGAGGAGATCGGGAAGGCGGCGCTGGTCGTGATCGCCTGCTGCTGGGACGGCGGCACGGGCGTGCTGCCGGTGCCCTTGGTCCCGGCCCCCGCCTTCGGCCGTACGCTCCACACACCGCTCCAGGTGTGCAGCGGCAGTCCCTGGATCAGCATGGCGGCGTGGGCCGCGTCCGCGTCCAGCCCGGCCCGTACGGTGACGCCGATCTTGGAGTACTGGGAGCTGAGCGGCCACACGATCCGCGCGGTGACGGTGCCGTCGCCGCGCAGCGGCAGATGGGCCAGGCGGTGGGTGCCGGCGGTGCCGGAGGCCTCCAGCACGAACCGCTCACCGTCGAAGACCGCCGAGCCGGGGGTCCTGACGTCGCCGATGTCCCGGGTGGACCAGGGGCCGGGCAGGCCCGGGGCCGCGGCCGCCCAGGCGGAACTCGCGCTGTGTCCTTGGGAGTTGACGGCTACGACCCGGTAGTAGGCGGGCCGGGTGCGGCGGTCGGTGTACGCTGGCTCACCGACCCCCGTGGCGATCTTCTCGTACGGCCCGTCGGCGCTGCTCGCCCGCAGGACCGTGTACGACTCCGCCCACGCCGAGGGCAGCCAGGCCACGGTGACGGACCGGTCGCCGCCGACCGCGGTGACACCGGCCGGGGCGGTGGGCACGGAGGGGGCCGGGGCCTTCGTACCGGCGAAGGTGAGGGTGCCCCAGCCGGGCAGGTCGTCGTTGCCGCCCTCGACGACGCGGGCGCCGCCCGGGCCGCGGAGGACGGCCGCCTTGGTGTAGGGGGTGTCGAGCCCCCGGACTCCGGCGTAGTGCGCGTACGCCATCTCGTAGACCGGGGGCAGGTTGCCACGCCCCACCGCCGACACGGACGTCTTGATGTACTTGCCCGTGCGGTCCAGGTCGGGGACGAAGGGGACGTCACCGCCGAGGTTGTAGCGGGCGGCGTACTCGGTGTTCTTCAGCAGCCGGTTGTCGTCGAAGGCGTACAGGTCGACGCCCTGGTTCCAGGCGACCTGCGCGGCGTCGGCGAGCAGGCCGACGGCGAGCTGCTCGTGGCCCTGGTCGCGGCCGGACTCCTGGCCCTGGCCCGCGTCGGTGACGATGCGGTGCGGGACGCTGCCGTTGCCGGCTCCGGCGGCGGCGAAGCGCAGGGCGTCCTCGAAGAGGGTGGGCTCCTCGCAGAACACGCCGATGGCCAGGATCGACTGGACGGAGGTGAGGTCCCAGTTGCCGTTGGCGTAGAGCATGTAGCCGGAGATCGCCGGATACCAGACGCGCAGGAAGGACTCCTCGCAGCGGGCGATGTCCTCCTTCGCCCAGCCGTCGTAGCCGCTGTGCCGCAGCAGTTCGGCCGCGTTGACGAACTTGAAGGCCTGGAGGCCCGCGCCGAGCGGCCCGTCCGCTCCGGTGACGGCGGTGAGGGACGCCGACCAGGCGTTGAGGATGTCCCGGGCCTTGTCGGCGTAGGCGCGCTCGCCCGTGAGGCACCACATCAGCGCGGTCTGGTAGGCGGCGGCCGAGTCGGCGACGGCCTGGTTCATGAAGTTGGCCGGGCCTCGGCCCCAGGAGGTGATCTGGCCGGTGTTCTGGACGGCGTACGTCGGCTTGGAGCGCGCGTGGGCGGCGAAGGCGAGGTAACCGTCGTGGATCGGCGTTTCCCTGGCGGCGACCGCGGCCTTCATCCGGGCCAGGTCGTCGGCGCTGTGCAGCAGTCCGGGGTGCGTGAAGCTCCGGGGGGCCGCTGTGGCGGCCCGGGCGGTGCCGGGGGCGAGCAGGCCGCTCGCGCCGGACACCAGCAGCAGGGCGGCGGCACCGCCCAGAAAGCCCCGGCGGCTCGGTGCGATCGGTGCGATCGGTCTCAGGGGGCTGGTGCTCATGACGCGGCGGCCGCCTCGGCTGTGGTGAGGAACTTGAGGTTCAGCACGTGCTCGTTGGCGTGCATCGGGATGGTGTCGGTGGTGAGGTACCAGCCCGGCTTCTTCATCGAGTCGGCGATGACCGTGCCGTTGACGACGAGGTTCTCGAACGTGACGTCCTTGATGGCGTGCTTGGCGTCGTACCCGAGCAGCAGACAGGTGGCGAGCGGCTTGCCGGTGTAGGAGAGGTCCTTGACGTAGACGTTCTGGATGCCGCGGCCTACCGAGGTGTTGTACTTCGTGTTGTACATGACCCGCATGTGGATGAGCTGGCCCCAGCGGAAGTCCTCGACGCGTACGTCGTCGACCTTCACGTTCTTGATCAGGTTGCTGTCGCCGGGGTTGAGGGCGATGCAGCCCTGGTAGCCCATCTGGGGCTCGCGGTGGTCACAGATGTCGAGGTTCCTGAAGGTGAGGTTCTTCAGGACCTCGGGGTTGTCGGTGTTGCCGTGCGTGCCCACGTTGATGGGGTGCGCGACGTCCGCCCAGAGGGTGGAGTTGCGGACGGTGATGTTGCTGGTGTCGCCGTAGTACTCCCAGCGGTGGGTGTAGAGGGCGATGCAGTCGTCGGAGTTGCGCATGAAGACGCCGTCGATGACGACGTTGCTGCTGCAGAAGACGTCGATGCCGTCGCCCCAGCCCTTGGAGCTGAAGGAGCCGATGCCCTTGATGGTGACGCCGGTGGCCTCGCCGAGCTTGACGGCGTAGCCGTTCGGGTTGAGCACGGTGACGGGGCCGACGGAGATGTTCCTCGCGTTCTCGATCAGGACACCGCCGTCGACCGTCCCGGCGAGCACCCCCCGGCCGGCTATCCCGGCGTGCTCGACGTTCCGGAAGAGGACGGTCGCCTTGAGGACGGCGCCGCCGTCGAGGTAGACCGTCTTGCCGGAGGGCACGGTCAGGTAGCCGTCGGCGGTGGTGTGGACGCCGGGGCCGTAGTAGAGGACGTTCGGGTCGTCCTGCTCGGGGATCTTCTTGTCGATCGCCCGGGCGAGCAGGTGGAGGCAGTCGAAGATGTCGTCGTTGATCTGGACGACGACATTGCGGGGCCGGTCGAGAGTGAAGCGCAGGGTGTCGCCGCCCACTTCGGGCTTGATGCCGTAGGAGTCCGGTCTGACGCGGACCTTGGTGGTGCCGCCCTTGAGGTAGGTGACCTCGACCTCGACGGATCCCTGGAAGTCGAAGTACGCCAGGGACGAGTTGTAGACCTTGCTCCCCCCGGTGGCCGGGTTGATCTCCGACAGCTGCGGGCGCCAGATGTCCAGGGTCTGCCACTCGCCGTCCGGGGCGGTACGGACCCGCACCTTGAAACTGGTGTTGGCCGGCATGGCGGACGGCCTGGGGTAGGTCACCAGCCTGGGCGCGGCGGCGGCCGCGTCGGCCCGGGCGGCCGTCGCCGTCAGGTCGGTGAGCCCGGCGGCGAGCACGGTGGCACCGGCCGCCTGGAGGGCGCCTCGGCGGGAGAGGGACGGGGTCATGTGGAACTCCTCGCGGATAAGAAGCAGATGAGAGACGCGCCGGGTCACTTCAGGCCGGTGGTGGACATTCCGGCGACGAAGCCGCGCTGGGCGATGAGGAAGATCAGCAGGATCGGCACGACGTACATCACGGAGGCCGCGGCCTGCAGTTCGGGCACCGGCTGCCCGGCCGGGGTGTTGTACGCGGACATGACGGCGACGGCCAGCGTGGAACGGTCGCTGGACAGCAGCAACTGCGGGGCGATGTAGTCACCCCAGGTCCAGGTGAAGGAGATCACGAAGCTCGCGGAGATCACCGGCCAGGACTGGGGGAGGAAGATCCGCCAGAACATCCGGCCGTAGCCGCAGCCGTCGACGATCGCCGCCTCCTCCAGCTCGCGCGGCAGACCGGCGAAGAACTGCCGGAAGAGAAAGACCAGGTAGGGCGCGGACGCCAGGCCCCACAGCACCCACGGCCAGTATGTGTCGACCATGCCGAGCTTCGCGAAGATCAGGTAGGTCGGCAGCAGGGTGACCAGCTGCGGCAGCATCATCGAGCCGAGCAGAATGCCGAACAGGGTCTTCTTGCCGGGCGCTTCCAGGCGGGCGAAGCCGAAGCCGACCCATGCCGAACTGAGGGTGACGAGGGTGGCGTAGACGAGGGCGATGATCAGGGAGTTGCGGGCGTAGCCGAGGAAGTCGATCTGGGTCAGGGCGTCGGTGAAGTTGTGCCACTGGAAGTGCTCGGGGAGCCAGCGGACCGGGGAGGAGGCCAGTTCGGCCTGGGTCTTGAGGCCGGAGACGACCAGCCAGCCGAAGGGGCCGACGAAGAGCCCGGTGATCACGACGAGGGTCGTGTAGAGGACGAGCCGGCCGACGCGTACCTTCACGCGGACCGGCGAGTCGGGGGGCAGGCTGGTGGCGGTCACTTCTTCGCCTCCGGGTCGACGTTGTAGAACACCACGCCGGACGTGAACCTGAAGATGAGGCCGGTCACGACGAGGATCAGGACGAAGAGCACCCACAGCAGTGCGGAGGCGTAGCCGTAGCGGCCGATCGCGAAGTACTGCGCGAACACGTGCATCATGTAGAGGTAGTTGGACTGCGGGACCAGGGTGACGCCGCCCGTGGTGCCGTCGGGGGCCAGCAGCAGCGGCATGATGGTCTGGACCGAGGCGATCATGCCGGTCACCGTCTGGAACAGCAGGACGGGTGACAGCAGGGGCACGGTGATGCTGCAAAAGGTCCGCCAGGCGCCTGCACCGTCGACGCGGGCGGCCTCGTGCAGTTCCCGGGGCACGTCCTGGAGACCCGCCAGCGAGATGATCATGACGTTTCCCGCGGTCCACAGCACCGTCATCAACAGCACGTAACGGGCGTAGGGGTCGGCGAGCCAGCCCACGGCGTCGATGCCGAACAGGTTCAGCGCGCCGTTGGCGGCGCCGGAGTTCTGGTCGAAGAGCTGCTTGAACGCCAGGCCCGCGCCGACCGGCGGCACCACGGCCGGGAGGTAGAGCAGGGTGCGGAAGAGTCCACGCGCCTTGAGCGGACGGTTGACCAGGACCGCGAGGGCGAGTCCGGCGATGATCGACAGGGGTACCGACGTCAGCGCGAACAGACCGGCGCGGCCCAGGGAGTCCCAGGTGGCCGAGTCCGAGAACAGCTCGCGGTAGTTGTCCAGTCCGACGTAGCTCCAGTGAGGTGAGAGGCCGTCGAAGGTGGTGAAGCTGAGCCACAGGGCATACGCCATGGGGATGATCGTCAGCAGCAGGAAACCGATGATCCAGGGCGCGGTGAACAAGTAGAACGCCCGGTGTCTGCGCGCGGTCATGGACGTCCTCGGCCGGACCGCCGCCGGTTTCCCGGCCGCCGCCGCGTGTGTCCGTCCGGCGACGGGGGTGATCTGCCCGGTCGTCATCCCACCTGCTCCTTACCGCGCTTCAGCTGCTCGTTCATGGCGGAGTCGAGGCGTCCGGCGAGGGTGTCGACGGACATCCCGCCGGTCATCGCCGCCGGGGCGATCTGGTTGAAGAGGGCGTCGAGCGCGTCCGCCGAGGCGTACGGCGTGAAGGAGATCACCGAGTAGTGCTTCAGCTCGGCGTTCTGCACCTCCAGGGCCCGTTTCTGGTACTCCTGCCGCGCCGGCATCAGCGGGCGCAGCGACTTCAGGGTCGGAATGCCCCAGCCGCCGGACGCGCGCGCCTTGGCCGGCGCCTCGCCGAAGAACCACTCGAAGACCCGCCATGCGGCGTCCTTGTTCCGGGCCTTCTTCGGCATCCACAGGCCGGTCCCGCCCTGGCAGGGGCTGATGCGCGGGCCGCCCCCGAAGACCGGGGCGGGTGCGAGGCGGGACACCTCGGCCAGCTTCCGGTCGGTGCCGATCATGCCGCCGAGCCAGTAGCCCGAGTTCGACATGGCCATACGGTTGGCCTGGTAGGTGGGTCCGTCCCAGGCGTTGGGATCCGGCTGGACAGGGCTCGGCCCGACCTTGTTCCTGCAGTACCCGATGTACCAGTCCAGCGCCTTGCGGGCCTCGGGTGCGGTGAAGTCGACGCGTGTGAAGTCGTCGGTGAAGAGGCTGCCCCCGGCCGCCGCCGTCAGGCAGGCGAGCAGGCTCGACTTCATCAGGCCGTTGTAACTGCCGCCGAAGACGGTCGTCTGGCCGTTCTTCCGCCGGGTGAGGCGCCGCGCCTTCTCCAGCCACTCCTCGTAGGTGACCGGTTCCGTCTCCGGCGGCGGCTCGACCCCCGCCCGGTCGAACAGTGAGGTGTTGTACCAGTACATGGAGTCCTGGGAGAAGTCCTTCGCCATGCCGTGGCGCGGTCCCTTGCCCTGGGTCCTGCCGTCGTAGCGCCAGAGGTCGTTGACCGGGTCGAGGTCCTCGGGTCTGAGGACGGTGCTCCGGGCGAAGTACGGGTCCAGGTCTTCCATCAGGTCACGCGCCGCGAAGTACGGTGCGTCGATGGCGCCTACGCCGCGCACCAGGTCGGGCGGGTTGCCGGTGGTCGTCATCGCGATCAGCTTGGTGATGTCGTACTTGACCAGGACGATCCTGATCCCCAGGTCCTTGTGGGCCTGCTTGACGTCGTCCGGGGTGATCTCGCCGGGCTTGACCATCACGGTGATGGTCTCGCCCGATCCGCCGACGCCGGTCGACACCCGCATCGCGCAGCCGCTCAGCGTCGCCGCGCCGGTCGCGGCGCCCGCGGCCGAGAGGGCGAGGAATCGGCGGCGGCTCAGGGAAGCACCAGCACGAGGGTGCATGAACGCACCACCTCCTTGCGGTTCCGGCGCGCTAGGCAACCGGTTGTTGTGCGTGGGGCAGAGCTTCTTCCGGTCGGCAGGGCGCGTCAAGAGCCTTGACGAATTTTCGAAAAGACTGTGTAACCTCGCCGTCATCAGCTTGAGGACGGATCAGACCTGTTTCCAGTCGGCGTGATCAAGCCATCGGAGAGTGCCCCCGCCGTCGTGACCAGGGGGTATCTACGCCCTCGACGGGGCAACAGTTCGGGAACCGGTTGCTGAACGCACCGTCCGGGCGCTGAGACGTAGACGGAGGGGCACACGGACCCCGCCCTCTCTCGCCGAAACCGTGGTAATCGATTTCCACTGCAAGGCTCTCCTTGAGCCAAACGGCGGGGTCGCCGCCCCCGACCCGATCCGGGCGACCGCACCCGCTCCACTCCCCCACCCCGCCGATCCCGTCCTTCCTCTCGCGCCACGACCTGGCCTCATCAAAGACGTTGCACGGGAACCGGCATCTCCCGCCGTCATCCCCGCCCCAGCCGATTGACCGCCGCTTCACAGCGGATCTACGGTAGAAGACGCTTTCTGAAAATGTTTCTTCCCTCCGTCATCCTCTGCTCCAGGAGAGTCATGCCCAGCCCTCTGCTGCCGCGGACCGTGTTCGCGATGGACCCGGTGCACCTCCCGCTGCTCTTCCCTCCGCCGCTGATGGAGCGACTGAGGCGCACGGCCGACCTCGACCCCGCGCTGGTGGTGCGGGACTTCGCCGATCCGGCCGCGGCCGGTGCCCTGGCCGCCGCCGAGGTGCTGATCACCGGCTGGGGCTGCCCGCACCTGGACGCCGGTGTCCTCGCGGCGGTCCCGAAGCTCGACGCCGTGCTGCACGCGGCCGGCTCCGTCCGCTCCCTGGTGGGCGAGGCCCTCTGGGAACGCGGGGTCACCGTCTCCAGCGCGGTGACGGGCAACGCCCTGCCCGTCGCGGAGTACACGCTCGCGATGATCCTGCTGGTGGGCAAGGACGCCTTCGACCACCGCGAGCACTTCCGCAGCACCCATGCCTACCCGGGCCCCGGCGAGACCGCCGCGACCGGCAACCTCGGACGCCGCGTCGGGGTCGTCGGCGCGTCCCGGGTGGGCCGCCGGCTGCTGGAGCTGCTGCGGCCGTTCGACCTCACCGTCCTGCTGCACGACCCGTATGTGAGCCCTGCCGAGGCCGCCGCGCTCGGTGCCGAGGCACTGTCGCTGGAGGACCTGCTCAGACGCAGCGACATCGTGAGCCTGCACGCCCCCGACATCCCCGAGACCCACCACATGCTCGACCGCGACCGGCTCGCCCTGGTGCGGGACGGCGGCGTGCTCATCAACACCGCCCGCGGTGCGCTGGTCGACCACGAGGCGCTCACCGGTGAGCTGCTCTCGGGCCGGCTCAGCGCGGTCCTCGACGTCACCGACCCGGAGCCGCTGCCCGCCGGCTCGCCGCTGTACCACCTGCCCAACGTGTTCCTCACCCCGCACATCGCGGGCTCGCTCGGCAACGAACTGGAGCGGCTCGGCCGCATCGTGGTCGAGGAACTGGAGCGCCTGGCGGCGGGGGTGCCACCGGTGCACGAGGTGCGGCGTGCGGATCTGGCGCGGGTGGCGTGACGCCGTGGCGGGCGGGCCGGCGCACCTGCGACAGCCCCTTTCGGTGCGCTGTCCACAGGCCCTCCAGCCTGGAGTAACGATGGGATACGGTTTCCGAACCGGTGCGGGGCGCGCCCGGACCACGGGTGCGTCGGGCCCAAGGGACCGGGGCGCGACAGACCGGAGCGCGACGGACCGGGGCGCGAGGGGCCGGAGCGCACGGCAACGGGCCGCACATCGGGCCACACGCCGGACCACTACGTGAAGGAGCCGCAAGGGTGAGTCAGCGCAAGGCGACGAGTGACGCCGGCCGGGCGACCATCCGCGATGTCGCGGAGCGCGCGGGCGTCTCGGTGGCCAGCGTCTCGCGGGTGCTGTCCGGCAACTACCCGGTGTCGGAGGAGCTGCGCCGCCGGGTGATGAAGGTGGTCCGGGACCTGGACTACGTCACCAACGCCCACGCCCGCTCCCTCGCCGGCGGCGGCACACCGACGGTGGCGATCCTCATCAACAACATCACCGGCGCCGCGTTCGCGCACGTCGCGAAGGGCGTCGAGGGCGCCGCCACACTGCGCGGCTGGCTCTCCCTGGTCGGCACGACCGGCGACGACCCGGAGCGCGAGCTGGCCCTGGTGAACATGATGCGGCAGCAGGGCGTGGCGGCCGTGATCCTGCTCGGCGGCGCCTACGACTACGACGAGTACCAGCTGCGCATGGCCCGCTTCGCCCGTTCCCTGGACGCGGCCGGCTCGCACCTGGTCCTGGTGGGCAGGCCCCCGCTGGAGGGCGACGTCCCGGCGACGACCGTCGACTACGACAACGAGGGCGGCGCCTACGCGATGGCCAGCCATCTGCTGTCTGCCGGTCACCGACGCGTCCTCGTCCTGCCGGGTCATGCCGAACTGACCACCGCCCAGGGCAGGTTGAAGGGAGCCCAGCGGGCCTTCGAGGCGTACGGCGTGCCCTTCGGCCCGGGCATGGTCCGGCACGGCCCGTACGACTACGAGCACGGCTACGAGGCGGTCGAGGCGGCCCTGCGCGAGACACCGGACTTCACCGCCGTGCTCGCCGGCACGGACGTGGTGGCCGCGGGCGCGGCGCAGGCCCTGCGCGCGGCGGGGCTGCGGGTGCCCGAGGACGTGTCGATCGTCGGCTACGACGACATCCCGCTCGCCTCCCAGCTCACGCCCCAACTGACCACCGTGCACGTGCCCTACGAGGAGATGGGCCGGGTCGCGCTGCGCGCGGTGGCCGACCGGCGCGAGGGCGGCGCGGGCCGCCGCAAGAGCGCCGACGGCGACCATCTGGTGCTGGGCACGCATGTCGTGGTCCGCAACTCGGTGCGGCCGCCGGCGACACGCGCCTGACACAAGCTTCGTTACGTAACCGTTTTCCGGAGACTTTACGACCCCTCGCGGATGCCGGGGGCGTGTCCGCCGCGCCACGCACCGGCTCCTCTGGAAACGCTTTGACCTGTGCGTATGCCGTACCGAACGCGAGGCCTCGCCGTACGGCCCGCGACCACCCGCCGGACAATCCGCCGTAACAAATTGCCGCGCACCTCTTGCTCTGAGCGGATCCGTCCGCCTACCGTCCCAGCAACCGCTTACTACAGCTTCTGCTTGGCCGACCCCCGCAACCGCGAGCCGACGGTTTTCCGGCCGCCGTTCCCGGCCGGCACCACCGAGCCGCCGCCGTCCTCTCGTTCTGAGAACGTCCTATTCCGAAGGATCACGGTCAGATGAACTTCACCAGCCCAAGGAGAAGGTTCGCCTCCGCCGCTGTCGCGGGCATCGCGCTGACAGGTCTGCTCTCCGCCTGCGGCGGATCCGGCTCGGGCGACGACGCCGCGTCGAAGTCCGGTCCGGTCACCCTCCCCTTCTGGGGCTGGGCCAACGGCCAAGAGGCGGTCGTCAAGGCGTTCAACGCCTCGCACAAGGACATCCGGCTGAAGTACACGAAGGTCACCGACCAGCTGACCATGCAGAAGCAGCTGACCAACGCGGTGAAGGCCGGCAACGCCCCCTGCCTGGTGCAGAACACCGCCGAGTACGTGACCAGCTGGGTGTCGCAGGACGCGCTCGCCGACATCACCCAGTACGTCGAGGGCGACAAGGACGAGTTCAACACCGGCGCCTGGGCGAGCGCGCAGGTGCAGGGCAAGCTCTACGGCGTCCCCACCAGCTCGGCACCCCAGTTCACGATCTACCGCACCGACATCTTCGAGAAGTACGGCCTGAAGCCCCCGGCCACCTGGGACGACTTCATCGCCGCGGGCAAGGTGCTGAAGAAGCACGGCATCAAGATCACCAACTACGCCGGTGAGGACCCGAGCACCCTGGAGGTGCTCGCGATGCAGGCCGGGGCGCACTGGTACGCGATCGACGGCAACGCCTGGAAGGTGGACTTCCAGGACGAGGGCACCCTCAAGGCCGCGAAGGTGATCCAGGAGATCATCGACAACGACCTGAACGCCAAGCTGTCCTTCGCCGACTACGCGGCCGTGCAGCGCAGTTACGACACCGGGGCCACCGCCACCCGGCAGATCTCCACCTGGCAGATGGCCGGCATGGTGCAGAACTTCACCAAGTCCTTCGGCGACTGGGCGCTTGCGCCCTGGCCGACGTACCAGGGCGAGGCGGCCAAGACGCCGGCCGGCACGAACCTGACCGGCAGCGTGACCCTGGTGACCAAGCAGTGCGAGAACCAGGAGCAGGCGGCGAAGGCGGCGCTGTGGATGTCCACGAACCAGGACGCCGTCAAGACGATGGCGAGCCCGGAGACCGGCAACGGCGTGATGCCGGCGCTGAAGGACAGCGGCTCCTACGTCGGTGAGTCGATCTCGCGGAAGCTGCTCGGCAAGAACTACGAGCCGGCGCAGAAGGTCGTCACCGACAGCCTGGGCACCGTCACCACCGACTGGACCTACGGCCCGAACTGGACCGCGATGTTCACGGAGCTCCAGGCGGGCTGGGCCAAGGTCGTCAACAAACAGGAGAAGGTCACCGACCTGCTCGCGCACATGCAGGAGTGGACGGTCAAGGACCTGAAGTCCCGCGGTATCAGCGTCAAGGGCTGAGGCATCGATGACTCGCTCCCTGCGCTGGAAGGGCGCCGCGTTCACGGTGCCCTTCCAGCTCGGCTTCGTCTTCCTCTATCTGCTCCCCATCGGCTACGCCGTCCACGAGTCGCTGTTCACGGAGAAGCAGTCCGGGCTCGGCCTCGGCGGCACGACGACGGAGTTCGCCGGGCTCGACAACTACACGCAGGGCCTGACCGACTCGGCGTTCATGAGCTCCATCCTGCGGGTGGTGCTCTTCGCCTGTGTCCAGATCCCGTTCATGCTGCTGGTCAGCCTGCTGCTGGCGCTGTTCCTGGACGCGCTGGCCTCCCGGGTGGCGAGCCGCTTCCGGATCCTGCTGCTGGTGCCGTACATGATCCCCGGCGTGGTCGCGGCGATCGTGTGGGTCAACCTCTACAGCCCCGACGTCGGTCCGCTCACCCCGATCGGCAAGGCCCTCGGCCTCGACTGGAACTTCTTCGCGCCGTCGATGGTGTGGCCGTCCATCGGCAACCTGCTGACCTGGCACGGCATCGGCTACAACATGGTGATCATCTACTCGGCGCTGCAGGGCGTGCCGCGCGAGTTGTTCGAGGCGGCCCGGCTGGACGGCGCCTCCGAGCTGCGGATCGCGCGCAGCATCAAGATCCCGTTCGTGCGCGGCGCGCTGGTCCTGACGGGGCTGCTGTCGATCATCCAGATGCTGCAGATCTTCAACGAGCCGGCGCTGTTCCGGAACATCACCCCGCAGACGGTCAGCGACAGCTTCACCCCGATCATGATCATCTACAACCAGGCGTTCAACGCGGGCAATTACAACTACGCCGCCGCGCTGTCCGTGTTGCTCGCCCTGATCCTGGGCGTCGCCTCCTTCCTCTTCTACCGGCTCACCTCGAAGGAGGCCGACTGATGGTGCTGACCGAGCGGACCGCCACCGAGCGGCCCGAGGTCCGGGGTGTGCGGCGCCTGTCCCGGCCGGATCCGGCCTCGCGCGGGCGGGGCGGGCAGCGCTTCCTCCTCGTCGGACTGGTCCTGGCGAGCGTCTACAGCCTGTTCCCGGTGTGGTGGCTGATCGTCGCCGCGACCAAGGACCGCACGGCGCTGTACCAGAGCAACGGCCTGTGGTTCTCGGGCTGGCATCTGTGGGACAACCTGCATCAGGTGTTCACCTACCAGGACGGCATCTTCCTGCGGTGGACGGCGAACTCGTTGCTCTACGCCGGTGCCGGCTCGCTCGGCGGCACGCTGATCGCCCTCGCGACCGGTTACGGACTGGCCCGCTTCGACTTCCCGGGTCGTAGCGCGATCTTCGCGTGTGTGGTGGGCTCGTTCCTGATCCCGATCGCGCTGCTGACGCTCCCGCTGTATCTGCTGTTCTCGGCGATCGGCATGGTGGACACCCCGTGGGCGATGCTGATCCCCTGCCTGATCAACCCGTTCAGCGTGTATCTGGCCAAGGTGTACACCGAGGCCACGATCCCCTACGAGCTGCTGGAGGCGGCCCGGATCGACGGCGCGGGCGAGCTGCGGATCTTCTTCAGCATCGTGCTGCGGATGATGACGACGGGCGGCGCGACGGTGTTCCTGCTGGCCTTCGTGAACACCTGGAACGCCTTCTTCCTGCCGCTGACCGTGCTGCGCGGCAAGGAGAACTGGACGCTCAACCTGGGCCTCTACAACTGGACCGGCACCCGGCTGGAGTCCGGGATCGACCTGACCGGTCTGGTGCTGACCGGCGCGCTGCTGTCCATCGTGCCGATGGCGATCATGATGGTCGCGATGCGCCGCTACTGGCGGACGGGTGTGACGCTCGGCGCCCTCAAGTAACCCTTTCCCCCGACTCCCGGGGGCCGTGGGTGACCCTGACTCCTCGCGGCCCCCGGGTGCCCACCTCGACCCGGAGCCCTTCCGTGACCGTCCTGCACAACCCCGTCCTCCGCGGCTTCGCGCCCGATCCCTCCCTGGTCCGGGCCGGCGACTGGTACTACGTGGCGACCAGCTCCTTCGAGTGGTTCCCGACGATCCCGCTCCACCGCTCCCGGGACCTGGCCCACTGGGAGTACGCGGGGCACGTCGAAGGCGCGGCTCCCGGGGGCTCGCTGGCCGGGGTGCCCGACTCGGGCGGGATCTGGGCGCCGTCGCTGAGCTGGGACGGGGAACGGTTCTGGGTGACGTACACCGTCGTACGGTCGGTCGGCACGCCGTACTTCGATCTCGACACGTACGTCTCGACGGCGACCGAGGTGGGCGGCGAGTGGAGCGCCCCGCGCCGGGTCGCGAGCCATGGCTTCGATCCGGCTCTGTTCCACGAGGACGGCCGGCTGTGGCTGCTGAACCTGCAGAACGACCACCGGCCGGGAGGGCGGCGGTTCGCCGGGATCGTCGTCACGGAGCTGGACCGGGACACACTGACACCCCTCGGGGAGACGCGTCTGCTGCTCCAGCACGACCGGCTGATCGAGGGGCCGAAGCTGCTGCGGCGCGACGGCTGGTACTACCTGGTGCTCGCGGAGGGCGGCACGGGCTGGGAGCACGGGGTGCGGGTGGCCCGCAGCCGGGAGCTGACCGGGCCGTACGCACTCGACGACCGGCCGCTGCTGACCACGCGGGACGACGAGAGCGTGCCGTTGCAGAAGGCCGGGCACGGCGAGCTGGTCGAGACGCCGGACGGGCAGTGGCTGCTCAGTCACCTGACGGCCCGTCCGCTGCACACGCCGAAGGGCCGCCGCTGCACACTCGGCCGGGAGACCGCGATCCAGGCGGTGACCTGGGACGCGGAGGGCTGGCCCCGGCTGCGGCAGGGCGGTTGGCACCCGGCGGTGGACGTCGACGTGCCGACCCGGCCGCACCCGCTGCCGCCCGCCGCCCCTCCCGAGGGCTTGTCCTGGCCGTGGAGCACCCTGCGCGAGGCGCCGGACCCGTCCTGGGCCGACACGACGGCACGGCCGGGCTGGATCCGGCTGCGCGGCCGGCACGGGCCGGAGTCCCGCTGGGCGGCCGGCCTGCTGGCCCAGCGTGTCACCGAGCACCGCGCGGAGGCCGAAGTCACCGTCGACGCACGGCCGGTGGCCTTCACCCAGGCGGCGGGTCTGGTGCTCCGGTACGACGCCGAGGCGTATCTCAGCCTGGACCTGACCTGGGCGGAACCGGAGGGCGAGCCGCAGCGTGGGCAGCAGTGGGGCGGGGGTGGTCGTACGGTCCTCAGCCTGGTGGAGCGGGATGAGGACGGTGCGCGACAAGTCGCGGTGGTGGAGGTGCCGGTGGCGGCACCGATGACGCTGGGCGTGACGGTCGAGGGTGCCGCCGCCCGCTTCTGGTACGTACGGGGCGGGGTGCGTACGGCGGTCGGACCGGCCCTGGACTTCAGCCGGCTGTCCGACGACCACGGCTCCCGGCTGCGGTTCACCGGTGCGATGGCGGGCATCCACGCCCGGGACCTCGTGGACGCGGCGTTCACGGCGGACTTCACCGGGTTCCGGCTGACCTGCGTACCCGACTGAGGGCGTCGGCGCGTTCGGGGTTTCGACAAGTGATGCTCGATCCTGCTCGGAACTGCTGTCCATCGAGCACGTATTGACATGTAACTGTCGAAGCCCTCAGAGTCATGCCCCGGAAGTAACGACAGTGCCCCGGCAGTGATGCGAGCCACCCCACCGAGGAGTGTTGCCGTCATGTCCAAAACACCCGCTGTCTCACGCCGGCTGCTCCTGGGCGGAGCCGTCGCCACCGGTGCGCTCGCGGCCGGGATGACCGCCGCGCCCCCGGCCGCGGCCGCCACGACCGGGCAGGCGCCCCGCCGCCCCGGGCAGAAGTCGATGATCGGCGTTCCGTTCGAGGCCCACAGAACCGTCCGCGTCGGTGTCATCGGACTCGGCAACCGCGGCGGCGGCATGGTCGAGGGCTGGGCGGCCGTGCCCGGCTGCACCGTGACCGCCGTCTGCGACATCCGGGCCGACCGCGCGCGTCGCGCCGCCGACCGGCTGGTGGGCAAGGGCGAGCCCCGCCCCGCCGAGTACGGCGGATCGGCCGGCTCCTACGCCCGGATGCTGCGGCGCGACGACATCGACCTCGTGTATGTGGCCACGCCCTGGGAGTTCCACTACGAACACGGCAGAGCCGCGCTGTTGAGCGGCAGACACGCCGTGGTGGAGCTGCCCGTCGCGACGGAGCTGCGCCAGCTGTGGGACCTGGTCGACACCTCCGAGCGCACCCGCAGGCATCTGCTGCTCGCCGAGAACTGCAGCTACGGCCGCAACGAACTGGCCATGCTGAGGATGGCGCACGCCGGCGTGTTCGGCGACATCACCAACGGCCATGGCGGCTACCTCCACGACCTGCGTGAACTCCTCTTCTCCGACACGTACTACACCGACTCCTGGCGGCGGCTGTGGCACACCCGCAGCACCGCGTCCCTCTACCCCATGCACGGGCTGGCCCCGATCGCGGCGGCCATGGACGTCAACCGCGGCGACCGGATGGCCACCCTGTCCGCCACCGCGACCGCGCCGAAGGGACTGGCCGACTACCGCGAGCGCTTCGTCCCCCGGGAGCACCCGTCCTGGCAGGAGACGTACATCAACGGCGACCTGGTCACCTGCCTGATCGAGACCGAGAAGGGCAGGATCATCCGGGCCGAGCACGACGTGAGTTCACCCCGGCCGTACAGCAGGATCAACACCCTCGCCGGCAGCCGGGGGATCGTCGAGGACTACACCGGGCCCGCCCCGACCGGAGCGCGCGTCTACCTGGAACCGGACCACGGCGGCCACACCTGGCGCGACTTCGCCGACTACCGCAAGGAGTACGACCACTGGCTGTGGCGGAAGGTCGGCGACGACGCCGCGAACAACGGCGGCCACGGCGGCATGGACTACGTCCTGCAGTGGCGCACCGTCCAGCTGATGCGCGCCGGGCTGGTGCCCGACATCGACGTGTACGACTCGGCCGCCTGGTGCGCGGCGGTCCCGCTTTCCGCCGCCTCCCTGGCGAGGCAGGGCCGCCCGGTCGGGATCCCGGACTTCACCCGCGGCGCCTGGGCCGGCAGGAGGCCCGGACTCGACTCCAGCCCCACGGACATGCCGCCCGTCGGCTGAACCGGGCAGTCGCTCAACCCACCCCGCCGTCGAGCAGCCAGTGGTAGCGCAGCCGCAGCGCCCGTTCGGTGCTGGCCGCCACGGTGACAAGCCCGACCACCGCGTTGGCCCCTGCGGACAGATCGACCGGCGAGATGAAGGTCCCGACGTACTGGGCGAGGCCTTCCGGGTCCCGGGTGACCTGTTCGGCGAGCTGGAGGATCAGAAGAACCAGGCCGATGACGAGCACGATCGCCGAGAGGAAACCCATACCGCGGCTCAGCGCGGGGTGCGACCGGTCGAGGCGGGCGCGGCGCCCCTCGGCGGAGGCGGGGTCCGGGACGAGCGGGAACTCGTCTCCTTCGACCGTGACGTAGTGGCAGCGCTTGAGCCCGAAGTTGCTCGCCCTCACTTCGACGGTGCCGCCCCGGACGGGGAAGACGGCGGGGACTCTGGACTCGGCGTGATGTCTGCCGTCGAGGTACAGGTGGGCCTTGACGTAACCGTCCGGCTGACTCTGGTGCCTGACGTCGACGGCGTAGTCCGTCTGCCGGCCGTCGTCGTTCACCAGCCGAAGATGGAACAGTGCCCGGGTGAGCATCTGCCACCAGCGGAAACGCTTCAGCGGTCGCCCGTCCCCCGGCTTGACCCGCTGCACGGCCCGTCGATGCCGCCACTCCTTGAACATGCCCTTCGCTCCCGTTACTTGCTCACTTGGTCGGCTCCGCCGCGCAGGCGAAGTCCCGCGGCGGGCGCTGCCCGGTGGTCAGGAACGTCGTCACCGCGTCTTTCGCGCACGTGTTGCGACCGAACGGATAGACGCCGTGTCCGCCCTGGTCGGCCGTCACCATCGTGGCCCGCTTTCCGAACGCCCTCCGCAACTCCCGGGCGCCGGCCAGCGGTGTCCCCGGGTCGCGCTCGTTCTGCGCCATGAGCACGTTCGACGGACCCCGGTCACCGATCCGCACCGGCGGCTCGACCCGCTCGGCCGGCCAGAACGCGCACGGCCCGATGCCGGCCGTGGACGCGCCCAGCATCGGATATTTCTGCCGGTCGACCGCGACATTGCGCTGGTACTCCCGGACCGTCCCCGGCCAGCGCGTGTCACCGCATATCACGTAGAAACGCGCGGCCATGAGGTTCTCCATGTTCGGCAACGTCGGAACGGACGGCACCGGCCGGTCCGTGTCGACCGCCTGCCAGAACTGGGCCAGCTCGGGCATGAACCCGTCGGCGTAGAGACGTTCGAACGTGAACCCGCGGAACTCCATGCCGCCGATGCCCTGGACCGGCTTCTCCTCCAGCCGCTCGGCGAGTTCGAAGAACTTCGCGGTCACCTGCTCCGGTGTGGTGCCCAGGCCGTACTCGGGGCGCTCGGCCGCGAACTTCGCGAAGTCCGGGAAACGGTCCTCCAGTCCACGGGCGAACATCCGCATCGCTGTGTAGTCGTAACCGCCGGGACCCATGTTGCTGTCGAGCACGATCCGGTCGCTGCGCCCCGGGAACAGCGTCGTGTACACCGCACCGAGGGAGGTGCCGTAGGAGGCA
The DNA here is from genome assembly GCF_042957035.1 of Streptomyces sp. NPDC008137. Classification (NCBI taxonomy): domain Bacteria; kingdom Bacillati; phylum Actinomycetota; class Actinomycetes; order Kitasatosporales; family Streptomycetaceae; genus Streptomyces; species Streptomyces sp. NPDC008137. The sequence goes on along the minus strand of NZ_JBIBHN010000013.1, from coordinate 80,375 downwards.
CCGAGGTACGAGAGCTTCGGCTCGCCCAGCGCGGCCCGGATCCGGTCCATGTCGCGCGCGGTGTTCGCGGTGGTGGTGTGCGGCAGCATCCACGCCGTCCGCGAGGTGGCGCACTGCTCGGCGACGGTCCGCGCGTTCGGCGCCTCCCGCGCGACGTCGGCCGCGGTGTGCGCGTACGGCGGGAAGTTGCCGCGGTACTGCTGCTCCTGCGTCAGATCGCAGGTCACCGGCGTGCTGCGGCCGACGCCACGCGGGTCGAAGCCGATCACGTCGTAGGAGTCCAACACCTTCCGCGGCAGTCCTGAACCGGCCAGGACGGCTGGGTAGTTGAGCCCCGTACCGCCTGGACCGCCCGGATTGGTCAGCAGCACGCCGCGGCGCTTGGAGGGTTCCCTGCTCGCCAGCCGGGAGATCGCGATCTCGATCTGGCGGCCGTCGGGTTCGCGGTAGTCCAGCGGGACTTCGAGTGTCGAGCACTCGAGACGGGGCGCGGCGACCTCCTCCGGGCAGGGGCCCCACCGCACGGTGTCCGGCGTCGCCGCCACCGACACCCCCGGCAAGGCGGTCACTGTCACCGCGGCGGCGGCGAGCGCGAGGGATAAGGCTCGGTGCATCTGATGTCCTTCTGCTGGGCGCATGGGGGCGCCGGAACCGGTGGGTACGCGACGCCCTCCGTTCCGGCGCCGGCCGTTCATGCGAAGTCCAGTGTTCTGCCGGCGCCGCCGCGTCGGCAGTGAGACCTGTCATCGCTGAACATGACAGACGTCATCACCGGAGCTCGCTCTTCTGTCGGCGACGGCCTCGCCGGCCACACCGCGCGCCCAGGACGTCGTCGCCAGGGCTTTCGGTCACGTGTCTACCCGCCGTCCCGCCGCAGACCTAGAGTAGGAAGCGCTTTCTGTCCGGTGGAGAGGTGGGTTCCCGATGGTCCGTACGGCGAGTGCGAGCGCGGCGGCAGGTCCGACGCTGGCGGTCGTGGCCCGCGAGGCGGGGGTGTCGGTGCCGACCGCGTCCAAGGTGGTCAACGGACGGGAGGACGTGGCGCCCGAGACCCGCCGCCGGGTCACCGAGGCGCTCGACCGGCTCGGCTATGTGCGCAGACCCCGGTTCGACGCGGCGAAGGCGCCCCGGCTCGTCGACCTGGTCGTGCACTCACTGGAGAGCTCCTGGTCGGGCGCGGTGCTGCACGGGGTGGAGGAGGCGGCGCACGACGCGGGCCTGGAGGTCGTGGTGTCGGCCGCGCTGACCCGCTCCCGGGTCGGCCGCCCGGAGCGCGGCTGGCTGGACAAGCTGGTCGCCCGGGGCTCCTCCGGGGTCCTGTTCAATCTGGCAGAGCTGAGCGACTCGCAGTACGCCTGGCTGGAGCAGCACCGCATCCCGTTCGTGATGATCGACCCGGTCCAGGAGCCGCCGGAGGGCGTGGTGTCGGTGGGGGCGGCGAACTGGCAGGGCGGTCTGACGGCGACCGGGCATCTGCTGTCCCTGGGGCATGAGCGCGTCGCCGTCATCGCCGGCGACCGGCGCACGATGTGCAGCAGCGCCCGGGTCGCCGGCTACCGCTCCGCGCTCGCGTCGGCCGGGATCCGGCACCGCGCCGAGTACGTACGGCACGCCGGCTTCGACGAGAGCCTGGCCCACCGCCGCACGCTGGAACTGCTCGACCTGCCCGAGCCGCCGACGGCCGTCTTCGTCTGCTCGGACCGGATGGCGCTGGGGGTCTACCAGGCCCTGGCCGAGAGGGGGTTGAAGGTCCCGCACGATGTCAGTGTGGTGGGCTTCGACGACCTGCCCGAGGCCCGCTGGGCCTCCCCGGCCCTGACGACGGTCCGCCAGCCGCTGTCGGAGATGGCCGCGACGGCCCTGCGCGCGCTGCTGCGCGTGATGGACGGGCACCGCCCGGAGAGCACGCGGACGGAGTTGTCGACACGGTTGGTGGAAAGGGCCAGTACGGCGGCCCCGCGGGCATAGGGCGTTCGTCACGCGCGTGCGCCGGCACCCGCTGACGGGTCGCTCGGCCGGTCGCTCGGCCGGTCGTCTCACACCCCTACGCGCGCCGCGCGCCCGTCGCCACGGGGAACTGGTCCGGACGGTCCGGCGTCGAACGATGCGGTGGGGAGGGGCCGTTGCCCGGGGGCGGGGCGGCGGCGGGCAGTGGGGGGACGACCATGACACGCTGGCAGCCGCTTCCGGACGTACTGCCGAGGGAGGCACGGCATCTGGTCGAGCAACTGCGGTCCCTGAAGGACCGCACGGGTCTGAGCCTGGCCGAGCTGGCGCGGCGGACGGCGTACAGCAAGTCGTCGTGGCAGCGGTATCTCAGCGGGGCCAAACAGCCGCCGAGGGGAGCGGTGCAGGCGCTGTGCCGGGTGGCCGGGGCGGATCAGGCGCGGCTGCTGGCGGTGTGGGAGCTGGCCGACCCGATGTGGCCGCGCGGTGCGACGGGGCCGGCCGGGCAGGCGGTGGACGTCGCGGCGCCGCCGCCCGGTGCCGAGTACCGGCGGTGGCGGGCGGCGGCGCTGGTCTCCTTCGCGGTCATCGTCGTGCTGGTGGCGGGGCTGCTGTGGGCGCTGCCGACTTGGAGCGGGTGACCCCGGGGTCACCCGCTCGTCGGGGCACTCAGCCGACCGTGCGGTAGTGCGCGTTCTTCCAGGGCCCGACGTTCTTGAGCTTCACCTGGTACTTGCCGCCCACGCGCTTGAAGTTGACGTTCCGCGCGTCGCCCTTGTACTGGACGATGTTGCCCGGCGGGCTCTGCAGCCGGGTCTGGGCGAAGTCCCAGCTCTCGCTGACGACGGTGCCGTCGGTCTCGGGGAGGTTGTGCCGGCTCTGCCACCACTGCGTGGCCGACTCGGTCTCCGGTCCGAACGAGCCGTCGATCTGGCTCTTCTTGAAGGGCCTCCACTCGCCCTCGTCGTCCTCCCACAGGGCACCGTCCGCCCACAGGACGGTCTCCCACAGGGCGATGGCGTTGCCCCTCGCGTAGGCCTCGACGCCGAGGTTCTCCTCGTCCTCCCAGTCGTTGGTGACGGCGCCGCCGCCGTCGATGCCGAAGTAGGGAGCGGCGTTCGCGGCCGGTGCCAGGGCGATCCCGGTGGCCCCGCCCCCCAGCAACACGGCCGTCACCATCGCCATGGCCCGATTGCGCATCCTCATACGGTGTTCCTTTCCGAACCGCCGTCCCCCGCGGGTCACCCCTGGGGCGGCTCGTCTCGTCTGGCACCGCACAGCCTCACGTCCGGCCCCCGGACAGGGCGAGCCTTCCCGGCGTTCACGGACCGCCCAGGGACGGCTCACGCGCCGGTCGGCGGCGTCCCGACGAGGCGTGGGACGCTCGGGACCTCGATGGGCCGGGCTGGGCCGGGCTGGGCTGGGCCGTAGGACGGCGCCGCGGCATCCGCGCCTGGTTCCGACAACCGGCTTTGTTGGATCGTCCGGCCTCCCGCGGCCCCTCCCGTCCAGGACAATGCGTGCATGAACGATGACTGGCAGCAACAGATCGACGCTCTCCAGGAGGAGTTGGTCCGCCGCGACGACCCCGCCGCCTGGGTGCGGGAGGCCGACGCGATGGACGCCTCGCGGCGCTATCCCGCTCTGACTCTGCGCGGGCCGGTCTTCGGGGTCGCCGCGCAGGATCCCGCCCTGGGGCCGCAGTGGCGGCTGCTGAAGCCGGTGACGGACGGCATGCCGCAGGTGGCCCGGGACGGGCTGCACTCGCACCTGTGGTTCATGGCCAAGGACGACACCGACGACCCGGCCGTCCGGCGCGAACTGCTGGCCGCCGTCGCGGTGATGGAGCGCGAACCGGTGAACGAGGTGGAGGCCTGCGGGGTGCGCTACCGGGTCGTACGCGGCGACGAGTTCGCGCGCTGCGGCGACGACGGTCTCGAGCCGCCGCGCCCCACCGACCTGGAACCGGTGCGACGCTCGTGGGACAAGCGGGCGAAGGACACCGCGTCCCCGGACATCGGCTTCGTCCTCGACCCCGCCCGCCCGGACGGCCTGGCGGCGGGCGCGCTGCGGCTGGGGCTGAGCGGCTTCGCGTACAAGGGAGCCCACTTTCCCTCCGACGTCCGCGAGGACTCCGAGCGCGCGGTAGCCACGCATCCGGACCCCGTGCTGCTGCCCACCGGATTCGGCGTGGTCGAGCGCGGCCGCCACGGCTGGCAGCCCCGCGGCACGCTCATGGCCACACCCCACGATGCCCGGCGCCTGCTCTACAACGGCATGTCCGAGATCTGGGCCCTGCTGTACCAGTACGACGAGGCCAAGAAGGCGAAGTACGCGCGCGCCGCCGAGGAGTACAGGGCGCTCGACCGCGCCGACGAGTTCCGCTTCGACGACCGTCACTTCCGGATCTGCCGCGTCGAACGCTTCCTGCGCATGGGCCCCGACGGGCCGGAAGTCCCGCGTCCGTCGGACATCGACGAGTACGGCCCGATGAAGATGCACCCGACGATGGACGAGGACGGCACCATCCACTACGAGTCGGAGACGGCGGACTAGGGAGGACCAGGAGGACTAGGACCGTTCCATCAGCCGCTTGAGGGCGGTGAGGTCGGCGGATACCGCCTCGCCGTCGCGGCGGAACTCCTCGTCGCTCATCCCGGGCCGCCGGCGCAGGGTGAACACCACCTCGCAGCCGTCGCCGTCGGCGATCACCCGCATCGGATTGTGCACGGTCCGCCCCGAGGGCAGGGTGACGTCGTGGTCGAGCACGCCGAACTCGTTCCTGGGCGTGAACACGACCACGATCCGCCCCATGGGCGACTCCCCCACCCACTGACCGTCCACCCGCTCGATGGAGCGGACCAGCCCGGGAGCCCAGCCGGGGACGTTGACCGGGTCGGAGACGTAGTCGTAGACCTCCTGGGCGGGGCGGTCGATCGGGATGCCGAGGTGCCGGGAACGCTGTGTCGTGGCCGTCATGGCGGCGACGTTACGGGGCCGGCCGGGAGATGGTCTTGAACGGATCGGACACACGGGTGCTGGTTCCGGGCCCGGTGTCCGTTTCCTTCAAGACCGGTCGTTCCGGGCCTGCCTACGGTGGCCTCATGACCGCACGATTCGATGCCATTGGCCTGGTCGTCTCCGACATGGCCGCGTCCGTCGCCCTTTACCGCCGGCTCGGGTTCGCCTTCCCGGAGGGCGCCGAGCACCAGCCGCACACCGAGGCCGCACTGCCCGGCGGGCTCCGGCTGATGTTCGACACCGAGGAGACGGTCCGCTCCTTCCTCCCCGCGTGGCAGCCGCCCGCCGGAGGGGGCCGGACCTCGCTGGCCCTGCGGTGCGACGGGCCGGCGGACGTGGACGCGTTGTACGAGGAGCTGGTGGGCTCCGGGTACCACGGCGAGCTCAAGCCCTGGGACGCCTTCTGGGGGCAGCGGTACGCCGTCGTGCTCGACCCGGACGGCAACGGGGTGGACCTGTTCGCCCCGCTAGCCCCGGCCGGCGAGTAGCTCGCCCAGCGGCAGCCCCGCCAACTCCCTGACGTCGCGGGCCAGATGGGCCTGGTCGGCGTATCCGGCCCGGGCGGCCGTGTCCGCGAAGGGCACCCCGCCCCGGGCCAGTGCGAGGGCGCGGCGCAGCCGCAGGATACGGGCCAGGGTCTTGGGGCCGTAGCCGAAGGCGGCCAGCGAGCGGCGGTGCAACTGGCGTGCTCCAAGGCCGAGTTCGTCGGCGGTGGCGGCGACCGGGCGGCCCGCGTCGAGGGCTGTGACGATCTGCTGGAGCAGTGGGTCAAAGGTATCGGCGGCGGCCGCACACGCCACGGCCACCTCCTCCAGCCCGCTCGCCGGGTCCGGAGCCCCGTTCACCCGGGCCGTGAGCCGCCGCACCTCAGAGGCCGGCCACAGGTCGGAGAGGGCGACCCGCCGGTCACGCAGCTCGTGCGCGGGCACCCCGAGGAGGGCGGGCGCGGTACCCGGGTAGAAGCGGACGCCGGCCCAGCTCCGTGGCTCACCTTCGGTGACGAATGCCCGCGTGTCCGGACCGGCGACCAGCAGCCGCCCGTCGTTCCAGAGCAGGTCCATACACCCGTCCGGCAGAACGCGCCCCTCATCGCCGCCGGAGGGGGTGTTCGTCCACACCACCGCACCGGCCAGCCGGGATGCCCGCTCCGTGTACACGTGATCGAGGCTACGCCGTAGCGGAACGGGACGAGGGCCCGGAGCGCGGGTCTCCGGGCCCTCGCCATGGTCATGCCTTGGAGACCTCTTCCACGAGGCTGCGCGCCAGGGAGTCGAAATGCTCCCTGAAGGAGCCCGTCTCCTGGTGGAACCGCTCTTCCGAGAACAGACGGTCGCTGCCGTCCAGGAACATCAGCGGCACGGCGGTCAGCGCACTGTGGAGAAGGTGCACCTCGGCTGCGGACAGCCGCAGGTCGAATGACCTCGGCTGGTCGCCGGCGAGACGTGCGGCGAGGGCGTCCACGGTTTCCGGACCGGCGCCGACCTGTACGGCCAGGTCCGTTTCCCCGTGTGCGCCGGCCCGCAGGCAGGTCAGTGCCCGGTGGAGGACATCGGCGTGGTACGGGCGGAGCCGGGCGATGAACTCCTCACCGTCACGGGTGAGGCGGATGCGCAGTCTCATCCGGTCACCTCGTCGGCCTGGGCCTCGTACGCCCGGTAGGCCGCGTTGACGATGGCCAGCGCCAACGCGTCGAAGTTCTCCCGGTAGAAACCCAGCCGTATGAGGAAGGGCTCCTGGGAGAACCGGCCCTCGGCCGAGACGAAGTGCGCCGCGGCGTTGGTCAGCGCGCTCAGCACCACATGGAGCTCCTCCGGCCGCAGCCGCACCTCGAACGGCTGGGAGTGGGGACCGCGCAAGCGTTGTACCAGGCCGTCGACCACCTCCCGGCCGGCGCCGAGCAGCACTCTCAGGTACGCGTCGGTGGCGTCCGCGCGGCGCGCGTAGCTCAGCGCCTCGTCCAGGGCTCTCGCCTGGGACGGGTCGAGCCGCGCGACGAAATCCTCCCCGTCGCGGGTCAGCTCGAACTCCGTTCGCATGAGTGTCCTCCTCCCGTTTCACTAGTTTTTCGGCACATATTTTCCCGCCTTCAGGAAGTCGGCCTCGGACATCTTGTATCCGTGGATGAACCGGGCCGTGATGATGACGACCACGCCCTTGTCCTTGTCGTAGGCGACGCCGTTGCCCGTGTCCGGGTCCTTGTGGGTGGCCTTTCCGCGCCACTTCTTGAAGTACTCGGCCATGGCCGTCAGGTCACGGCCGACACCCGGGATGTTGTGGTCGCCCGCTTCCTTGCTGCTTCCCATCATCCGCTTCCACTGGTACTCGACGCCGTCCGCCACGTCGGGCCCGTACTTCTCGTCGATCTTGTCCAGGATTTCGTAGGACAGGGCCTTCTGCGGGTCGAGGGCGCACACGTCCGGCTCGTCGTCGCCCGAGGCCGCAGCCGCGGAGGCCGTGGCGAAGGACGCCGGACTCGAGAACGCCGCCGCCTTCACGGACTTCTTCTTCGCGCAGGGCGGCAGGTCCGGTTCCTTCTTCGCCTTCTCGGCGAGCTTCCGGAGCTTGTCGAGGGTCCGCTTCGCCTGCGCCGACTTCTCGAAGAAGCCGACCACGCCCGTGGCGAGCTTGAGGATCGCCTTGCCCAGCGCCGGGATCTTGGTGACCGGGATGGCCACGCCGACCGCGGTGACCAGGGTCCACAGGCAGCTCTCGACGTCGCCCTTGGTCAGGCAGTTCTTGACGTCGGTCCAGCCGATGTGGTCGAGCAGGATCTGGCCGCCGTTGGCCTTCACCCAGTCCAGCAGGCTCTGGCCCGCGAGGGCGCGCGCGGCCCTGTACTGGTCCACGCACTCCTGGCCGCACATGCGCAGGAGTGCGGCTTCCTCGTCACTGGAGAGGTCGGGGCCAGGATCGGGAGCTTTCTCCGCACGTTGCTTGCGGAGTTCCTCGAGTTCCTTGCGCTGAGCCTCCTCGGCGCGCGTTGCGGCCGCGTCGGCGTCCTTCGCCGCGCCGTCCGCGTTGGCCGCGGCCTTCTCGGCTCTGGTCGCGTCCGACTCCGCGTGGGTGGCGATCAGGTCCGCTGCGGCAGCGTCGGTCTCGGCGGAGGATGCCGCGGAGCGGGCGCTCGCCGCGTCGCGCTCGGCGTCGGTGGCGTCGCGGTCGGCCTGGGCGGCCGCCGACTCGGCGTCGTTCGCGGCGAAACCGGCGTGGACCGCGTCCACACCCGCCTGCTCGTCGTACTTCTGGGCGTTGACGTCGGCCTTCTTCGCCGCCTTCGCGTCGATGGCCGCCGCAGCGGCCGAGGCACGAGCCGCTTCCGCGGAGGCCAGTGCCTTCTCCGCGTACATCGCGGCGTCGGCCGCCGCCTGGAGGGCGATCTTGGCGTCACCGGCCGCCTTGTCGGCCAGTGCCTTGGCCTGGGCCGCCGCCTTCTTCGCCTCGTCCGACTTGGCCTTGGCCGCGGCGGCCTGCTGCTCGGCGAGGGTCTTGGAGGTCTGGCCGACCAGTACCGCGAAAGCTGCCGCGGAGTCGGTCTCGCGGTAGGGGGAGCCGAGGCTGATCGCCTTGTCGGCCGCCTTCGTGGTGGCGGTGGCCGCGTCCCGTGCGGCCTGTGCGTACTGGGCCGTGGCAGCGGCGAACCCGGCGGTCTTCGCCGCCCATGCCGCCGTCTTGGCCGCCTCCGCCACCGCGGCGGTGGCCTCCTTGCGCGCGTTGATCGCGGCGGTCTGGGCCTTCTTCGCGTCGGCATCGGCCTTCTTGGCGTTCGCCTTCGCGGCATCGGCCGCGTCGATCGCCTCGGCGGCTGCCGCATGGGCGGTCGCCGCCGCCGCGCTGGTCTTCTGGTACGCCGACCAGGCCGCGTCGGCCGCGGAGCGGGAGCGACTGGCCGCACCCTGCGCCCGCGTCGCGGCAGCACGTGCGTTCACCGCGGCCGTCGACGCCTCGTTCGCCGCCGACCTGGCTCGCGTCGCGGCGCCCGCCGCGGCGTCGGCGGCGCTCCGCGCCTCCGTGGCCGCCGCCCGGGTCTCGCCGGCCGCCTCCGTGCCCTCGGCCGCCACGGCAGCCGCTTCCAGGGCCGCGGCCCGCGACCTGGTGGCGTCCCTTTCGCGTTCGGCCCTGACCGCGTCGTCACGCAGCTCGTAGGCGCGACGCTCGGCCTCCTCGGCCACGGCCGCCTTCTCGGACGCCGTCGCCCCCGCCGTACTGGCGGCCGAGCGGGCCTGCGCTGCCTTGTCCTGCTCGCCGCGCGCCCGCTCCTCCGCGTCCTGGGCCTTCTTCCGTTCACGGGCCGCGGTGTCGCGCTCCCGCTCGGCGTTGGCCTTCTCGGCCTCCGCGATGCCTCGCTGCCGCTTGGCTTCGGCCGCGCCCGCCTTGGCGTCCTGCTCGGCCTTCTCCGCGGTGGCGCGGGCCTGCTTGGCGGTGGCCGCGTTGGCGGCGGCCTCCTCGGCCTGCTTGGCGGCGGATTCGGCGGCCGCCTTCGCCTGTGCCTTGGCCTCCAGCGCGGCGGCCTTGCGGAACTCGGTGTTCAGCGCGTGCGTCTGCGTCTTGGCCAGCGCCAGCAGCGTCTTGGAGTCGGCCACGGTGGCCTTCGCCGCGTTCGACGCCGTCAGCGTGGCCTTCGCCGCCGCCTGCGCGGCCGCGGCGGAAGCCTTGGCGACCTGCACGGACTGCTGTGCGTAGAGCAGACCCCGGCCGCGCGGCTGCTTCGCGGCGTCGGCGATCTCCCAGGCCTTCTGCTGTGCCGCGGTCGCGCTGCCGGCGGCGGTCTTGGCCCGCGTCGCGGCGGCGTCCGCCAGGGCGACCTGCTTCGCAGCCGCCGTCTTCGCCGCGTTCAGGTCGGCCGTCGCCTTGGTGAAGGTGGCTTTGCTGGGGTAATTGAGGGCGTCCTTGTTGGCTGCCCAGTACTTCTGCCAGTACAGGATCTGGTCCGCGAGCCACGCCTGCCGAACCGCCTCGATCATCGCCTCGGTGGCGACCCGCGTCTCCTTGGACGCGCCGGCCTCGGCGGCGAGGATGAGCTTGCGCTGTTCGGCCTGGCCGGTGTACTCGGTCTCCCACTCCGAGTACGCCTGCAGGACGGGGCCCGTCAGCACCCGGTAGTGGTCGATGGGGTTGCCGCTGTCACAGGCCGCCCAGGCCTGCTTCAGGGCCTCGACCTCGGTACGGAACTCCAGCGAGTCCGGCTCGGGAGCCTTGGTGGCGAAGCCGCCGAAGCGCAGGAAGGTCGCGATGTCGTTGGCCGAGGCCCGCTCCCGGGAGTCCGTGCCGAACAACGCGCGCCCCGCGACGTCCTTGTACGCGGTCGCCCATGCGTCGTCGCCGGTGCCGAACGCGTCGAAGACCTGCCGTGCCTTGTCCAGGGCCTCCTTTCCGGGACGCGGCGTCGGATCCGAGTGCTTGTCGTACAGCTTCTCCTGATCGCGGAGGGTGAAAGTGACGATGTCCTCGCCGAACTCGGGAGCCCAGAAGTCGCGGCCGCCGGAAGAATTCACCGAGCGGTACGGCTGGTTGCTTTCGTCCAGCTTCGTCTGCCGGGCCTCGAAGGCGCGCAGGGCGGCGATCCCCGCGTCCCGGTCGCGGACGGCGGCCTGGTCCCACTCGCCGCCGAGGGCGTCCGCCCGCACGAACTCGCGCAGCCCGGCGTCCGTACCGGCGAGCCTCGCCGCCGTGACCGACTTCAGCTCGGGGCCGCCGTAGTGCACGGCCTGCCCCGCCTGGCAGCGGTCCTCGCGCGCCTGGGTGCCCAGACTGATGCGCAGGGTGCGTTCATAGGGGTTGGCGGGGTTGTCTCCCGGCTCGTCCGCGAAGGCGGGGGCCGCGGTGACGAGCCCGCCGAGCACGGCCGCCGCGGTGACGAGCGCGGTGGCGGCCAGGCCACCGCCGAGGGGACCTCTTCGGGGGTGTCTTCGGGTTTCTCTTCGTGCTGAGCGCACGCCGATGCCTCTCTGTGGATGGTCAGTCCGTCCACGGGGGAAAGGCACGATCACGTCAAGGCATGGCACAGAAAGAGCCAGAGATGTACGGCAGGAAAGAAGCCCCCGTACGGATGTCCCCGTTCTCGCGTGTGGTCAGCACGCGCCCCCATGCCCCCCTCCCCTCGGGGACGCGCCCATCATGGCAACCGAATGATCCTCACGGAACTCGTGATTCGGTCTGGGGTTCGATTACTTTCGGCCATGCCCGCCGCTCCCGGGCAGACGAGCGCGGCCCGCGCGAGCGATGCCGGACCCGGTGGTGTCACTTCTCGTCGGGGGGCGGCGCCTCCCCGTTGGCCTCGCTGTTCTTCGCGTGCGCGCTCTTCACATGCGTGCGCAGGCGGGCCGTGACGTCCTCCGGGGGCAGGAAGCGGGACCAGCGTTCCGGGAACTCGGAGGGCATGTCGGGGTCGGCCTCCCCGCGGGCGGCGGCGCGGGCCACGTACTCGGCGACCTGCGCCTGCCGCAGCCGCTCGTTGGCCTCGCGGGCCGCGGCCGTCGCGGCGGCCGGCCAGACCCGGTCGATGGCGGCGTTGACCGCGGCCCCGACCAGCACGGCGAACGCGGACACACCGATCCACAACAGCACGGCGACGGGCGCGGCCAGGGAGCCGTAGATCGTGGGGCCCTCGACCGTGCTGGTCAGGTAGATCCGCAGCAGGAAGCTGCCGAGCACCCACATGCCGAGGGCGAAGAGCGCGCCGGGCACGTCCTCGATCCACGGGGAGCGGACGGGGACGGACACGTGGTACAGGGTCGTGAGGAAGGCGATCGACAGCAGGATCACCACGGGCCAGTACAGGACCTGCACGACCGTCGTGGACCACGGCACGATCCGCACCACCGCGTCCGGCCCCGCCACCATCAGCGGCAGCGCGACGGAGCCGACCAGCAGGGCCACGATGAACAGCGCGAAGGCCAGCAGGCGGGTCGGGACGATGCCGCGGACGCCGTCGAGGCCGTACATGACGGTGATGGTGTCGATGAAGACGTTCACGGCGCGGGAGCCGGACCACAGGGCGAACAGGAAGCCGATGGAGATGACGTCGGGCCGGCCGCCCTTCATCACGTCGTGCAGGATCGGCTCGGCGATCTCCCTGACGCCCTGGTCGGACAGCACCGTGCGGGAGGCCTCCAGGATGTTGGCCTGGAGGCTCTCGATGGTGCCGGCGCCGGTCCAGGCGTCGACGTAGCCGAGCAGTCCGATCATGCTCAGCAGCAGCGGCGGCACCGACAGCAGCGTGAAGAACGCGGCCTCGGCGGCCAGGCCCAGGATGCGGTACTCGATGCAGGAGTTGACGGTGTCCTTGAGCAGCAGCCAGGCGGTCCTGCGCTTGGATACGTTCCGGTAGAGGGCCCGCGCCCGGTGGAGGCGTCCGGAGGGCGTGTCGGGGGTTTCACTTCCTGGCTGCACCCCCTAACGGTATCCGTCGCGCCCTGGCTCACTCACCCGGTAGGTTCGCACCATGGCTGGCAGCACGCACTCCGTGAGCAACCAGGTCCCGCCGCTGGTCGGGTACGACGTCTTCACGGCCGACCGGGCCCTCACGGCGGCGGTCGAACGGCATTTGGATCCGGATCTGCTCGACGAGGTGCTCGGCGAGCTGTCGGCGCTCGGGCGGGCCTCCGGCGCGGCCCAGGTGCAGGAGTGGGGGGTACGCGCCAACGAGAATCCGCCGCGGCTGCGCACGCACGACCGGTACGGCGAGCGGATCGACGAGGTCGACTTCCATCCGTCCTGGCACCGGCTGCTCGGCAAGGGCGTCTCGGCCGGTCTGACGGCGGCCTGGGCGCGGCCCGGCGGGCACGTCCGGCGGGCCGCCGCGTTCCTCGTGTGGACGCAGGTCGAGGCCGGCAACGGCTGCCCGCTGTCGATGACGCACGCGGCCGTGCCCGCCCTGCGCACGGACCCGGAGCTGGCCGCCGAATGGGAGCCGCGGCTGACGTCCATGGTCTACGACCGTGAGCTGCGGCCCGCCCGTCTGAAGGCGGGCGCGCTGTTCGGGATGGCCATGACGGAGAAGCAGGGCGGCAGCGACGTCCGGGCGAACACGACGTCAGCGCGGCCGCTGGCCGAGGACGGGACGTACGAACTGACCGGGCACAAGTGGTTCTGCTCGGCGCCGATGTCCGACGGCTTCCTGGTGCTGGCGCAGGCTCCGGGCGGGCTGACCTGCTTCCTGGTGCCGCGGGTGCTGGCGGACGGGACGCGCAACGTGTTCCTGCTCCAGCGGCTCAAGGACAAGCTCGGCAACCGGTCGAACGCCTCGGCGGAGGTCGAGTTCGACGGGACCTGGGCGCGCCGGGTCGGCGAGGAGGGGCGCGGGGTGCGCACCATCATCGAGATGGTCGCGGCGACCCGGCTCGACTGCGTACTCGGCTCGGCGGGGCTGATGCGGCAGGCCGTGGCGCAGGCCGTGCACCACTGCACCCACCGCGAGGCGTTCGGCGGGAAGCTCGTCGACAAGCCGCTGATGCGCAACGTCCTCGCCGATCTCGCCCTGGAGTCGGAGGCGGCGACGACCCTCGCGCTGCGGCTCGCGGCCGCCTACGACGACGGCGGCGAGCAGGAGCGGGCGCTGCTTCGGATCGCGGTGCCGGCCGCCAAGTACTGGGTGACCAAGCGCTGCCCGCCGGTGGCGGTGGAGGCGGCGGAGTGCCTGGGCGGCAACGGGTACGTCGAGGAGTCCGGAATGCCGAGGCTGGTGCGGGAGTCGCCGCTCAACTCGGTCTGGGAGGGCGCGGGCAATGTCCAGGCCCTCGATGTGCTGCGGGCGTTGCAGCGGGAGCCGGGCGCGATGGACGCGTATCTGCGGGAGGTCGGCATGGCGCGCGGCGCCGATCACCGTCTCGACGGGGCCATCAAGAACCTGCTGACCGAACTGGCCGATTTGGAGGGCGTGGAGGGGCGGGCGCGACGGCTGGCGGAGCGGCTCGCGCTGGTGCTCCAGGGGTCGCTGCTCGTCCGGTTCGCGCCGCCGCAGGTGGCCGACGCGTTCTGCGCCGCCAGGCTGGGCGGGGACGGGGGCGCTGCCTTCGGGACGCTGCCGCACACGCTGGATCTGGCGGCGGTGGTGGAGCGGGCGCGTCCGGTGTCCTGACCTGGTGTTCTGAGCCGCTCGCGCGGGAGCGGGGGTGGTGCTGCGCCGACACGGCACCACCCCCGCCGCACTGGCCCGTTCGAGCCATCGAACGCCGCTCGGGACGGCGCTGCTCAATTTTCAGCCACGGCCGGGCCGTCCACCAGGGTTGCAAGGGGTTGCAACTTGATGCCGACTGTGTGCGGAGTGTGCGCGTCCGTCAGGGGCAGACGGCACTATGAGACGGACAGTCAGAAACGGCTCCGGGGGGACACGCCGATGGACGTCACGCAGCTCGCCGCCGTGCACGCCACGCGGGCGGCCCGGGTCCTCGACGAGGTCCGTTCCGCCCGGCTCGCCGGGCAGCCCGCCCCCGTGGCGCCGCGGCCGGTGATCGAGCAGTCCTGGGAGCGGATGCTGCGCGGCGGTGTCGACCCGGACCACGACGTCCGGGCGGGACTGCTGTCCCCCGAGGAGGTGCGGCGGCGGCGCGAGACCTCGGCGCTGCGCCATGTGCTGCCGGTGCTGCGGGAGGGGCTGCTGGCGGTCGCCGACATCGCCCACCACATCATGGTGGTCGCCGACGAGGAGGGCCGGGTGCTGTGGCGCGAGGGCAGCGCGCCGGTGCTGCGCAAGGCCGACGGGCTCGGGTTCGAACTCGGCGCGGACTGGCGCGAGGACGTCGTCGGCACGAACGGTCTGGGCACTCCGGCGGTGGTGCGCCGTCCCGTGCAGGTCTTCGCCTCCGAGCACTTCGTGCGCTCCCAGGCCGGCTGGACCTGTGCCGGGGCTCCGCTGACGGATCCGCGGGACGGCCGGCTGCTGGGCGTGGTGGACGTGAGCGGGCCGCTGGAGACGATGCATCCGGCCACGCTCGCCTGGGTCGACTCGGTGGCCAAGCTCGCCGAGGCCCGGCTGCGGGAGATGCACGCGGAGTCGCTGGAGCGGCTGCGCGCGGTGGCGGCGCCGGTGCTGGCCCGGCTCGGCGGGCGTGCCCTGGTGGTCGACCCGGACGGCTGGACCGCGGCGGTGAGCGGGATGCCGTACACACGGCGGGTCGCCCTGCCGAAGTCGCTGTCGGCGGGCCCGCGGTGGCTGCCGGCGCTCGGGCCGTGCTCGGTGGAGCCGCTGGCCGGGGGCTGGCTGGTGCGGACAACCGCCGACGAACCGGTGCCGGGCGGGGCGACCAGGATCGTGCTGGACCTCAGACGGGCGAGCAGCTGGTCGGTGGAGGTGTCCGGGGGTGCCGGGTCCTGGGCCCGCGAACTGAGTCCCCGGCACGCCGAGTTGCTGTACCTGCTCGCCGCCCACCGCACCGGCCGCAGCGCCTCGGACCTGGCCGGGGACCTTTTCGGCGACCCGGCCCGCACGGTGACGGTGCGCGCCGAGATGTCGCGGGTACGGCGGTATCTCGGGGCGTTGCTGGAGCACCGGCCGTACCGGTTCGCCGAGGACGCCGAAGTCGAGCTGCTGCTCCCGGACGACCCGCGCGATCTGCTGCCGTACGCGACGGCACCGGCGGTGCGCGGGCTCCGTACGTCCGCACCGGCCACCTGAGGTTCACCGGACGTGCCGACCGGGGCACCCGGCCCTCCCCCAGAGGTACATCTTTCGCATATTTGCGGGGTCTTCGTCCGCCACCCCGCTCACCTGCCGTAGCATCCCTCTACGGGCCACCCCACCTGCTCCTCCGTCAACGTACGGATCACCAGGCGCAGTTGGTCCGCCCTCGGGAGGACGTTATGAAGCAGCGCGGCAGACACCGGCGGCGCAGGCGGGGCAGGGCGGTACGGGCGACGCTGGCCGGGACGGCTCTCGCGCTCACCGCCGCCGCCACCCTGATCAGCGCGTCGCAGGCCGGGGTCACGGACACTCCGGGGACCCTGAAGGCGATCAGCGCGTCCACGGAGGCCGGGCGGCTGCCGCTGGCCGAGCACCGGGTGCCGGAGCGATGGCTCGACCGGCTCTCCTCGGAGATGGGCCGCCCCGTCGGCGTCGGCGCGGTACTGGAGAGCGCCGACCGGCCGCTGCGGGACGCGGTCGGCTGCTCGACCGCCGAGAAGCACGCCCTCCCCATAGAACCGGCGGCCACCCGCGCGTACTGCTTCGGCGACGCCGACACCCGGGGCTGGCGGCCGGGCGCGGTCACCACCTCGGGAGACGCGGACGACGACGGCCGCTGGGGCGCGAACCGGGTGATCCTGTCCGGCTGGACCAACGGCGCCGAGGGCGGCTCCCTGGACGGCCCGGCGCCCGAGCGGGGCCTGGCCAAGGTCGCCTTCGTCGACGCGAACGACCCGGACCGGCTCCGCTACACCTGGGCCCTGCTGACCGTCCCGGTGGACGGCGGGCACGACTACCGGGGACTGGTCTCGCCGCTGTCCGGCATGGTCTGGTACCAGGACAAGCTGCTGGTGACGACCCGCGAGGGCGACCGGGACGCGCTGTACGTGTACGACATGAACCGCATCCAGCGCGCCACCGTCGACTCCGAGGCGGTCGGCCGGGTGCGCGGCGGCTGGGCGGCGCACGGCTACCGCTACGTGCTGCCCGCCGTGGGTTCGTACACCCTGTCCCGCGGCGACGGCGACACCCGCCCGGCCACCGTCTCCCTGGACCGCAGCACCTCCCCCGACAGTCTGGTCGCGAGCGAGTGGGTCCCCGCGGACGGCGACCGGCGCACCCGGCTGTGGCGCTACGCGCTGAGCCGGGACCCGGCCCGGCCGGGTCTGCTCAGCACCGACTCCTCCGGGCACGCGGACCCGGTCGAGGCGTACGAGACGAAGACGACCGATGTGCGGGGCGTACTGGCGTACCGCTCGGGCTGGTACCTCGACCGCGCGGCGGGCTCACCGGGCGGGCACGGGACGCTGTGGCGCCAGGACACGGACCGCGCCCGGGCGACGGAGTGCGGGACGGACGAGACCCGCCACTGCTGGAGCGGCCGCTCGGGCTCCCTGTCCTACTGGGAGGAGACCGGTGAGGTCTGGTCCCAGTCCGGCCGCATGCTGTTCGCGCTGCCCCTGGCCTCGGTCGACCGGGCGCTCGACTAGGTGTATTGCCCTGAGAGGTTGGGGACGCGGCTGGCGGGGTGTCGCCATGGCCGGGCCCGGGGGGTTCGACAGGTCGTGACACCTGATGATTTCCTGACCCTCATGCCGACCATCGCCGTGACCACCTGGTCCCTGGAGCAGACCGCCCCGACCGACCTGCTGCCGGCCGTCGCGCCGGAGGGGGACGTCCGGGTCGTGCGCTCCGAGGTGCCCTCGCCCGAGTTCAGCCGGTTCCTGTACGCGTCGGTGGGCGGCGACATCCGCTGGACCGACCGGCTGAGCTGGTCGTACGCCCGCTGGCAGGAGCACCTGGAACGGCCCGGCGTGGAGACGTGGGTGGCCTACGACAGGGGCACGCCCGCCGGGTACGTGGAGCTGGAGGCGCAGGACGACGCGGTCGTGGAGATCGTGTACTTCGGGCTGCTGCCCGGCTTCCGGGGCCGGCGCGTCGGCGGGCACCTGCTGTCGTACGGCACGGCCCGGGCCTGGGACCTCGCGGACCGCTGGGCCGGACTGACGCCGACGAAGCGGGTCTGGCTGCACACGTGCAGCAAGGACGGCGAGCACGCGATGGACAACTACCTGCGCCGGGGGTTCCAGCTGTTCGACACCAAGGTCGAGGAGGAGGCGGACGTCGCCGCTCCGGGACCGTGGCCTGGGGCGTTCCCTGTCTGACCTGGTCGGACACCCCGGGGTGACCCGATGTGACCAAGGACACTCATGTCTTGGTTTTCGAGACACGAGTGTCCGCATCATGGACGAAGCTGGACTGTGTCCAGATCGCCGTGACACGCTTCCGTCATGTCTGGAACTGGAATTGCCTTGGTGAGTCGGCGGCACGTCGACCTCGGCCGCATGTCCAGCGCCATCTGTCCGGCGCGCTGAGAGCACTCACGCAGCCCGGCATCCCCCTTTTTCTTCTCTCCTTTCCCGCGCAATGACGCGCCCGTACCACCGTGCGCCCGTGCGCAGGTCAGAGCCTCCCTCCCGCCGCCCGACCACCGCCCCTCAACGACGGCGCCACGCGCCGACCCCTGCCCATCGCTGTCCCGAAGGACGTATCAACCATGGCCGCCACCCCGCAGAAGCCTGCCGCCGCGACTCCCCGCCGCAAGGTGAGCCGTCACCGCGGTGAGGGTCAGTGGGCCGTGGGACACCACACCCCGCTCAACGGCAACGAGCAGTTCAAGAAGGACGACGACGGTCTCAATGTGCGGACACGCATTGAGACGATCTACTCCAAGCGGGGCTTCGACTCGATCGACCCGAACGACCTGCGGGGCCGGATGCGCTGGTGGGGCCTGTACACCCAGCGCCGCCCCGGGATCGACGGCGGCAAGACCGCGATCCTGGAGCCGGAGGAGCTGGACGACGAGTACTTCATGCTGCGCGTCCGTATCGACGGCGGCCGGCTCACCACCCGCCAGCTGCGGGTGATCGGCGAGATCTCGCAGGAGTTCGCGCGCGGGACCGCCGACATCACGGACCGGCAGAACGTGCAGTACCACTGGATCCGGATCGAGGACGTGCCCGAGATCTGGGACCGGCTGGAGGCGGTCGGCCTGTCCACGACCGAGGCCTGCGGTGACACTCCGCGTGTGGTCATCGGCTCGCCGGTCGCCGGTATCGCGCAGGACGAGATCATCGACGGCAGCTCCGCCATCGACGAGATCCACCGCCGGTTCATCGGCAGCAAGGAATTCTCCAACCTGCCCCGCAAGTTCAAGACGGCGATCTCCGGCTCGCCGCTGCTCGACGTGGCCCACGAGATCAACGACGTCGCGTTCGTCGGCGTCGACCACCCCGAGCACGGCCCCGGCTTCGACCTGTGGGTCGGCGGCGGCCTGTCCACCAACCCGAAGATCGGTGTCCGGCTCGGCGCCTGGGTGCCGCTGGACGAGGTCCCGGACGTGTGGGCGGGCGTCATCGGCATCTTCCGCGACTACGGCTACCGGCGCCTGCGCACCCGCGCCCGGCTGAAGTTCCTGGTCGCCGACTGGGGCCCGGAGAAGTTCCGCCAGGTGCTGCAGGACGAGTACCTCAAGCGCGAACTCGTCGACGGGCCCGCGCCCGCCGAGCCCGTGGAGCGCTGGCGCGACCACATCGGCGTACACCGGCAGCAGGACGGCCGCTTCTACGTCGGCTTCGCCCCGCGTGTGGGACGCGTCGACGGCGCGACCCTCACGAAGATCGCCGACCTCGCCGAGGCCCACGGCTCGGGCCGGGTGCGTACCACCGTCGAGCAGAAGATGATCGTCCTCGACGTCGCGGAGGACCAGGTCGAGTCGCTGGTCGAGGGCCTGGAGGCGCTCGACCTGACCGCCCGGCCGTCCTCGTTCCGGCGCGGCACCATGGCCTGCACCGGCATCGAGTTCTGCAAGCTCGCCATCGTCGAGACCAAGCAGCGGGGCTCGCAGCTGATCGACGAGCTGGAGCGCCGCCTGCCGGACTTCGACGAGCCGCTCACCATCAACCTCAACGGCTGCCCGAACGCCTGCGCCCGTATCCAGGTCGCGGACATCGGTCTCAAGGGCCAGCTGGTCGTCAACAGCCAGGGCGAGCAGGTCGAGGGCTACCAGGTCCACCTCGGCGGCGCGCTGGGCCTCCAGGCGGGCTTCGGCCGCAAGGTGCGCGGTCTGAAGGTCACCTCCGAGGAGCTGCCCGACTACATCGAGCGCGTCCTCAAGCGGTTCGAGGCGGAGCGCGAGGACGGCGAGCGGTTCGCCGCATGGGCGGCCCGGGCCGGCGAGGAGTCCCTGACATGAGCGAGCGCGCCGCCCCGTTCTACTGCCCCTACTGCGGTGACGAGGACCTGCGTCCCAGCGAAGAGGGGCACGGGGCGTGGGAATGCGCGGCGTGCAGCCGGGCCTTTCAGCTGAAGTTCCTCGGACTGCTGTCCCGGGGACTCAAGCGATCCGACTCCGGAGGGGCAGAGATATGACGACCACTCAGGAAGAGCGCACCACCGAAGAGCTGAAGGCGCTCGCCGAGCAGGCGGGCCGCGACCTGGAGGACGCCTCCGCACTGGAGATCCTCCAGTGGGCGGCCGAGACGTTCGGCAAGCGCTTCTGCGTGACCTCCTCGATGGAGGACGCGGTGGTCGCCCACCTCGCCTCCCGTGCGATGCCCGGCGTGGACGTCGTCTTCCTCGACACCGGCTACCACTTCGAGGAGACCATCGGCACCCGGGACGCGGTCGACGCCGTGATGGACGTCAACGTCATCACGCTCACACCGCGTCTGACGGTCGCCGAGCAGGACGCCGAGTACGGCCCGAAGCTGCACGACCGCGACCCCGACCTGTGCTGCGCGATGCGCAAGGTGCAGCCGCTGGAAGAGGGCCTGAAGGACTACCGGGCCTGGGCGACCGGTCTGCGCCGCGACGAGTCCCCGACCCGGGCGAACACCCCGGTGGTCGGCTGGGACGAGAAGCGGCAGAAGGTGAAGATCTCCCCGATCGCCCGCTGGACCCAGGACGACGTGGACGCCTACGTCACCGAACACGGCGTCCTGACGAACCCGCTGCTGATGGACGGCTACCCCTCCGTCGGCTGCGCCCCATGCACCCGCCGGGTGCTGGAGGGCGAGGACGCCCGTGCCGGCCGCTGGGCGGGACGCAGCAAGACCGAGTGCGGGCTGCACGGATGACGACGACGATTCAGGAGACCGACGTGACGACCGGAGCCACCGTCTGGCTCACGGGTCTGCCGAGTGCCGGCAAGACCACCATCGCCCACGAGCTGGCCGGCCGGCTGCGCGCCGAGGGCCGGCGCGCCGAGGTGCTCGACGGCGACGAGATCCGCGAGTTCCTCTCGGCGGGCCTCGGCTTCAGCCGTGAGGACCGGCACACCAACGTGCAGCGGATCGGCTTCGTCGCCGAACTGCTCGCCCGCAACGGCGTGCTCGCCCTCGTCCCGGTCATCGCGCCCTACCAGGACAGCCGCGAGGCGGTCCGCAAGCGGCACCAGGCGAACGGCACGGCGTACGCGGAGATCCACGTGGCGACGCCGGTCGAGGTGTGCAGCGAGCGCGATGTGAAGGGCCTGTACGCCAAGCAGGCGGCGGGCGAGCTCACGGGCCTCACCGGGGTCGACGACCCGTACGAGGCGCCCGAGTCGCCCGATCTGCGCATCGAGTCGCAGAACCAGACCGTGCAGGAGTCCGCGGCGTCGGTGTACGCCCTGCTCAGCGAAAGGGGACTGGCATGACGACCGTCGCCTCTGTTTCCGAGGAGACCGACAGCCCCTACGCGCTGTCCCACCTCGACGCCCTCGAGTCCGAGGCGGTGCACATCTTCCGCGAGGTGGCGGGCGAGTTCGAGCGGCCGGTGATCCTCTTCTCCGGCGGCAAGGACTCCATCGTCATGCTGCACCTGGCGCTGAAGGCCTTCCGGCCGGCGTCGGTGCCCTTCTCGCTGCTGCACGTCGACACCGGGCACAACTTCCCCGAGGTCCTCGACTACCGGGACCGTACGGTCGAGAAGCACGGGCTGCGGCTGCACGTCGCCTCCGTGCAGGACTACATCGACCGCGGGGTGCTCAAGGAGCGCCCGGACGGCACCCGCAACCCGCTGCAGACGCTGCCGCTGACCGAGAAGATCCAGCAGGAGCGCTTCGACGCGGTCTTCGGCGGCGGACGCCGCGACGAGGAGAAGGCCCGGGCCAAGGAGCGGGTGTTCTCCCTGCGGGACGAGTTCTCCCAGTGGGACCCGCGCCGGCAGCGCCCGGAGCTGTGGAACCTGTACAACGGCCGGCACGCCCCCGGTGAGCACGTGCGCGTGTTCCCGCTGTCCAACTGGACCGAGCTGGACGTGTGGCAGTACATCGCCCGCGAGGGCATCGAGCTTCCGCAGATCTACTACGCCCACGAGCGCGAGGTGTTCGCCCGCAGCGGCATGTGGCTGACCGCCGGCGAATGGGGCGGCCCCAAGGACGGCGAGACGGTCGAGAAGCGGCTGGTGCGCTACCGGACCGTGGGTGACATGTCCTGCACCGGCGCCGTCGACTCCGAGGCCGACACCATCGAGAAGGTGATCGTCGAGATCGCCGCCTCCCGGCTCACCGAGCGGGGTGCGACCCGCGCCGACGACAAGATGTCGGAAGCCGCGATGGAAGACCGCAAGCGCGAGGGGTACTTCTAAAGATGAGCACCATCACGACCGAGGAACTCGCGGAGACCACCCTGCTGCGGTTCGCCACCGCCGGTTCCGTCGACGACGGCAAGTCCACCCTGGTGGGCCGGCTGCTGCACGACTCCAAGTCGGTCCTCACCGACCAGCTGGAGGCCGTGGAGCGCGCTTCGGCGAGCCGGGGCCAGGAGGCGCCGGACCTCGCGCTGCTGACGGACGGGCTGCGGGCCGAGCGGGAGCAGGGCATCACCATCGACGTGGCGTACCGCTACTTCGCCACTCCCCGGCGCCGGTTCATCCTCGCCGACACCCCCGGCCATGTGCAGTACACGCGGAACATGGTCACCGGCGCGTCCACCGCCGAGCTGACGGTCATCCTGGTCGACGCGCGCAACGGCGTCGTCGAGCAGACCCGCCGGCACGCGGCCCTCGCCGCCCTGCTGCGCGTCCCGCACGTGGTCCTCGCGGTCAACAAGATGGACCTCGTCGCGTACGAGGAGAAGGTGTTCGCCGCCATCGCCGAGGAGTTCACGGCGTACGCGACCGAGCTGGGCGTCCCCGAGGTCACCGCGATCCCGATCTCGGCGCTCGTCGGCGACAACGTGGTGGAGCCTTCCGCGAACATGGACTGGTACGGCGGCCCGACGGTGCTGGAGCACCTGGAGACGGTGCCGGTCAGCCACGACCTGAGCCACTGCCACGCCCGGCTGCCCGTGCAGTACGTGATCCGGCCGCAGAACTCCGACCACCCGGACTACCGGGGGTACGCCGGTCAGATCGCGGCCGGTTCCTTCCACGTCGGCGAGCAGATCACCGTGCTGCCCTCGGGCCGCACGTCGAAGGTCGCCGGCATCGACCTGCTGGGCGAGCCGGTCGACGTCGCGTGGACCACGCAGTCGGTGACCCTCCTGCTGGAGGACGACATCGACATCTCGCGCGGCGACCTGATCGTGCCCACCAAGGACGCGCCCGCGACCACGCAGGACATCGAGGCGACCGTCTGCCATGTCGCGGACGCCCCGCTGACCGTCGGCCACCGGGTGCTGCTCAAGCACGGCACCCGCACGGTCAAGGCGATCGTCAAGGACATCCCGTCCCGTCTCACGCTCGACGACCTGTCCCTGCACCCGCACCCGGGACAGCTCGTCGCCAACGACATCGGCCGGGTGAAGATCCGTACCGCCGAGCCGCTGCCGGTCGACTCCTACTCGGACTCGCGCCGCACCGGCTCGTTCATCCTGATCGACCCGAACGACGGCCAGACCCTCACCGCCGGCATGGTCGGCGAGTCCTTCGCCGCCCCGGAGCCCGTCAAGGACGAGGCCGAGGACGACGGGTGGGACTTCTGACATGACCTCCCCCGACTTCTACTCCACGTTCGCGAAGGAGGGCGGCCGCGTCGGCAGCGGTGCTCTCGGCAGCGGGCAGGGCGGAGTGGCGCGATGTGTGCGCTGACGTACGCGCACCGCACGCGCGCCCTCACCCCCCACCGCCGTAGACGAAAACCTGCCGACCTCCCGGCCACGACCTGAGAGACCGTGACCGCCGGGCCTCCGAGAGGAACACCTCCCGTGCCTGCATCATCCGCTCTGCGCCGATCCCTCGCGGTCATAGCCGCACTCCCGCTGCTCACCCTGGCCGCCTGCGGCTACGGCTCCCAGGCCAAGGACGACGGGGGCGTCAAGGTCGCCGCCGGGGCGAAGAAGATCGACGGTCTCGACTCCGTGAAGATCGGCTACTTCGGCAACCTGACCCACGGCACGGCGCTGGTGGGCATGCAGAAGGGCTTCTTCCAGAAGGCCCTCGGCGCCACCGAGGCAGATCCCGCGATCTTCAACGCAGGCCCCTCCGAGATCGAGGCGCTGAACTCCAAGTCCATCGACATCGGCTGGATCGGCCCCTCCCCGGCGATCAACGGCTACACCAAGGCCGCCGGCAAGAACCTGCGCATCATCGGCGGTTCGGCGTCCGGCGGGGTGAAGCTGGTGGTCAACCCGGACAAGATCAAGTCGCTGAAGGACGTCAAGGGCAAGCGGATCACCACCCCGCAGCTCGGCAACACGCAGGACGTGGCGTTCCTCAACTGGGCCGCCGAGCAGGGCTGGAAGGTCGACCCGCAGAGCGGCAAGGGCGACGTCACGGTCGTCCGCAGCGACAACAAGGTCACCCCGGACGCCTACAAGTCCGGGTCCGTCGACGGCGCCTGGGTACCGGAGCCGACCGCTTCGAAGCTGGTCGCCGAGGGCGGCAAGGTGCTGCTCGACGAGGCGTCGCTGTGGCCCGACAAGAAGTTCGTGATCACGAACATCATCGTGCGGCAGGAGTTCCTCAAGGAGCACCCGAAGGTCGTCGAGGCCGTGCTCAAGGGCTCGGTCGAGACCAACAAGTGGATCAACGCCAACCCGGAAGCGGCGAAGGCGGCGGCGAACAAGCAGCTGGAGGCCGACTCGGGCAAGGCGCTGCCGGCCGAGGTGCTGGACCCGGCGTGGAAGTCCATCCAGTTCACCGACGACCCGCTGGCCTCCACCCTCAGCACCGAGGCCGAGCACGCCGTGAAGGCGGGGCTGCTGCAGAAGCCGGACCTGAACGGCATCTACGACCTCGCGCCGCTGAACAAGGTCCTGAAGGCCGAGGGCGCGCCCACGGTCGACGACGCCGGTCTCGGCGCGAAGTAAGCCCGCATCCCGAAGCCGCATCTTGAAGACTTCCCAGGAGGTGACGACCATGGCCACCACCCTCGCCAAGGCCGCCGACGGCACCGAGTCGGCCACGCACGCCGCCCGGATCGAACACGTTTCGAAGTCGTTCGCGGGCCCCGCCGGGCAGCAGCTCGTCCTGGACGACATCACCCTCGATGTCGCGCCCGGCGAGTTCGTCACCCTCCTGGGGGCCTCGGGCTGCGGCAAGTCCACGCTGCTCAACCTGGTGGCGGGCCTGGACCGGCCCACCGTCGGCGAGATCACCACGGACGGCCGCCCGGCGCTGATGTTCCAGGAGCACGCGCTGTTCCCGTGGCTGACCGCGGGCAAGAACATCGAACTCGCCCTGAAGCTGCGGGGCATCGCCAAGGCCGAGCGCCGCGAGCGGGCCGAGGAGCTGCTCGAACTCGTCCGGCTGAAGGGCGCGTACGGCAAGCGGGTGCACGAGCTGTCGGGCGGTATGCGCCAGCGTGTCGCGCTGGCGCGGGCGCTCGCGCAGGAGAGCAAGCTGCTGCTGATGGACGAGCCGTTCGCGGCGCTGGACGCCATCACGCGGGACGTGCTGCACGACGAGCTGACCCGCATCTGGCGCGAGACGCAGCTTTCCGTCCTGTTCGTCACGCACAACGTGCGCGAGGCGGTCCGGCTCGCGCAGCGCGTGGTGCTGCTGTCCTCCCGCCCGGGCAGGATCGCCCGTGAGTGGACGGTGGACATCCCGCACCCGCGCCGCATCGAGGACACCCAGGTGGCGGAGCTGTCCGTCGAGATCACCGAAGAACTGCGTGGGGAGATCCGCCGTCATGGCCAGCACTGATTCGACGACCGTCGCCAAGGACGGCAGCGATCTCGAGGGTCTGGAGAGGGGCCTCGACGCGCTGGAGTCGAGGCAGGCGTACCGCACTCCGTTCCGGCAGACCTTCGTGCAGAAGATCCTCCCGCCCGTCATCGCCGTCGCGCTGGTGCTGGCGGTCTGGCAGGCCCTCGTCTCGTTCAAGGTCGTCACCGACCCGACGAAGCTGCCGGCGCCGTCCGCCGTGTGGGACGTCGTCCACACGGCGTGGCTCCAGGGCGAGCTGCTCGGCTACATCTGGACCAGCGTCTCGCGCGGTCTGCTCGGCTTCTGCTTCGCCCTGCTGATCGGCACGCCGCTGGGGCTGCTGGTGGCCCGGGTGAAGTTCGTCCGCGCCGCCCTCGGCCCGATCCTGTCGGGCCTGCAGTCCCTGCCGTCCGTCGCCTGGGTTCCGCCGGCGGTGATCTGGCTGGGCCTGAACAACTCGATGATGTACGCGGTGATCCTGCTCGGCGCGGTCCCGTCGATCGCCAACGGCCTGGTCTCAGGTGTCGACCAGGTGCCGCCGCTGTTCCTGCGCGCGGGCCGCACGCTCGGCGCCACGGGCCTGAAGGGCACCTGGCACATCGTCCTGCCGGCCGCCCTGCCGGGTTACGTGGCGGGCCTGAAGCAGGGCTGGGCGTTCTCCTGGCGCTCGCTCATGGCCGCGGAGATCATCGCGTCCTTCCCCGACCTCGGTGTGGGTCTCGGCCAGTTGCTGGAGAACGGCCGCAACGCCAGCGACATGGCCATGGTGTTCGAGGCCATCCTGCTCATCCTGATCGTCGGCATCGCCATCGACCTGCTCATCTTCAGCCCGCTGGAGCGGTGGGTGCTGCGCAACCGCGGCCTGCTGGTGAAGAGCTGATCCCATGACCAACAAGCCTGTCCTCCTCGTCATCGCCCACGGCAGCCGCGATCCGCGGCACGCCGCGACCGTGCACGCCCTGGTACGGCGGGTCCGCACCCTGCGCCCCGACCTGCGCGTGGAGACAGGCTTCCTGGACTTCAACGTCCCCTCGGTGCAGGGGGTCCTGGAGTCCCTGGCGGTCCAAGGCGTCCGTGACGTCGTGGCCCTCCCTCTCCTGCTGACCCGGGCGTTCCACGCCAAGGCGGACATCCCCGCGGTCCTCGCGGACGCTCCCCCGCAGCTGCGCGTCCACCAGGCGGAGGTCCTGGGCCCGTCCCCGCTGCTGTCGGCAGCGCTGGAACGGCGCCTGTACGAGGCGGGTCTCACCCCCGCCGAAAAGCCCTCGACCGGGGTCGTCCTGGCCTCGGCGGGGTCCACCGACCCGGAGGCGATCGCAGTGATCGCAGAAATCGCGCGGGAGTGGCGGCACACCGGCTGGTGCGCCGTGCGGCCTGCGTTCGCCTCCGCATCTCTCCCCCGGACGGAGGACGCCGTCCGCGAACTGCGCGCCCTCGGCTGCTCCCGGGTGGCTGTCGCCCCCTACGTCCTCGCCCCCGGCCGACTCCCGGACCGCATCGCCCGGGGCGCGGCGGAGGCAGACGTCCTGGCGGATGTGCTGGGCCCCGCGCCGGAGGTGGCGCGAGTGGTGCTGGAGCGGTACGAGGCGGCCCGGGTGCCGATGTTGCGGGCCGTGAGCGCCTGACGTCAGTCACTCCGGGGCAGCAGCGTCCCGAGGGGCCCAGGTCGAGGTTGAGGTCTTCCACGCGCAGGTCGTAGCGCGCGCAGAGTTCCCTCATGCGGTCGTCGAGGAGCATCAGGGTCAGGCCGACGCGTTCCTCCTGTTCCTCTGTCAGGTCGCCGACGTCGACGCGGTGCAGAGCCTGGCGTTCCATGAGCTGGCGGAGGAGTTCGACGACCGTCAGGACGAGTTTGACCAGGTCGCGTTCGACGGTGTCGGGGTCGGCGGTCAGACGGCGGGTGGCCGGGGGCATGGTGCCTCGCTGATCTGGGAGAGTGCCGACGCGGCCACGGGGGCGATGACCGCGCGCAGGTCGATGCGGACCAGGTCGACGTCGGCGATGGACAGGACGAGGTCGCCGGTGACGACGACACCGCCCTGGAGGAGCCGGTCGAGCAGGTCGATGAGGGCCACCGGGCGGTCGGCGTAGGGGGCGACACTCACGCGGCGGGCTCCGACTGCGGTTCCGGCTGGAGCGCGAAGGAGTAGGGCGCCCAGGGGCCGGTCACCTCCACGCGCAGGCCGGGGACGCCGTCGGCGGCCGCCAGTATGCCGGTGCGGAAGGCGTCGACGCCGTCGGCCCGGACGAGGTAGGCGTCGTTGACGACGTTGGTGCCCGGGCCCGAGCCCGCGAGACTGCCGCGTTGCGGGCTGTGTGCCACGCGGTCGACGGCGAGGGCGCGGGCCGTCTCGGTGAGCTGTGCGGCGGCCTGGGCGACCATGCGCCAGGCCTCCTCGTTGCGGCGTTGTCTGCGGCGGCGGATGGACAGATAGGCGCGGCCGGCTCCGAGGCCGGTGGGCTGTTCCCGCGCTGCGTCGGCATCCGCGTCGGGCGGGGTGATGTCGGGCGTGGCGTAGAGCTTGACGCCGAGTTCCACATGGCCGGTGAGGCGCTCCAGCAGGGACAGGAAGTAGTCGCGGCGGGTGTCCAGGGCCTGCCGGGCGCTGTCCTCGTCGTGGTAGACGGTGGCCAGGCGCAGGGGCAGTACGGCGGCACCGCAGCCGACCAGGGCGGCCACCACGGCGTGGTGGGAGCGGACCGTGGACTCCAGCCAGTCCAGGTCGTCGAGGTGGGCCGCCAGGGGCGCCTCGGCGTAGTCGGCGGCCGGGACGTGGCCGACGGCGAAGGCGAGCCGGTGCGTGCCGGCCGCGGGGGCTACCAGGTGGACCGGCTCTCCGGCGACCCCGCGCAGATGCGTCACCGCGGCGGTGGCCTCGGGGGTGGGGCGCAGGACGGCGTACGTGTACACGAGGTTCGGGTCGGTCATGGCTCCGGGCTCCTCTCGGCCGCTTTGAGTGCGGCGATCTCGGCACGCAGTCGTTCGTTCTCGTCGGCGAGGGACCGCTCGGGGCGGGCGGCCCTGGAGGAGAGGGAGGGGTCGTGTTCCCACCAGTCGATGCCCATCTCCTTGGCCTTGTCGACGGAGGCGACGAGCAGGCGCAGCTTGATGGTGAGCAGTTCGATGTCGAGCAGGTTGATCCGGATGTCACCGGCGATGACCACGCCCTTGTCGAGGACCCGTTCGAGGATGTCGGCGAGGTTGGCGGTCTGGCCGCCGGGCCCCTGGTCGTAGGGGGAGGGAGAGCGGGACGGTCCGGTGAGTCCGCCTGCTGCCGGGTGGGTCATGGTCGGGGGCCTCGTCTCCGGGCGTTGATCTCGTCGAGCCGGTCGAGCAGTTCGTCCTCGCGGCGGTCGTACTCGGCCCCGTCGATGCGCCCCTCCAGCAGGGCGCGTTCCAGGTCGACGAGGGCCTGGCGGACGGGGGCGGGGTCGTAGTACTGCGCCTCGGCGGCGGCCTGGAGCTGCTCGGCGGCCCAGAGGGTGGTGCGCAGGGGCGCGAGCGGGAAGGTGAGGATGCCGGTGAGCAGGCCCATGGGTGTTCCCGTCAGGCGGCGAAGCTGTAGGGGGGCAGCGGGCCGCGCAGCCGGAAGTCGTAGGCGTCGCCGTAGTCGTGGGCCAGGCCCCGGCCGGCCGCGGTGAACTCGTCGGCGCGGGCGCGTTCGACGAGGAAGGAGACGTTGAGGAAGTCGTCCTTGGACGGTTCGGCCACGACGCCGGCCCGGGCGAGCCCGGACAGCCGCCCGACGATCTCCTCGGCCTGCCGCCGCTGCCGGGCGTCGACCTGCCGGGCCACGAGTTCGCCGAGGGCGAGGCGGTCCTCGTAGGCGCCGCTGCCCTCGCGGGTGTGCCGGTTGAGCCGGCGGGCCTCCTCGGACCCGTCGAGCACCTCGCGCAGCAGGTCGTCCTGGTCCCGGGCGGCCTTGAGGTTGTACTCGGCGGTGCCGTCCAGTTCGCCGAGCCTTCGGGCGTACTCCTCGCCCTTGTGCTCCAGGGCGCTCCTGACGGCGGTGTCGTCGGGGGCGAGCAGGCCGAACCGCATGGGGAGGACCGATCCGCCGGCCATCAGGCGTTCCTGGAGTTCCTGGTGGGCGGCGAGGTCACGGCGTTTGGGACGTAGCCCCGGGGGCGCGGCGCTGACCACGGCGGCGAGCGGCCCGTGGACGAGCACCCGCGGGGGCTCCTCGGTCCCGCCGACGGTGCGCAGGCCGTCGAGCCGCAGGGGGTGGTCGGAGCGGGTGACGGCGTAGACGTAGACGCCGCTCACCGCTCCTCCTCGCGGCCCTTGTCGTCGCGGTCGAAGATGTCCCCGATCGCGTCGATGGCCCCGCCGATCGCGCCACTGGTCTTGCCCCGGGCGCCGCTCTCGACGAGGTTGCCGACGATGTCGGTGAGTTTGTCGGGGGCCTTGCGGCCTGCTTCCAGGTCGAGGCGGTTGCAGGCCTCGGCGAACCGGAGGTAGGTGTCGACGCTGGCGATGACGATCCGAATGTCGATCTTCAGGATCTCGATGCCGACCAGTGAGACCCGGACGAACACGTCGATGACGAGCCCGCGGTCCAGGATCAGTTCGAGGATGTCGAAGAGTCCGGCCGAACCCGAACCGCTGGAGGTGGCGGCGGGTTGCATCCCGCCGGACTGCGTCATGACGGTCACGTGGGCGATTCCTCTCGCAAGAGTCCGTTCTCGTGCCGCCCGTAGGTACGGGGGTGGTGGCGGCCGTGTTCACGTGAACACGAAAAGACTTGTGGCGAGGGGGAGTTGAGGGGAAGCCGGTCGGCGCTAGCGACGCCGGTCGAGCTGGCCGCGGGCGTAGCGGCGCACCCGCTCGTAGCCGAGCAGCCCGCCCTGCGGGTCGAGGGTGACCCGGTAGGTCGCCATGATCGTCATGGTGTCGGGGACCCGCTCCAGCTCCACGACCTCCACGTCCGCGCTCCAGCCGTCCGGGGTGGGGCGGACGGCGGTGACGGAGTCGGGTGTCGTGCCGAGCAGCTCGGCGAGCTGGGCCGCCGCGCCGCGCATGGCCTGGAGGGCCGTCGTACGACCGGAGGGCGTCGTCTGATCATCGGTGCTCGTCATGGCCCTACGGTGCCAAGGCCCCGGGGCGCGTGGGGGCGATTCGGCCAAACGTCCGGCGTCACCGCGCCTGTTCGCTGAAGGGAGTCGCCTGGTGGAAGTAGAGCAGCCACCCGTTCTCCGTACGCCGCCACAGGGAGCTGCGGTGCGCGCGCCTGCCGTCGTACTCGGTGTCGAAGGTGAGGTGGACGAGGTCGGGGGCCAGTTGGACGCCGCGCATCCGGGAGGTGGTGATCGGCGGGGACTCGATGTCGGTGCTCTCGGCCAGGGAGGCGATGATGGCGGCCCGGTCCCAGTGCCGCCCGGAGGCTCCGAACTCGTGGAAGCCGGGGTGCAGCAGCGCCCCGGCCCGTTCGGGCGAGCGGCGGACCTCCGGGGTGAGCAGCGCCAGTTCGCGATCGATGACGGTCTCGACGGCGGGGTCGTCCTCAGGCACGGGTCATCTCCACCAGCTTCACGACGGTGTTCCAGTTGCGGGTCGTGGCGATCACACCCTTGTTGATGCGGGGCTTCGACAGGTGTTCGGCCAGTTTGGAGCGGCCGAGGCCGTTCGGGGCGTACAGGTACAGGGCGCGGTCGCCGAGGCGGAATTCCTCGGGGAGGTAGGAGGGCTGGTCGATCTCCGCGAAACGGTCGGGGGCCACGGGTGCCGAGAAGTAGGTGACGTGGAGCTGCTTGGCCTCCAGCTCGGCGGCCGGGAACGGGCACGCGTCGGCGATCGCCTTCAGATAGGCGTGGTCGCGCACGATCACGTCGACGCCGAAGCCGAAATGCCGCTCGACGGCCTGCGCGATCCCGTCCGCCAGCGACCGCTCGTCACCGTGACCGGCGGTGAACACCGCCTGGCCGCTCTGAAGATACGTGCGCACGCCCTCGTGGCCGAGGTTCTCCAGGAGGGTGCGGAGGTCCGCCATCGGGACCTTCCTGCTGCCGCCCACATTGATGCCGCGCAGCAGTGCCGCGTACGTCGTCGTCATCCGCACACCTTAGGACGGCCGTCGTGCCCCGTGGGGGCGGGCACGACGGCCGTCGGCGGGCGGCTGCCCGGCCCCGTAAATTACTCATCGGTCACCGCGAGGCACAACCGTCTGCTCAGGATCCACACAGTGTGTGTAAGGGGCCACGGTCCCTCGCGGTCCTCCCCAGTGGGGAGAGGGCCAGGTCCATGGGGATGAGTTCCGGCCCCGCCACTTCACCGGGCAGCACGAGGTGATGGTTTTATCCGGCCCATACCTTCGAAACGAAAGGGGGCGGCAGGGGGCCGCCACCGCTGTACGAGGGGGCGAGCCCGTCATGGGGAACGGAGATACACGGGTGCGGGGCCTGGCCGCCCGGGCCGGCGGCTGGAGCGCCCGGCACCGATGGGCCGCCGTCGGCATCTGGGTGCTGTTCGTCTTCCTGGCGATGGGGCTCGGTTCGGCGGCGGGCCGGGTCGACGTCAAGGACAGCGACCAGCTGAAGGGGGAGACGCACACCGCCGCGCGGATCATCGAGGACGCCGGGATCGTCGAGCCGGCCGGTGAGAGCGTCCTGATCCAGGCCAGGGGCGGTGGTCTCCAGGCCACGGACGCCGAGTTCAGGAGTGCCGTGACCGCCGTGGTCGAGGCCATCGAGGGGACCGGCGAGGTCACCGACGTGACCTCGCCGTACGACACGAAGACGATCTCGAAGGACGGGCGCAGCGCGCTCGTGCAGTTCGACATGCGCGGCGCGGCGGACACCGCCGGAGAGCGGGTCGAGCCGGTGCTGAAGGCCGTCGAGGGCGTCCAGGAGGACCACGCGTCGCTGCGGATCGAGGAGATCGGCGGCGCCAGCATGATGAAGACGTTCGACGACGCGTTCGGGGACGACTTCAAGAAGGCCGAGTACTCCGCGGTGCCGGTGGCCTTCGGCATCCTGCTGATCGCGTTCGGCGCGCTGGTCGCGGCGCTGCTGCCGGTGGTGCTGGCGATCACCGCGATCATGGCGACGATGGGTCTGATGGGCGTGGTCAGCCATGTGATGCCGATGAGCGACACCGCGAACTCCGTGATGCTGCTGGTCGGTCTGGCCGTCGGCGTCGACTACTGCCTGTTCTACCTGCGCCGCGAGCGCGAGGAGCGCGAGGCCGGCCGGGACGCGCAGACGGCTCTCAGGATCGCCGCCGCGACCAGTGGCCGGGCGATCGTCGTCTCGGGTGTCACGGTGTGCGTGGCGATGGCGGGCATGCTGTTCACCGGCCTCGCCGAGTTCGAGGCGATGGGCCTGGCGTCGCTGATGGTGGTGGCCGTGGCGATGGTGGGGTCCGTGACGGTGCTGCCCGCGCTGCTTTCGCTGCTGGGCGAGCGCGTGGAGAAGGGCCGCATTCCGTTCCTGAACCGGCGCAAGCCGGGCGCCCGCCAGGACAGCCGGTTCTGGACGGCCGTACTGCGGCGCGTCCTCGCCCGGCCCGTGATCGCCGTGGCGGTGGCGGCCGGTGCGCTGCTGGCCATCACGGCTCCCGCGCTCGGCATGAAGACCCAGCAGTTCACGCTGGACCAGGAGTTCGGCGACTCGCTGCCGATCGTGCAGACGTACAACCGGCTCAACGAGGCCTTCCCGGGCGGCTCGGAGCCGGCCGAGGTGGTCGTCAAGGCGGACGACATCAACGCGCCGGAGGTGAAGTCCGCGCTCGCCGACTTCCGTGACCGCGCCATCAGTTCGGGCGCCTCGCGCGGCCCGGTGGAGATCAAGCTGCACGACGCGCGGGACGTCGCGTTCGTCTACGTCCCGCTGGTCGGCGGCTCCGACCAGGACAAGGCGGGCGAGAGCCTGGACAAGCTGCGTGACGAGGTGCGTCCGGCCACGCTCGGCAGGGTCGACGGGGTCGAGGCGCCGATCACCGGGCAGATCGCGGGGTCGAAGGACTTCAACGACCAGCTGGCCGGAGCCGTCGTCCCGGTCTTCGCGTTCGTCGTGGTCTTCGCCTTCGCGCTGATGCTGCTGTCGTTCCGCTCACTGACGATCGCGCTCACCTCGATCGTGCTGAACCTACTGTCCGTGGGCGCGGCCTACGGCATCCTCGTCGCGGTCTTCCAGCACGGCTGGGGCGCCTCCCTGGTGGGCGCGGAGGGCGTCGGCGCGATCATCACCTGGCTGCCGCTGTTCCTGTTCGTGATCCTGTTCGGCCTGTCGATGGACTACCACGTGTTCGTGGTCTCCCGGATACGGGAGGCGCGGCTGCGGGGACTGGAGACGAAGGACGCCATCCGGCACGGCGTGGTCACCACGGCCGGGGTCGTCACCAGTGCCGCGGTCATCATGGTCGCCGTGTTCGCGATCTTCGGGACGCTGTCCATGCAGTCCATGAAGCAGATGGGCGTCGGGCTCGCGGCCGCGGTGCTCATCGACGCGACGATCATCCGGGGTGTGCTGCTGCCGGCGGTCATGGCACTGCTCGGGGAGCGCAACTGGTATCTGCCGAAGTGGCTGCACCGGCTGCCGGACCTCACGCACGACGAGACGCCGCTTGCGGTCGTCGCGGGATCGGCGGCGCGGGACGACGAGGGCGAGCCCGTCAAGGTCTGATCCTCGCCGTCGCAACGAAGGGCCCGTTGGTTCCCGTGGGAGGGGGCCGACGGGCCCTCTGGATCGCTCCGACTAGAGCCGGCGAGCGGGCAGTTCCGCCTCGATGAGGTCGGCCGCGCGGGGTGTGCCGCCCTCCTGGGCCAGCTCGGCCTGGAGGTCCTTCAGACGGCGGGCGACCTCCGGGTCGCCGAGCAGGGCGAGGGCCGTCTCGCGCAGGGTGTCGGCGGTCGCCTCCTCGGTGGGGACGCATTGGGCGACGCCGAGGCTCTGGAGGACCTCCGCGTTGCCGAACTGGTCGGCCGCCTGCGGTACGGCGATCATCGGCGTGGCAGTGGCGAGGCCCTCCTGGCTGCCGCCCGCGCCGGCGTGCGTCACGAACAGATCGGCCTGCCTCAGGATCGCCGGCTGCGGAACCCAGGAGTGAACTTCGACGTTCGCCGGGACCTCCCCCAGTTCGGCCGGGTCGACGTGCTTGCCGATCGACAGCACCAGATGCCAGCCGGGCAGGTCGCCGAACGCCTTGACGCACTCCCGGTAGAAGCCGGGCTGCTTGGTGAAGGCTGACCCGAGGGAGACGAGCACGACCTTCTCGGCACCGGCCGGCCGCTGCCAGTCGCCCTCCGTGGTGCGCCGGCCCTGGCATGCTCCTACGAAGGTGTACACGCTCTCGTCGACACGGTCCGCGCTCCACTGGAATGCCCTCGGGATCAGGACGAGCGAGCGGTCGGGCCGGCCCACGAACGGGTCGGGGTGCTGGGTGATCCCGTTCTCCTCCAGCCAAGCCTGGAACCGGGCGTAATAGGCGCGCCCGCGCTCGGTCTTCCTCGGCTCCGCCCACATCGGCTCGGCGACCTCCTCCTCGTATCCCTCCCAGGCGACCATGGCCGGTGACAGGGAGATCGCGGGAACGCCCCAGCGGTGGGCCAGGACGCGAGCCGGATAGGCGGCGATGTCGTGCAGCACGAGGTCCGGCTCGTCGCCCTCGTAGGCCTCGATCAGCTGCGGGAGTGCCTGGATCGCGTCGTCGAGGAACGGCTCCATGATCTCCAGCAACTCGCTCCCCCAGGCGTCCGGGTCGTCGTCGGGCGAGGGCAACGTGGAGTTCCAGGGCTTCACCTCGGCACCGGTGTCCGCGACCTTCGCCGCGAAGACCGGCGGGATCGCGTAGGTCACCCGGTGGCCGCGCGCCACTAGCTCGCGGATCACCTCGAGGCTCGGGTTCACGTGGCCATGGGCCGCGATGGAGAACATGGCGATGTGCGCGCGACTGGTCATGGACCGACCGTACGCGAGACGAGACGTCTCGTGCAACATTTAGGCAGTCCGCGAGGCAGACCGGTTTCACAGACCTTCCGACCCACCGTCGTAATTCTTCCGTTACCATTCGCGCCATGTTCGATCACATGACCATCGCAATCTGAACGACCATGACCACGCACTCCATACCTCCGTCCCGCGGCCGCCGCAGGGGCCATGGCCCCACGCGCTCCGCAAGCCGCCGCGGACGGAAGGGCCCTCTGTTAGCCGGCCTGTCCGCGCTGGCGCTGCTCGGGGTGGCCGGACTCGCCGCGGTGGAATGGACGTCGGCGAAGCGCGGGGGTACGGCGGCAGAGGCCGGCTCCGGCCCGGCGACCGAGCCCGCGCCCGACTCCCCGTCCACCACCGCTCCAGCCAGGCCCCTCACCCCGTCGGACCCGCCCTCCCCGACCGCCTCACCCTCCCCCTCCCTGTCTCCCTCTCCCTCCGCACGGCCGAAGATCCCCGCTACCGGCCCCGGCACCTTCACCGTCGCCCCCGGCTCGGGCCCCAAGGCAGGAAAGGGCACGGCCCTGCGCTACCGGGTCGATGTCGAGGACGGCATCGAACTGTCCGCCCCGGACGTGGCGGAGCAGGTGGAGGACGTCCTGGCCGACCGGCGCGGCTGGACGGCGGACGGCCGCTCCGCGTTCCGGCGGGTGTCGGGCGGGCCCGCCGACTTCGTCGTGAAGGTCGCCACCGCCGGGACCGTGGACAAGATCTGCGGGCAGTACGGCCTGGACACCGGCGGCGAGGTCAACTGCAACGTGGCCAAGAACGTCATGGTCAACCTCAAGCGCTGGCTCCTGGCGACTCCCGTCTACGCCAAGGACGTCAAGGCCTACCGGGCCCTCATCATCAACCACGAGGTCGGCCACTTCCTCGGCCACGGCCACGTCGGCTGTCCCGGCCCCGGCAGGCCGGCCCCCGCGATGATGCAGCAGATCAAAGGCATGCGCGGCTGCGCGCCCAACGTCTGGCCGTACGACGAGCAGGGCCGCCACCTCACGGGACCCGCCGTGCCGTGAACGGAGCCGGACCGGCGACGCCGTCAGCGCTGATAGCGCGCCAGCACCAAGTTGCCCTCCTTCTCCAGCCGTTCGCGCAGTGCGCCGAGCCCGATGGCCCCGCTGTAGTACTCCTGCAGCGCCGGGGTCGCCACTTTGTCCTTCCACTCGGGGTAGCCCCGCACCGTCTGCGCGGGTGCCGGGCGCAGCTGCCCGGCGAGGGCGGTGCCGGTGGCCCAGCCGTGCTCGGACGTGCGCAGGGCCGGGTCGGCCAGCGCCTGGGTGCCGGTGGGCAGCATCCAGTCGCCGAGGGCGAGGCGGACCATGTTCGGCGGTCTGAGGAGGAAGTCGATGAAGGCGGCGGCCTCCTTCTTGTGCGGGCAGTCCTCGGCGACCGAGAGGGTCTGCGGGCTGACTCCCTGGGTGAGCCCTCCGGCGCCGGCCGGGGCCGGCAGCACCTGCCATTCGAAGCCCTTCGGCGCCTGCTGCACGATCTGCTGACGGTAGGAGAAGCCGAGCGGGACCATCGCGTATCTGCCGCCGAAGAATCCGGGCAGGGTGTCGGAGCCGCCGCTGCCCAGGGTCGTGGGCGAGGCGCTGCGGTCGCTGCCGACCTGGGTGTGGATGGTGCGCGGCACCACCTGGTCGGCCTTTCCGAACCGGACCGTCACCTTGCCGTCCGCCCCGCGGTGGAAGAGCTGTCCGCCCGCTGAGAGGGAGAGGTTGAGCGTGGCGGAGACCGGTTCCTTCAGGGGCCAGGCGATGCCGTACTTCCCCCGGCCGCTGAGGCGCTCGGTGATCCGGCGGAACTCGGCCCAGCTCCACGGCTGCTCCGGCGTCGGGATCCGCACCCCGGACTGCCGGAGCCACTTCGCGTTGGCGATCAACACCCGTGGTTCCTGGAGGAACGGCACGCCGTAGACGCCGTCCCCGAAGGTGGTCGTCTCCCAGCTGCGCCGCGGGATGTCCGACTTCAGCCGCGCGGGCAGCAGGCCGGTGAGATCCGCGAGGTGGCCGCCGTAGGCGAAGTCCGCCAGGTCGTCGGAGGCGTCGTGGATGATGTCGGGCGCCTCGCCGCCCTCGAAGGCGGTGAGGAGCTGGTCGTGGACGCTGTCCCAGGAGCCCTGGACGTACTCGACCCGGACGTCCGGGTGCGTGGCGTTCCACTCCTTCACCAGCGCCTTGTTGGCCTCGACGGACTCCTCCTGCCAGGCCAGGGACTGGAAGCGCAGGGTGATCCGGCCGTCGTCGCGGGTGCCGCCGGAGGAGCAGCCGGCGAGGAGCAGCAGAAGGGCCAGGACGAGGGCCGGCAGACGGGCGCGCATCAGCTCTTCACCGCCCCGGTGAGCATGCCGCCCGTGATCCGCCGCTGGATGAGGGCGAAGACGACCAGCGAGGGCAGCGTCGCGAGGAACGCGGCGGCGGCCAGCGGGCCGAGGTCGGCGACGCCCTCGGCCCCGATGAAGTGGGTGAGCACCACCGGCAGGGTCTGTTTCTCCGGGGTCTTGAGCAGCACCAGCGCGAAGAAGAACTCGTTCCACGCGGTGATGAACGCGAACAGCGCCGTCGCCACGATGCCCGGCGCGAGCAGTGGCGCCGTCACCGACACCAGCGTCCGCAACCGGCCCGCCCCGTCGACCGCGGCGGCCTCCTCCAACTCGGCTGGCACCGCCCGCACATACCCGGCGAGCATCCACAGCGCGAAGGGCAGCGCCCACACCACGTACACCAGCACGAGACCCGGCACGGAGTTGATCATTCTGAGGTTCTTCAGGACGAGGAACAGCGGGATGATCAGCAGCACGAACGGGAACGCCTGGCTGACCACCACCCAGCCCGTCACCGCCTTCGCCAGCCGTGTGCGCCGCCGGGCGACGACGTACGCCATGGGCGTCGCGATCAGCACTGCGATGACCGCCGCCGCGAGCGCGGCGACGAGGGAGTTGAGGGCGGCGTGCAGCAGCGGCTGTTCGTCGAAGGCCTGCCGGAAGTTGTCGAGGGTGGGGTCCCTGGGGATCCACGTCGGATGCAGACTGCCCAGCTCGCGCGGCGGCTTGAACGCCGTGGAGAGCAGCCAGAGGAACGGGAAGGCGAGGAAGACGAGGTACGCGAGCAGCGCGGTGTACTGGCCGACGCGGGCCGGTACGGAGGTCCTCACGTGTCGTCACCTCCTCTGAGGCGGCCTGCGAGGAAGACCGCCAGGGCGATCGAGATCACGGCCACCATCACGCAGCCCATCGCCGCCGCGTAGCCGAACTGCCCGTAGCGGAACGCCTCTTCGTAGGCGAAGAGCATGGGCAACCGGGTCCGGCCGCCCGGTCCGCCGTTGGTGAGTACGTAGACCAGGGCGAACGAGTTGAAGTTCCAGATCAGGTTGAGCGCTGTGATGGCGAGGGCGATGGGCCTGAGAGCGGGCCAGGTGACCGTGCGGAAGCGGCGCCAGGCACCCGCCCCGTCGACCGCCGCCGCCTCGTGCAGTTCGCGCGGGGTGTTCTGGAGCCCGGCGAGCAGCGCCACCGTCGTCTGCGGCATGCCCGCCCAGACGCCGACGACGATCACTGCGGGCAGCGCGGTCGCCAGCCCGCTGAGCCAGTCGCGGCCGCCGCCCAGGCCGAGGTCACGCAGGGTCTCGTTGAGGATGCCCGCGTCCGGGTTGTAGACGAGCCGCCACATGATGCCGACGACGACCTCGGGCATGGCCCACGGGATGATCGCCAGGGCGCGGGCCAGCCAGCGCAGCCGCAGCTCCTGGTTGAGCAGCAGCGCGAGGCCCAGCGCGAGCAGGAACTGCGGCACGGTCACCCCGACCGCCCACACCAGCCCGATCCGGAACGACTCCCAGAACAGCGTGTCGCGCAGCAGGTCCCGGAAGTTGAGTCCGCCGATCCACTGCGTGGGCTCGGTGCGGCCCGACTGGGCGTCGGTGAAGGCCAGCAGGATCCCGTACAACAGCGGGCCGACGCTGAGGACCAGGATGGGGATCAGGGCGGGCAGCACCAGGAACCAGGCGCCGTGGTCCACGGCCCGGCGGGGCCGGGCCCGGTCCGGTGCCGGATCGGCCGGCTTCCTCACCTCGGTCACCGACGTCACGGCATCAGCCCCTTCGCACGGCTCGGACGGGCCAGGTCATGGTCGTCAAGGCGGCCTGCCTCGTCAAGGCACCGCGCACAGGGTCCCACCTGTGCGAATGGGAGACTGGCGGGCGGATGGCCGGAACCCGACGGCGACGCGCGAGGACCTGGACTGCGGAGGCGGACGATGGACGAGGCACGGGCGCGGGACGTACTGACCGCGGCGGGCGCGGTGGGCGGCGCGGCCCGTGAGGCGCGGCTGCTGGCGCTGGGCGAGAACGCGGTGTTCGCCGCCGGCGACCTGGTCGTCAAGGTCGGCCGTGACGCCGAGCTCCTCGACCGGGCGCGCCGCGAACTGGACGTCGCGGTGTGGCTCGCCGAGGCGGGCGTGCCCGCGGTGCGGGCGGCCGAGCCGAAGGCGCTGCTGGTCGAGGGGCACCCGGTGACGGTGTGGCACCGGCTGCCCGATGCCGTACGGCCCGCCGAGCCGCGGGATCTGGCCGAACTGCTACGGGTCGTGCACGCCACGCCTCTTCCTCCCTTCGAACTGCCGGCCCGCGATCTGCTGGGCGGTGTGGAACGCTGGCTGCGGCTCGCCGGCGACGCGATCGACCCCGCGGACGCGGCGTATCTGCGTGAGCGGCGGGACGGCTTCGCCGCGCAGGCCGCCGCGCTGACGCCGCGGCTGCCGCCCGGGCCGATCCACG
The DNA here is from genome assembly GCF_042957035.1 of Streptomyces sp. NPDC008137. NCBI lineage: Bacteria > Bacillati > Actinomycetota > Actinomycetes > Kitasatosporales > Streptomycetaceae > Streptomyces > Streptomyces sp. NPDC008137. Next base: position 39,952 of record NZ_JBIBHN010000013.1, on the reverse strand, counting down.
GCGACGCGCTGCCCCGCAATGTGCATGTCGGCCCGGACGGGCCGGTACTGGTCGACCTGGAGACGGTCTCCGCCGACCTGCGCGAGCACGATCTGGTGGTGATGGCGCTGTCCCACGACCGGTACGGGCTCGCGGACGAGGCGTACGCGTCCTTCACCTGGACGTACGGGTGGGATGTCCGGGAGTGGGACGGGTGCTCGGTGCTGCGCGGTGCCCGGGAGACGGCCAGTTGCGCGTGGGTGGCTCAGCACGCGCCGAGCAACCCGAAGGCGCTGGCGGAGTTCGAGCGGCGGGTGGCGTCGCTGCGGGAGGGCGACGAGACGGTGCGGTGGTATCCGTTCTGACGGCCGGGGGCCCCGCTCAGACCCGCTCGTCCGCCAACTCCCGCAACGGCCACGCACCGTCCACCACGGCGGTCGCGTCGCCCTTGCCGCGCAGGAAACTCTGGAAGTCCGCCGCCCACTGCGCGTACCACTCGATCTGACGGTGGTGCAGCTCCGCCGGGCCCAGGCTCGCGATCTTGGGATGCCGGTCGGCTATCGCACCGGCCAGCCGGGCCGCCGCCAGGGCGTCGGCCGTGGCGTCGTGGGCGGAGTCGAGGACCACGCCGTACTCGGAGCAGACCGCTTGGAGGTTGCGTTTGCCGCGGCGGTAGCGGTCGGCCCAGCGGTCGATGGTGTACGGGTCGATGACCGGGGCGGGGTCCACGCCGCCCAGGCGGTCCCGCAGGGACGGCAGTCCGTACCGCCGCAACTCGGCGGAGAGCAGGGTCAGGTCGAAGGCCGCGTTGTAGGCGACGACCGGCACGCCCGACTTCCAGTAGGAGGTGAGGACGTCGGCGAGGGCGTCCGCCACCTGGTCGGCCGGTCTGCCCTCGGCCGCGGCACGTTCATTGCTGATGCCGTGCACCGCCACCGCGTCCTCGGGGATCGGCACCCCCGGATCGGCCAGCCACTCCCGGCGCCCCAGCGGCTCCCCGCCCCTGACCTCGATCACGGCCCCCGTGACGATGCGCGCCTCGCGCGGATCGGTGCCCGTCGTCTCCAGGTCGAAGCCGATCAGCAGCTCCCGGTGCCAGCCCATGGGCGGTCCCCCTTCTTGTGGTGCGTCCCCCGGTGGTGTCCCCCAGTGGTTTCCACCTTCGCACGCACCACTGACAATCCGAGGAGCACGGTCCGCTTGAACCCCGAACCCTCCGACTACCAGGGACGGTTCATGACACCGGCCGCGAATCCGCCCACATCACCTCGAACTCCTCGCGATACGTGGGAAAGAGGCCGCTTTCGTCGGGCTCGCCCGACTTGACCGTCTTGCTGCCGTTGCGCAGCACGAACACCGGCGCCTCCATGCCGCGGGTCCGGCGCAGATAGTTCTGCACGACCGCGATGCCGTCCGCCCCGTCGCCGTCGACCAGATACGCCGTGAAGCGGGGCGTCTCGTCGAAGACCTGGATCTCGAAGGCACCCGGGTCGCGCAGCCGGGCGCGCACCCGCCGCATGTGCAGGATGTTCATCTCGACGGCCCGGCTGAGTTCGCCGCGCTTGATGCCCAGTTCGCGCTCGCGCCGCTTGACCGCGCTGGAGGCCGGGTTGAGGAACAGCAGCCGCACCCGGCAGCCGGATTCGGCCAGCCGCACCAGCCGGCGGCCGGAGAAGTTCTGTACGAGCAGGTTGAGACCTATGCCGATGGCGTCGAGGCGGCGGGCGCCGCCGAAGATGTCCTCGGCCGGGAACTGCCGCATCAGCCGCACCCGGTCCGGGTGGACGGCGACCACGTCGGCGTACCGGTCGCCGACCAGGTCCTCGACGGCGTCGACGGGCAGCCGGCGTGCCGAGGGCACGTCACCGTCGGCGCCGAGCATCTCCAGCAGCCGGGCCGAGGCGCGCTCGGCCTGGTTCAGGACGGCCTCGGACAGGGCCCGGTTGCGGGAGACGACGTTCCGGGTGACCTCCAGCTCGTCCAGGGCGAGCTCGACGTCGCGGCGGTCGTCGAAGTAGGGCTCGAAGCAGGGCCAGTGCTGCACCATCAGCTCGCGCAGCTGCGGCAGGGTGAGGAAGGACAGGACGTTGTCGTCGGCCGGGTCGAGCAGATAGCCCTTGCGGCGGCTGACCTCACGTACGGCGACGGCGCGCTGCACCCATTCCTGCCCGGCGGGTCCGGCGGCGGCCACCACCCAGTCGTCGCCGTGGACGGGTTCGTAGATCGGCCGCAGTACGGCGGCGACGACCGAGCGCAGCCGCTGCTCGACGAGGTTCAGCCAGATGTAGGCGCGGCCGGCCCGCTGGGCGCGGGTGCGCACCTCGTGCCAGGCGTCGGTGTCCCAGTCCAGTTCCGGGCCGATCGAGCCCGTCGCGTCCATCGGCCGCGCCAGGGACACGGCACCGGTCGGGACGTCTGTGGAGTTCCCCTCGTGACCCTCGTCACCAGGGGGCAGCTCCAGCCCTCCCGAGCCCACCCGCGCACCGCCTTCCGCTCCCCCGAGCCTCCCGAGGGGCCTGGCCCCACCCAACGATCAAGGAAGGGTACTCCGGGAGCGGCCGGCGGTGCAGCCGGATGGGCAGGGTCAATCTCAACCGCGCGGCCGCCAGTGCCCGTTCTGCCAGTCGAGTTCGGCCGGAGTGAGCGGGTTCATGGCCGTGACGTCGCGCGGGGCGATGGAGAATCCCTGCCAGTGGACGGGCATGGGCTGCTGGTCCTCGTCCCGGGCTATGTGGTGGAAGCCGATGTTCGTCCAGACCACGGGGTGCTTGAGGGCCTGCCCGTTCACCCACTTGTCGACGGACTTGCCGGCTCCGGCACCGCAGTCGCCGGGGTTGTGGCTGGCGAACAGCTCGCACTTGTTGTACTCGGTGAAGTACACGTCGTGCTTGGTGTAGCTGCGGCCCGGGTACTTGGTCGTCGGGCCGGGGACGATCTCGTAGGAACGGGGGTGCCCGTCCTTGTTCTTGCCGGTCGCGCTGACGACGCGCCACCAGCGGTAGTTCTTGCTGTCCCCGGCGAGTTCCTTGGTGACCTTGGTGCGGGTCGTCTTGGTGCTCGGGGCGCGCTGGCCGGCGGCGGGGGCGGTGACGGTCGAGTCGTACTGCTCGATCTTGTTGGCGGTGGAGCCGTCGAGGGCGAAGTCGAGCCGCCAGAAGGCGTTGTGGCTGTGGCTGGTGGCCTTGGCGGCGTTCGCGCCCTTGCCGATCGGCCAGCCGCGGCCGTCCCCGGCGTCGTAGTCGTCCCACGACAGGCTGCCGGTGGCGCCGACGTTCATGGTGATCGTGCCGTCGTCCTGGAAGCGCCACTCGGTCATGTACTCGTACCAGCCGACCTGGTTCACGGTGTAGACGAGCAGGTCCTTGCCCTGGGCCTGGTAGACCTTGTTCGCGGTGTCGCCCTGCATGCGGTAGGCGTGGCCGCGGGAGCGGGTGGTGGTGCACAGGCCCTTGACGTTCGGGTCCTCGTTCCAGGAGTCCGGGACCTTGACCGTCTTGATGGTGCCGCCGGGGCACTCGCCGGGCGCCAGGTTCATCAGGCCCTGGGCGAAGTCGAAGCCGGTGAGGTCGTCGTACTCGACCTTGCCGTCGTCGTACGGGACGTGGATCTGGCCGAGCCTGGCGCTGTTGAGGACCTTGATCGGCTGGGGTTCGCCCTTGGGCTGGTACGAGATGTTCTCCAGGACGAGGCCGGCCTTGCCGTCGTAGCGCCAGCACATCCGCCAGGTGGTGCCGGTGGAGAGCTTCTGCTCGACGCGATGGGCGGCACCGCAGTAGGGCGCCGGCGCCGCCGGGGCGGCCTTCGGCTGGGCGGTGGCGGGTCCCGTGCCCGCCGTGAGGCCGGCGGCGAGGGTGGCCACGGTCAGGCCCACGGCCGCCCGGGTGCGGACCTTGCTGTGTCTGTTCACGAGCATGACGAGATGACTCCCTGACAGTGAGAGTGAGAGCGGGCGGAGCGGGTCAGCGGTCGAGCCGGGCGGCCTTGCGGGCGCTCAGGTCGATCACGATCGACCTCGCGTCGACCCAGGGCCCGTTCTTGATCTTCGGGAACAGCCGGACACAGCGGTGCTCGCCGCACTGGTCGAGCACGGCGGGCTGTGCGCCCGGCGCGGCCCGGTAGACGGCGCCGCTGAGCTGCAGCTGGTCCGGGGAGGTGAGCTCCTTGCCGGTGGCGTCCCGGTAGTCGGCCTTCAGGCCCGCGCCCAGCGGGCCGGCGATCAGCAGCCTGGCCGCCTCGGCCTTCTCGTCGCCGCTCAGGGGCGGCTGGACACCGCGCTGGGTACCGGTCCGCACCACCTTGCCGGTACCGAGGTCGACGGTCCTGGTGACGAGCGTGTCGTCCCGGTAGTCATAGAACGTCACGTCGGCGCGGCGCGGCGCGTCCGGGTCGCCGACCTCGTCGGCCTCCGGTTCGGCGAGATCGACGCCGAGACGCTGCGGGCCGCGCTCCCCGTCGACGCCCTCACCGCTCTGGAGCAGCTGCCGGTTCAGGGCGATCTTCGCGACCCGCTCCGTCTCGTCGTCGGTCAGCGGGTCGCGGCCCGTGCCCTTCTCCCCTTCGGCGGGCGCCTCCTCCACCACCCCGGGCGCCACGGTCCGATCCGCTTCGGCCTCCCGCTGTGCGGACTGCCCCGCCTGCCCTGCCCTGGTTCCCGTGTCGTCCGCCCCCGCCGTGCCCGGCAGCGTGATCCCCACCATCACGGCGGTCCCGGCCACGGCGATGGCCGTACCGGCCACCAGTTTTCCTAAGTGACGGTGCACTGACTTGCGCACATCATCCCCTTACTCCCCCCATCAGCCCCGGGAGTATCTTTTGCCCCACAGATTCGGCATACCGTGTATGCACTGGTCACCCGGTAAGAGGGACATAAGTCATAGGAGGTTCCCTCACTTTCGGGGAGACTCGGGGCCAAGGCGTCCCCACCGGCGCCGCACACCTGAAAGAGTCGTGTCCATGCAGGTCTGGCCTGGAGAGGCGTATCCACTCGGTGCCACGTACGACGGCGCCGGTACCAACTTCGCGGTCTTCACGGAGGCCGCGGACCGAGTAGAGCTGTGTCTGCTGCACGACGACGGCTCGGAGACGGCGATCGAGCTCCGGGAGAGCGACGCGTTCGTACGGCACGCGTACGTGCCGGGGATCATGCCGGGGCAGCGGTACGGGTTCCGGGTGCACGGCCCGTACGCCCCGGAGCGCGGGCTGCGCTGCAACTCCGCGAAGCTGCTCCTCGACCCGTACGCGCGCGCGATCAGCGGTTCGATCGGCTGGGGCGAGGAGGTGTACGGCTACCACTTCGACGAGCCCGAGCGGCGCAACGACCTGGACTCGGCGCCGCACACGATGACGTCGGTCGTGGTCAACCCCTACTTCGACTGGGGCGACGACCGGCTCCCGCGCACCGAGTACCACCACACCGTGATCTACGAGGCCCACGTCAAGGGCCTCACCATGCGGCACCCAGGCCTGCCGGAGGAGCTGCGCGGCACCTACGCGGCCCTCGCGCACCCGGCGATCATCGAGCACCTCAGCGAGCTCGGGGTCACCGCACTGGAGCTGATGCCCGTACACCAGTTCGTGAACGATCACCGCCTGGTCGACATGGGCCTGAACAACTACTGGGGTTACAACACGATCGGTTTCTTCGCCCCCCACAACGCCTACGCGTCCTGGGGCGACCGGGGCCAGCAGGTCCTGGAGTTCAAGTCGGCGGTGAAGGCGCTGCACGAGGCCGGGATCGAGGTGATCCTCGACGTGGTCTACAACCACACCGCCGAGGGCAACCACCTGGGCCCGACGCTGTCCTTCAAGGGCCTGGACAACTCGCGCTACTACCGGCTCACCGACGACCCCCGCTACTACATGGACACGACAGGGACAGGGAACTCCCTGCTCATGCGGTCCCCGCACGTGCTCCAGCTGATCATGGACTCGCTGCGGTACTGGGTCACGGAGATGCACGTCGACGGGTTCCGCTTCGACCTCGCCGCGACGCTGGCCCGGCAGTTCCACGAGGTGGACCGGCTGTCGTCGTTCTTCGACCTGGTGCAGCAGGACCCGGTGGTCTCGCAGGTGAAGCTGATCGCCGAGCCGTGGGACGTGGGCGAGGGCGGCTACCAGGTGGGCAACTTCCCGCCGCTGTGGACCGAGTGGAACGGCAAGTACCGGGACACCGTGCGCGACCTGTGGCGGGGCGAGCAGCGCACCCTCGCGGAGTTCGCCTCACGGCTGACCGGCTCGTCCGACCTGTACCAGGACGACGGACGGCGCCCGCTGGCCTCCATCAACTTCGTGACCTGCCACGACGGCTTCACCCTGCACGACCTGGTGTCGTACAACGACAAGCACAACGAGGCCAACGGCGAGGACAACCGGGACGGCGAGAGCCACAACCGGTCCTGGAACTGCGGGGCCGAGGGCGAGACGGACGATCCGGACGTGCGGCGGCTGCGGGCCCGGCAGATGCGGAACTTCATCGCGACACTGATGCTGTCGCAGGGCGTGCCCATGATCAGCCACGGCGACGAGTTCGCCCGCACCCAGCGCGGCAACAACAACGCCTACTGCCAGGACAACGAGCTGGCCTGGGTCGAGTGGCCCGAGGGCGACGAGGAGGAAGGCGGACTCAAGCGGGAGCTGCTGGCCTTCACGCGCGCGATGGTGTGGCTGCGCCGCGACCACCCGGTCTTCCGCAGGCGCCGCTTCTTCCACGGCCGCCCCGTGGAGGGCACGCACGACGACCTGTCCGACATCGCCTGGTTCACTCCCGAGGGCGGGGAGATGACCCAGCGGGACTGGGACTCGGCGCGGGCGTCGGCGCTGACCGTGTTCCTCAACGGCAACGCGATCTCGGAGCCGGGCGCGCGCGGGGAGCGCATCTCCGACGACTCGTTCCTGCTGATGTTCAACGCCTCGCCGAAGACGCTGGAGTTCGTGGTGCCGGTCGATCACGGGCGGCAGTGGCAGGTCGTGGTCGACACGGCCCGTGCCGAGGGGGTGCCGGCGGACAGCGGCGAGAAGGTGCAGGCCGGGGACCGGCTGACCCTCACCGACCGGAGCCTCACGGTGCTGCAGCGGCCCGTGTGACCGCCCCTGCGGGCTCGCCCGCAGGGGCGGCGCGTCGTCCGGAGCGAGCCACTCGTCCGGGCGACGCGCGGCGCACCCGGCGCGGGGGATGACAGATACGGCGGCGGGGCGGGTACGTACGGTTCATGACACCAGAGCGTCCTGACCCGGTGGTGCCCACGGCCACGTACCGGCTGCAGCTGCAGCCCGACTTCCCCTTCGGGGCCGCGGCGGCCGTGGTGCCGTACCTGGCCTCGCTCGGCGTATCGCATCTGCATCTGTCCCCCGTACTGGAGGCCGTGCCGGGGTCCACGCACGGCTATGACGTCGTCGACCACGCGCGCGTGCGTGCGGAGCTGGGCGGCGAGGAGGGGCTGCGGGCACTGGCCCGCACGGCGCGTGAGCACGGGCTCGGCCTGGTGGCGGACATCGTCCCGAACCACATGGCCATGGCCCCGCGCCACAACCGCGCCCTGTGGGAGGTGCTGCGCGAGGGCCCCGAGTCGCCGTTCGCGCGCTGGTTCGACATCGACTGGGAGGCGCAGGACGGCCAGGTGCTGCTGCCGGTGCTCGGCGGGCCGCTGGGCGAGGTGCTCGGGGAGCTGCGCGTCGACGGTGACGTCCTGCGCTACTACGACCACGTGTTCCCGCTGCGCGAGGGCACCGAGGACCTGCCGCTGCCGCATCTGCTGGACGCGCAGTGGTACCGCCCGGTGTGGTGGCGGCTGGCCCGGACCGAGCTCAACTACCGGCGGTTCTTCAGCATCTCGGAGCTGATCGGGGTGCGGGTGGAGGACCCCGAGGTGTTCGAGGCCACCCACGGCAAGATTCTCGGACTGCTGCACGAGGGCGTGATCGACGGGCTGCGCGTCGACCATCCCGACGGTCTCGCCGACCCCGACGGCTACCTCAGGCGGCTGCACGAGGCGACGGGCGGCCGCTGGACGGTCGTGGAGAAGATCCTGGCCGACGGTGAGCACCTGCCCGCGTCCTGGCCCGTCGCCGGGACCACCGGCTACGACGCCCTGCGGCACGTGGACGGGCTCTTCACGGACCCCGCCGGGTTCGGGGACCTGCTGGGGCAGTACCGGCGGTTCGCGGCCCCGCAGACGGACCGGGGCGGGCAGTGGGAGGCGACGGTGCGCCGGGCGGCGTACAAGGTCCTCACGCACGAGCTGGCCACGGAGATGGACCGGCTGACGCGGGTGACCGCCCGGCTGTGCGCGGCCTCGCCCGAGCCCGCCCTGCGCGACCGCGCGCCCTGGGCGCTGCGCACGGCGCTCCAGGAGCTCCTGGTGCGCATGGACGTCTACCGGCCCTACGAGTCGGGCGACGCCGCGTCCGTGGTCACCGAGGAGGCAGCGGCCGAGGCCCGGCAGGCCTTCGCCGTGCCCGAGGAGGCCGGCGCGGTGGACGTCGTACGGGACCTGGTGCTGGGGCGGTACGGCGACGGGCCCGCGCAGGTGGAGTTCCGGACCCGGTTCGCGCAGACCTCCTCGGCGCTGCGGGCGAAGTCGGTGGAGGACACGGCGTTCTACCGGTACGTGCCGCTGCTGTCGGCGACCGAGGTGGGCGGGAATCCGGGCGCTCCCGCGCTGTCGCCGGAGGAGTTCCACGCCTACTGCGCGCGCGTGCAGCGCGACTGGCCGGTGAGCGGGACGGTGGCCTCGACGCACGACACCAAGCGCAGCGGCGATGTCCGGGCGGCGCTGAACGTGCTCACCGAGTGCCCGGACCGCTGGGCGGACGTCCTCGCCGAGGTGACGCGCACCGGCGAGGGCGTGCCGGACGCGCAACTGGCGTGGGCGGCCTGGCAGACGGTGTTCGGTCTCGGCCCGGAGCCGGGGTCGCCGGAGCGGGTGCAGGGGGCGTTGCTGAAGCATGTGCGCGAGGCGGGCATGTACACGAGCTGGACCGAGCAGGAGCCGCCGTACGAGGAGGCGGTGGCGCGCTTCGTGGCGGCCGGGCCCTGCGGGGCGCCGGCCGAGCAGGTGGCGGCCTTCCGGGAGGCCCTGGAGCCGCACATCCGGGCGAACGTCCTGGGCGCGGCCCTGGTCCAGCTGACGATGCCCGGCGTTCCGGACGTCTACCAGGGCACGGAGGCCGAGTACCGGGCGCTGGTCGACCCCGACAACCGGCGGACGGTGGGCTTCCCGCCCGAGGAGACGGGCGGGACCTCCGGGGAGAAGGCCGCGGTGACACGGGCGGCCCTGGGGCTGCGCGGCCGGCGGCCCGACGCCTTCGGCGACACGGCGACGTACACGCCGCTGACCGCCGAGGGCCCCGCGGCGGCCCACTGTGCGGCGTTCGTCCGCTCCGGCGAGGTGCTCACGGCCGTGACGCGGCTGTCGCTGCGGCTGGCGGAGGCGGGCGGCTGGCGGGACACCCGGCTGCCGCTGCCGCCGGGTCGCTGGGCGGATGTGCTGGAGCCGGGGCGCGAGTTCACGGGGCACGCACGCGTGGAGGAGCTTTTCGCGGGGCTGCCGGTGGCTCTGCTGGAGCGGATCGGCGAGTGAGGCCGGGCTGATCACGGCGGGGCAGGGCAAGCGGGCGCGCCGGGCAGGCGGGAGGCAGGCCGGCAAGCGGGTTCGCAGGCGGGCGGGCGGCCGAGCAGACGGGCCAGGCGGCCAGGCAGGCGGCTGCGCACGCGGGCGGCCGAGCAGCCGGGCCACGCAGGCGGGCCGGGCGCGGAGATGTGGCACACGCGCGTGGCGGGACACCGGGCGGCTCCGGACGCGTGCTGATGCCTCGGCGCCGCACGCGTGCGTGCTGGACCATCCGGGACCGTACCGCCGCGCTGCAAGGCCGCCCCGGCCCGCCGGACGTGCCCCCGCATGCCCCGCGCCCAGCGCGCCGCTCAGGCGACCGCCGGGCCGTCCTCGGGGCAGTCCTCGTACGCGCGCAGCGGTGCGGCGGGAGCCACCCTCGGGTGGGGCCACCCCGAGCGCAACAGGTCGATGAAGGCCGCCGCCGCGCCGGTCGGTGGTACGCGGGAGAAGACCGTCAGCGTGCGCTTCCAGGGCGGCTCGTGGGCCAGGACGGCGCAGTCCTCACCGACCGCGTCGCGTACGAGGTGGGAGGGCACGGCGCAGACGCCGACCCCGGCGGCGGCCATCCGTACCGCCGTGGAGCTGTGCTCGGTGAACACGGCGGTGCGCGGGGTGAATCCGGCCCGGCCGCAGGCCCAGTCGAGGAAGCGTTCGCCCTGGACGACGGGTTCCATGGCGCAGCGCACCCAGGGCCGGTCGGCGAGTTCGGGCAGCGTCACCGTCGTCCGGCCGGCGAAGCGGTCGTCGAAGGGCACGACCAGGACGATGTCCTCCTCGCCGACCGCCACGACGGTGCCGGGCCAGCCGGCGGGTGCCGGGCCGACGGCGAGGTCGGCGGTGCCCCGCTCGACCTGTTCCTCCAAGGCCTCGGAGGAGGCGTACTCATGCAGGTGCAGCAGGACGCGCGGGTGGGCGGCGCGCCAGCGGGCGAAGACGTCCGGGAGGACGCCGACCGCCACGGAGTGGACGGCGGCGATGTGCAGTTCGCCGCCCTCGGCGCCGGCGGCGGCGCGGGCCGCGCGGCGGGCCTGGGCGGCGCTGCGCACGGCGAGCTCGGCGTGCGGCAGGTAGGCGCGCCCCATAGGCGTCACGCGCACGCCGCGCGGCAGCCGTTCCAGGAGCGCACCGCCGACCGAGCGTTCCAGGGCCTTGATCTGGTGGGAGAGCGCGGGCTGCGACACGTGCAGCAGTTCGGCCGCGCGGGTGAAGGACGCCTCTTCGACGACGGTCAGGAAGTACTCCATCTGCCGCAGGCTCAAAACCCCTCCCATAAAGGCCCTGCATCGGTTCCACAAGAACATTGCCTTGGACTCATGGCAAGGGGCGGGCGGAGGCTCAGGGCATGAACCCATCGGACGTCAACTCATCGGACGTCAACTCACCGGACGTCATCGTCATCGGCGGCGGCACCGGCGGCTACAGCACCGCCCTGCGTGCCGCCGCTCTCGGTCTCGACGTCGTGCTCGTCGAGCGGGACAAGGTCGGCGGGACGTGTCTGCACCGCGGCTGCGTCCCGAGCAAGGCGATGCTGCACGCGGCCGAACTCGTCGACGGCATCGCGGAGGCACGCGAGCGCTGGGGTGTGAAGGCGACCCTGGACGCCGTCGACTGGCCGGCGCTGGTGGCCACGCGCGACGACATCGTGGCCCGCAACCACCGGGGCGTGGAGGCCCATCTCGCGCATGCGGGCGTGCGGGTGATGAGGGGCAGCGCCCGGCTGACGGGGCCGCGTTCCGTGCGGGTGGAGGGCGCTGCCGCCGGCCAGGGCGCGCGGAGCTTGACCGCCCGCCGCGGCATCGTGCTCGCGACCGGCTCACGCCCGCGCGCGCTCCCGGGGCTCGAGTCGGACGGCCGGCATGTGGTGACCAGCGACGACGCCCTCTTCGCGCCCGGGCTCCCGGCGTCGGTGCTGGTGCTCGGGGGCGGCGCGATCGGCGTGGAGTACGCCTCGTTCCACCGCTCCCTGGGCGCGGAGGTCACTCTGATCGAGGCCGCCGACCGGATCGTCCCGCTGGAGGACGCCGACGTGAGCCGTCATCTGACCCGCGGTCTGAAGAAGCGCGGCATCGACGTTCGGGCCGGCGCTCGCCTCATGGACGCCGAGGTCCTCGGCGACGGCGTACGCGCGCGGGTGCGCACCGCCCGGGGCGAGTCCGTGACGGTCGAGGCGGAGCGGCTGCTGGTGGCGGTCGGGCGGGCCCCGGTCACCGACGGCCTGGACCTTGCCGCCGCGGGCCTCACCACGGACGAGCGGGGTTTCGTCGTGCCGTCCGGCTGGGACCGGCTGGAGACGGCCGTGCCCGGGATCCACGTCGTGGGCGACCTGCTGCCGCCGCCGTCGCTCGGACTGGCCCACGCGTCCTTCGCGGAGGGGCTGCTGGTGGCCGAGACGCTGGCCGGTGTGCCGTCCCTCGCCGTGGACTACGCGGCCGTGCCCCGGGTCACGTACTCGTCGCCGCAGACCGCGGCCGTGGGGCTGAGCGAGGCCGAGGCACGCGCGCGTGGACACGAGGTGGTGGCGAACAGCATGCCGCTGACCGCCGTCGCGAAGGGCATGGTGCACGGGCAGGGCGGCATCGTGAAGGTCGTCACCGAGGCGGGCGGCGGGCGCGTGCTGGGCGTGCACCTGGTGGGCCCGCATGTGTCGGAGATGATCGCCGAGAGTCAGCTGATCGTCGGCTGGGACGCCGAGCCCTCCGACGTGGCCCGGCACGTCCATCCTCACCCGACCCTGTCGGAGGCGGTCGGCGAGGTGTTCCTGACCCTGGCCGGACGCGGGCTCCACCAGCAGTGACACCGCGCCGGTGACGCCACGCCCTCAGCAGGGGCCACACACCGTTCACGGCGCCCGCCGTACTCCCGCCGTCGGTGCTTCCGGGCGCCCCCTGGAGGCTCTCCGGCCAGGCTCTTGACACCGCACCACGGCCGTGGGGTACTGCGATTGCGAACTCGGGCGGATGTGACGGGGGTGAGTGTCCTGCCGGAGCTGCGCTACCCGACGGTGACCGAACTGGTCTCTGCTGCCCGGGCGTTGACCGCTCACCGCCCTGGAGTGTGCACCCTGCGGCAGGTGGGTGCCTCGCGAGCCGGCAGACCTCTGCACCTGCTGTCCGTGGGCCGCGCCCGCCGAGCCGTACTGGTGGTCGCCGGCGCCCACGCCAACGAGCCGACCGGCTCCTGCACCCTGCTCGCGCTCGCCCGGCGGGTGCTGGCGGAGCAAAAGCTGCGGGACGGCATGTCCTGGCACTTCCTGCTGTGCGCGGACCCCGACGGGGCGAGCCTGCATGTGACGCCGGCGCCGCGCAGCCTGTTCGACTACCACCTCGGCTTCTTCCGTCCCGCGGGCCCGGAGCAGCCGGAGTGGGCGCCGTCCGTGCTGCCGCCCGACCGGCTGCCGCCCGAGACCCTGGCCCTGACCGGCGTCATCGACGAGCTGCGGCCCTACCTTCAGGTGACCCTGCACGGCACGGACCTGGGCGGCAGCTGGGTGCAGCTGACGAAGGACGTGCCCGGTCTCGCCGAGCCGTTCGCCAAGTCCGCGGCGGAGCTGCACATCCCGGTGGAGACCGGCGCCTCGGACGCCGCGGGCTGGCCGGCCTCCGGGCCGGGGGTGCATGTGATGCCCGCGCCGGGGATCGGTCCGGCGTACCCGAGCCTGCCGGACGACGCGCGGCACAGCACCTGGTTCCACGCCCATCGGTACGGCGGTCTGACCGCGGTGGTCGAGGTGCCGATGTGGGCGAGCGACCTGGTGGACGACCCCGCTCCGCATCCGGCTCCGGCGGCGGCGATCGGCCGGCTCGCGCGCCGGCTGCAGCGCGACGCGCTGGAGGTGACGCGGGTGCTCGACGGCGCGCTGCCCCGGCTGGCGGACCTGGACGGGCCGTTGCTGCGGGCCGCCAAGTGGGGTCTGGAGCTGGTGCCGGGGCTGGCCTCCGATCTGGTCCACACCCCGCCCGCCGACCGCACCATGGCATACGTCGGCAGCGTGGACGCGTTCGTGCGGCGGGTGCCGCTGCGGGCGGCGGCCATGCTGCTGCGGGTGCTGCGCGGCACCGACGACGGGGCGGCGAAGCAGCTCGAGGAACTCGTCGCGACCTGGAGCGACGAGTTCGCGGAACGCTTCCGTGCCCGCTGGGTGCCTTTGGAGAACCAGGTCGAGCACCAGTCCCGCACGGTGGTCGCGGCGGCGCTGCACGCGCGCGAGGGGGCGTGGTAGGCCCCTGCGGGGCTCAGTCGCGCCGCACCGGCACCGCCGCCCCGGCCTCCTGGGCGCCGGTGTGCCGCGTGGCCAGCTCGAAGACGGAGAGCACCACGCGTGTCTGGTACTCCGCCTGGCGTGCCACCGGGATCCAGTGCGCCCCGCGGCCGCCGCGGTAGTCGGCGCACCACTCGTCGATCAGCCGGTCCAGCTCCGGCAGCGCCCCGGCCGGGTCGCGGCCCGCCGCCCGCACGAGCTGGTGCAGCAGCCCGGCGGTGCGCAGCACCAGCCGCCGCCCGGAGATGCGCAGGGCGGCGAGGTGGGCGGTGGTCAGGGGCGGGAGGGGGTGGGCCGCGCCGGCGCCGGTCTCGGGGTCCCAGGCGTCGGCGAGGCCGGGGCACACCAGGAGATAGTCGTCGACCGGGGCGAGCAGGCGGTCCGCGTCGGGCAGGGCGGCGAGGTGCGGGCGGATCCGGTCCAGCAGGTGCCTCAGGATCCCCGTGTCGTGGCGCAGGGCGTGGCTGACGGACCGTAGCACCGCGTCTCCGTCGGCGGGCGGGGAGCCGTCCGACACGGCCGTCACGCCCCACATGGGCGCCTCGACGACCGCGGTGACGGTGCCGTGCCGCTGCGGGTGGAACCACGTCGACTCGACGGCCGCCTCCGTGATGGCCGCGGCGAGGCCGGCCCGGCGCGGCGGCGGGATCCGGTAGACGGCGGGTCCGAGGCCGGGCCAGTACAGGGCGTCGTAGGCGCCGAGTTCGCGGGGGATGCCGAGCCGGGCGGCGATATGGGCGAGGCGCGGGGCGAGGCCGGGCAGGTCGCGGGTCAGCTCGACGAAGCCGCCGCCGATGTCCACGCCGTGCAGGGAGCACTGGAGGAGCGGGCGCAGTTCGTCCTGGACGTCGAGCAGGGCCCGGGTCTCGGGCAGGGCGGCACCGGCCGCGCCGTCCGGCAGCCATTCGGGCTGTTCGACGAAGCCGGGCCGGAAGAAGTTCCGGAAGTACCGGCCGAGGGTGTACGGGCCGGTGAGCCAGCCCTCGTTGCGGCGCAGCCCGTCCGGGTCGAGGCACAGCAGCAGGTTCCAGGTGGCGTCGGCGCCCTCGGTGAGCCGTGCGTCGGCCAGGGCCCGCCCGGCCAGGCGCAGCACGGTGGCGCCGCCCACGGGTTCGTTGGCGTGCGGGCCGGCGACGACGAGGGCTTGGCGGCTGCCGTGCCCGACGGAGAGCAGCCACATGGGGGTGCCGGCGCGGGACGTGCCGACACGGCGCAGCCGGGCGTCACGGGGGTGGCGGGCGACGAGGGCGGCGGCCCGGGCGCCCAGTTCGTCGACGGTCGGGTAGCGTGGGAAGGGCGGCAGGGCACACCTCCCCCATGCGGTGCCGTCGGTTCACCAGGTGTAGATGGCGTACGCACAGTGAGTCACGACTTCAGGGGTACGTCAACACCACGGACGGCAACGGGATTTGAGCCACCCGCGGCGGACCGCCGGCCGACAACTCCCTGGCCGGGGCCGGGGCGTGCCTCGGTTTCAGGTCAGCCGGACGCGGGCCGGACTCCGGTCAGCCGGAACGTCATCTGCCCGAAGCCGACCTGGTCGCCCTCGCGGACGAGGGCGGCGCCGACGACCCGTCGGCCGTTCACGGTCGTGCCGTTGGTGGAGCCGAGGTCGCGCAGCACCCACATGCCGCCCTGGTGGCGGAGTTCGGCGTGCACACGGGAGACGGTCTCGTGGCTGAGGCGCAGCCCGCTGGCGGGGTCGCGGCCTATGCGCAGCGGATGGCCGTGTTCCGGGTGGGGCAGCAGCAGCTTGGGCAGCCGCTCGGCCTGCCAGGCCCGGCGCAGCCGCACGGTGAATCCGGAGACCGCCTCGACGGTGCCGAACACCAGCCGGGAGAACCGGCTCTCCGAGGGCAGGTCGGCGGTGAGCACGGCGAGTTCGTCCGGGCGGCGGGCGGTCAGCGCCAGTTCCATGCGACGGACGAACGTGTCGTGGGACAGGCGGCCCATCGCGGCGCCGTCACGGAGCACCTTCAGCGCCCTTTCGCGCTCCGCGTCGGAGAGCCGCGCGGGGTACGTGTTGAACTCGAAGGACGACGTCACGCTGGTGATTGTCGGGCAGCGCGGCCGGGCTGTCCAGAAAACGGGAGAACGGCCGCCACGCGCGCGTATCCGGCGACACCCGCCGCAAAAGGGAGGATGCGCCAGCGGATTGATCTCGTTTGACGCACCATGGACGGGCTACATCACGGTGAGCAGACGAAGGGGAACCGTCCGTGCAGTTCGAGGTGTGGGCACCACAGGCCGGCCGGGTGACGCTCCGGTGCGACGACGTCACGCACGCGTTGGAGCGCGATCCGCAGCGGCCGGGGTGGTGGCGGGGCGAGGCGGAGGCGCGCGACGGCTCCCGGTACGGCTTCGCGCTGGACGACGGGCCCGTGCTGCCCGATCCGCGCTCGCGGCGGCAGCCGGACGGCCCGGACGGGCTGAGCGCGGTCGTCGACCACGAGCGGTACGCGTGGCGTGCGCGGTGGCCGGGACGGCCGCTGCCCGGCGCGGTGCTGTACGAGCTGCACGTGGGGACGTACACGCGCGAGGGCACCCTGGACGCCGCCGCCGAGCGGCTCGGCCACCTCGCCGAACTGGGCGTCACGCATGTGCAGCTGATGCCGCTGTGCCCCTTCCCGGGCACGCACGGCTGGGGGTACGAGGGTGTCTCGCTGTGGGCGGTGCACGAGCCGTACGGCGGGCCCGAGGCGCTGAAACGCTTCGTCGACCGGGCCCACGAACTCGGCCTGGGCGTGGTCCTCGACGTGGTGCACAACCACTTCGGCCCGTCCGGCAACTACCTGCCGGTCTTCGGGCCGTACCTCACGGACACGCACCACACGCCCTGGGGCGCCGCGGTGAACCTGGACGCGCCCGGGTCGGACGAGGTGCGCGCGTTCCTCGTCGGCAGCGCGCTGGCGTGGCTGCGCGACTACCGGATCGACGGGCTGCGGCTGGACGCGGTGCACGCGCTGGTGGACACCCGCGCCCGCCACTTCCTGGAGGAACTGTCGTCGGCCGTGGACGCCTTGGCCGCCGAGGTGGGCCGGCCGCTGTTCCTGGTCGCCGAGTCGGATCTGAACGACCCCCGGCTCATCACCTCCCGTGCCGGGGGCGGCCTCGGGTTGCACGCGCAGTGGAACGACGACTTCCACCACGCCCTGCACACCACGCTGACCGGCGAGTCGCAGGGCTACTACGCCGACTTCGCGCGCGCCGGCCTCGGCGGGCTCGCCAAGACCCTCAGCGGCGGCTGGTTCCACGACGGCACGTACTCGAGCTTCCGCGAGCGGCACCACGGACGCCCCCTGGACCGCACGCGCGTGGCCGGGCACCGGCTCCTCGGCTACAGCCAGACGCACGACCAGATCGGCAACCGCGCCCAGGGGGACCGGCTTTCGGCCCTGCTCTCCCCGGGGCTGCTGGCCTGTGCGGCGACGCTGACACTGACCGCGCCGTTCACGCCGATGCTCTTCATGGGCGAGGAGTGGGCGGCCGGCACGCCCTGGCAGTTCTTCACGGACCACACCGACCCGGAGCTCGCGGACGCCGTACGGCGGGGCAGGCGGCGGGAGTTCGCGGCGCACGGCTGGAAGGAGGAGGAGGTGCCCGACCCGCAGGATCCGGCGACCCGGGACCGCTCCTGCCTCGACTGGTCCGAGCCGGAACGCGAGCCCCACGCGCGCGTGCTGGCCTGGTACCGGCGGCTCCTCGCGCTGCGTCATGAGCAGCCCGACCTGACCGACCCCGACCTCGCCGACACCAAGGTGGCCTACGACGAGCAGCGCCGCTGGATCGCCTTCCGGCGGGGGGACGTCCTCGTGGCGGTGAACCTGGCGCCGGAACCGGCGGCACTGTCGCTCGGCGTGCCGCACGCGCGTGTGCTGGCCGCGTGGGAGCCGGTCGAGAGGCCCGGCGCCGATGGGGTGGTGCGGCTGCCCGGGGAGTCGGGTGTGGTGCTGTTGCAGGAGTGAGGCGCCCGCGACGGCGCTCGGCTACAGGGCGTCGTCCGTCTCGCGCAGGTCCGTCACGCGTTCCAGCAGGATCGGCTCCCAGGCGTGGCGCAGCTGTGTCCGCGACACGCCGAGCCGGCCCGCGTCCCCGCTCGTGAGGGCCTCGGCGAGGTGGACGACGCTGTCGCAGCGGGCGAGCCACAGCCCGCGCAGACAGGGCCGGGCGCCGTATCCGGCGAGGGTGGCGGCGCGTACGGCGGCGGGTGAGCCGACGGCGAGCGCGAGGCCGGCGATGTCCTCCGCCGGGTCGCCGACGACCGCGCCGGACCAGCCGAGGACGCCGCGCACGCGGCCGTCGGCGCTGACCACGAGGTGGCCGCCGGTGAGGGCGTGGTGGGTGAGGACGGCCGAGCCGGACTGGGCGGCGAGCTGGGCCGCGGCGGCCTGGGTGAGCTGGTGCAGGCGTGCGGCGTCGAACTCGTCGGCGTCGGCGCAGTGTTCGGCGGCGCGTACGGCGGCCCGCCGCAGCGCCTCCAGGGAGCGTGGCGCGGCGCGCGGCACACCGAGGGTCTCGGCCTGCCGGACGGGCACCTCGCGCAGCCCGGTGAGCAGCGCCGCGAGGTCGGCCTCGCCGACGGCGGACACGTCGTGCTCCTGCCCCGAGCCGCCCGGCACCTTCGTGTCCAGGGTGTAGGTGAGCCCGGCCGCCCACTCGCCGTGCGCCACGCTGGCCGGCACCGCCACCGGGATGTGCGGGCGGACGAGGTCGCGCAGGCGCAGTTCGCGGCGCTGGCGCACGGTGGCCTCGCGGTCGGGGGCGAGGCGCAGCACATGGCGGGTGCCGACCCACCAGGTGGCGGGTTCGGCGCCCGGGGTGGCGGGCCGGACGTCGGGACCGGTGCCCGCCGTGCCGCGCTTGGTCTCCTTGCGGTCCTTGAGGAGGGACAGGACCAGCTTGCGGACGGTGTCCGCGGTGGGTGTCGGTGCCTGGGTCATGGTCGCGCCGTTGCCGTTCGGGAGGCGTGGTGGGGACATGGTGGCGTCACTCCACTATGACCAGCTCGCGGGACGTGGTGTTAAGCCGCCGTCCGCCGTCCTCGGTGACGGTCACGATGTCCTCGATGCGCACCCCGAACCGGCCCGGCAGGTAGATGCCGGGTTCGACGGAGAAGCACATGCCGGGCACGAGGGGCTGAAGCTCGCCCTCGATCATGTACGGCGGCTCGTGGGTGGTGACGCCGATGCCGTGTCCGGTGCGGTGGATGAAGTACTCGCCGTAGCCGGCGTCGGCGATGACCGCGCGGGCGGCCCGGTCGACGTCCTGGCAGGTGGCGCCGGGCCGCACGGCGCGGAAACCGGCCTCCTGGGCCGCGCGCACGGTGTCGTGCACGCGGCGTTCCTCGTCGGAGGGTTCGCCGACATGGACCGTGCGGGAGGTGTCGGAGCCGTAGCCGTCCCGCAGGCCGCCGAAGTCGAGGACGACCATGTCGCCGCGTTCGATGACGCGGTCGCCCGCCTCGTGGTGCGGGTTGGCGCCGTTGGGGCCGGAGGCGACGATGGTGAAGTCGACCTGCTCGTGTCCGTGCCGGCGCAGGTGCCGGTCGAGGTCCGCTGCCACCTCGGATTCCCGGCGGCCGGCGAACGGGACGTTACGGATCTCCTCGAACGTCGCGTCGGCGGCGGCTCCCGCTGCCGCCATGAGCTCGAGTTCGGCCGCGTCCTTGACGGCGCGCAGCATCGGCAGGGCCTCGGTGAGCGAGGCGTAGGAACTGCCGGGCATGGTCTGCCGCAGGGCCAGCAGGTGCAGCGCCCAGGCGTTGTCGCTGATGCCGAACCGGCCCGAGGCGTCGAGCAGGGCCGCGGTGGCGGCGTAGGGGTCCTTGCCGTCGGTCCAGTCGCGCAGGGCCAGGGCGGGCGCGCCGGCCGCCTTCTGCGCGTCCGGGGCCTCCAGGGCGGGGACGACGAGAACGGGGTCCTGTCCGGCGGCGAGGACCAGCAGGGTGAGCCGTTCGGTCACTGCCGGGGGCGTGTAGCCGGTGAGCCAGACCAGGTCCGGCCCCGGGGCCACCAGCAGGCCCGCGAGCCCGGCCGCGGCGGCATCGCGCGCGGCGCGCTCCATGCGGGCCCTGTAGTCGTCGGCGGTGAAGGACGCGACCGTGCTTCCGGTCATCCGGGCCTCCCAGGACGGGCGAAGGGGCTACGGGCAGACATCCTGCCCGGCCGGAGGGGGCGGCGCGAGCCGTCTGCGGACTTCATCCGAGCATCGCCGCTAACGGCAGGGGATTCCCCAACCGTTAGAACTAATGCTTAGATGCACTACACCCATTAGGAAGCATCCATCAGTCGTTCCAACGAGGGGGCGTGCGGCCGTGCTCGTACTGGCACACATCAGCGATCTGCATCTGGACGGGAGCGCGCGGGCGACGGAGCGCGCCGAGCGCGTCCGCGACCGGTTGCGGGAACTGCCGGGCCGGGTCGACGCGCTCCTGGTGACCGGGGACATCGCGGACCACGGCACGGAGTCCGAGTACGAGGAGGCGGCCCGCCTGCTGGGGCTGCGCGACGGCGACGCCCCGTTTCCCGTGCTGACCTGCCCGGGCAACCACGACAGCCGCTCGCCCTATCGCAAGGCGCTGCTGGGCCTGCCCGGGGCCGAGGGGCCGGTCAACAGCGTCCAGGTCTTCGACGACGGCGCCGTGCTGATGTGCGACTCCAGCGTCCCGGGGAGCGACGACGGGGAGCTGGACGAGGAGACGTACGACTGGATCGAGGCGACACTCGACGAACTCGACGGCGGCCTTCCGGCCCTGCTCGCCTTCCACCACCCGCCCGTGGCGCTGCACCATCCCCTGCCCGACTCCTGCCGGCTGCGGCACGCCGACCGGCTGGCCGCCCTGCTGGCGCGCCGGCCCGAGATCGCCGGTCTGATCACGGGCCACGCCCACACGCCCGCCGCCACCTCGTTCGCGGGACGGCCGCTGGTCACCGGCCCCGGTGTGACGTGGACGCTGCGGCTGCCCTGGGAGGGCGACCAGGTCGCCGACCGGGACGCGCCGCCCGGACTGGCCTTCCATGTCCTCGACGACGCGGGGCGGCTCACGAGCCACTTCCGGGTGATCATGTGACGACGGCCGGTACGACCGTCAGCTGCTGGTAGCCGCCACCGCGGTGCCGCACCGTCAGCCGGACCTCGGAGCCGGGCCGGGCACGGGCGACGGCCCTGGCCAGGTCGGCGGCCGTGTCGACGCGGGTCCTCCCGAAGACGAGGAGCAGGTCGCCGCGCTTCAGGCCCGCCGCGTGTCCCGGGCCGGGCACCTGGATCCCGACGACCAGGGCTCCAGGCTTCCCGGTGTCCATGACCTGCACGCCGAGCGTCACGGGGGCGGGCACGGCTGCGACGGCGGACGGCGCGGGGCCGGGGGGCGACGGCTTGTGCCACCCTCGCGGGCCGAGGACCTCGCCCGCGCCGCCCACGGTGGTACCCACCGCCGCGAGGCCGATCCCGGAGAGGACGAGGACCGCGCCGAGGAAGGCGGCGAACAGCACGTTGACGAGCCGCCGGCCGCGCCGCCGGGCGGCGCGCGGGCGCGGCCGGGCCGGACCGGCCTCGGTGGCCGGCCCCGTCGCGCCGGGTTCCTGACCGGGCATCGGCTTGGGTCGCAGCGCGGTCTGTTCCATGGCTCGCCTCCGGATGGTGCCGATCGCCTCCGGCGGACGCGGGACGATCACGGCTGGTGCTCTACCCGGCACCCCGGCACGCGACGAGCCACGAACGAGTGAGACTGACCCGCGCCCGCAGAGGCCATACGTCCCGGCGAAGCGGCCGGAAGCAGGGCACGGCTCGCACCGCACCCGGCCGGCGGGTGCGGTGCGAGCCGCGGATCACGAAGGGCGGAAGGCCGGCGCCGTCTCAGCCGAGAGCGAGCACCGGCACGGCGGGGGCCCGGTCCGGGAGGAAGCCGTGGGCCCGCCGGGCCAGCCAGGCGGCCTTGTAGCGGTCGACCTCCTGGTGCCAGTGCAGGATGCCCGCCATCCAGTTCTGCAGATCCGTCACGTACTCGCCCATGATGGCGCGCGCCTCGTCCGTCAGCTGGAAGTCCTCGTACAGGACGGGCAGTTCGTGCGCGACCACGTGCTCGAACTGCCGCATGCGCTGGCTCATCAGGTCGTGCACGATGCCGAGCGCGGCCGGGTAGTCGCAGCCGAAGAAGGACTGCACGACGAGGATCGCGTTGTGGATCTCCCCCTCGTACTCGATCTCCTTCTGGTACGAGAACACGTCGTTGATCAGGCACGCGAAGTCGATCGCGGCGTTCTCCAGGGAGCGGACCGGGCCGCTGCGGTAGACCTCGGGCGGGACGGCCGGTCCGTGGCCCATCCGGCACATGCTGAGGGTGAGGTCGGAGCCGAAGGTCGCGCGGCGCATCTCCAGGTAGTCGACCGGGTCGGGGACGCGGTTCTGCAGCTGGTTGGACAGCTCCCAGACCCAGCTCTCGGTCATGACGTTCACCGCGTCCTTCAGGGTGCGCCGCGCCTCGGGCGTCATCTCCGCGGTGGTGCGCAGCCACAGGTCGACGAGGCCCCGCTCCATGGCGTTGACCGGGACCGGCGGCGTCCCGCCGTCGACCGGCATGCAGTCGGACAGGCGGGCCGTGGTCAGCCGGGCGGCGGCCAGGTCGCGGCGGTGGCCGTAGACCAGCGGGTAGTAGTCGTCGCCGTAGGTGCCCCAGGCGAGCCACTGCGCGCTGAGGTCGAGGGCCTCCGGTGTGGCGTCGGGATCGAGGCCCGCCGAGCAGAGCGGCAGGTCGTAGGCCCTGAGCTTGTCCTCGTCCCAGACGCCCTCGGCGAGGATGCCCATGCGGTCCACCCAGTGGCGCAGGTTCCGGCGGGAGTTGTCGAGGTGCGGGCTGAGTCCCAGCGGGAACGGCATGCGGATGTCGGGGATCCTGGACGGCCCGACCTTCTGGTACGGCACATGCGTGTAGGACCGCAGGCGACGCTCGGCGCCGGCCGAGGCGAGCAGGGCGCGGACGTCGGCGGCGGAGGTGCCCATGCCGCTGCAGCCGGGCCACGGCCGGCTGCCGCGCGCGTTCTCGTTCATGTAGCGGCTGGAGCGCATGTGCCACTCATGGCCGCCGGACTGCCAGTCCTGCAGCCCCTTCGTGTACGCCGCGACGGCCGCGACCTCGTCCGGGGCGAGGCCCTTGTCCAGGGCCACCGCCGGCACCTCGGTGAACGCCGTGTGCTCGAACTGGTGGAGGCGGGAGGTGAGGACGTCGTTGACGGTGTCGGCGGCCTCCTGCGTGGTGCAGCCGAAGAAGGTCTCCAGGACGAGCACTCCGTTGCTGAGCTCGCCCTCGTTCTCGACCTCACGCTGGTAGGAGAACAGGTCGTTGCGCAGATGCACGGCGTCGGAGAACGTCTCCATCAGCACCCTCAGCGGCCTCGACCCGGCGACGGCGGCGGGCACCTCGGCGGTCGCGTACTCCACGAGCCCCGCCGACCAGGGGGCACCGCCCACCTTGCGGCGCATCTCGATGTACTCGACGGGGTTGGAGATCCGCCCCTCGTTGATGTTGGACAGCTCCCACATGGACTCGTTCAGCAGGTGCTCGGTGGCCACGGCGAAGCGGCGCCGCCAGTCCTGCGACATCCTCGGCACGGTGCGCGCCCACAGATCGGCCAGGCCCGCCTCGACGGGGTTCTCCGGTTCCGGTACGGGAGTCGAGAGGTCCAGCGGCATGAACAGGGGCAGCCGGTCCAGGTGGGCCTTTCCGGCGAGGCGGTCCTGGCTGCGCTTGTACATCTCCAGGAAGTGGTCGTCGAAGAAGAAGACCCACACGTACCAGTCGGTGATGAGGGACAGTGCCGGGCCGTCGCAGTCGGGGTGGGTGTAGGCGCACAGCAGGCCGTAGTCGTGCGCGTCGAGGTCGGCCTGCTCCCAGACGCCGGACCCCTCCAGCATGCCCATCTCGCGCGCCCACGCCGTCGAGTGGGCGCGGGCCTCTTCGACATGGGGGTTCAGCCGCGCGGGATGCGGCAGGTAGAAGTGCGGGAGTTCGAACGGCTGCGTCATGGCGGGGCCCTACCCGGCACCCCGCGGCGGCATCCACGGAGCGGGACATGATCACACCATCGCGTGAATCCACCGTGAAAGCAGGCGGTTTGAAGGCCTCCTGACCTAGTCGGTGGAGGCTTAGCCGGGGACCCTCACCTGGATCAGCGCGTGTGTGCCACTGGTCCGCCAGCGCTGCTCCTCCGCCGCGACCAGTTCGGCCTCCGTACGGCTGTCGAGGCCGGTGATCACGTCGGACTTCAGGGTGCGCAGGGCGGCGACCGGGCCGGGGAAGTACGCGGTGACGTCCGTGAAGGGGGTCGTGGGAGACCAGAGCCGGTCGCCCACCAGGCGGCGGTAGTTGAGGTCGCCCTTGAAGATCGTGAGCGTGGCCGAGGCGAACTCGGCGCGCAGGTCGCCGGGCATCTCCTCGTAGGGCAGCGGGGCGCTGGAGAAGGGGTGGGCCCGCAGGGTGAGCCGGCCGTCCGCCAGGGCCGACCACAGGTGCCGTCCGTGATCGGCGGCCGCTCCCCCGGCACCGGTCAGCCGGCGCAGCGCGTCGACGACGTCCGCGGTGGTGGCGTCGGAGACGTAGTAGGGGTACGGCTTGACGTGCAGGACCGCCCGTCCGATCCGGCCGTGGGCCAGGAGGTGGGCGATGAGCAGCAGGTCGGGCACGAGTTCGCGGCCCGCGTTGTCGGCGACCAGGCACAGGGTGCCGGTGCCGCCGGGGCTGTCGAGCAGGGACCACAGCCGCTCGCTGTCGTCGGCCACCAGACCGGGGGCGGCGTCCGCGTCCCGTGCGCCCTCGGCCGAGAGGCGGAAGCCGAGGTCGGCCCGGTTGCCCCAGAGGGAGCCGTGCAGCAGGGCCTGTGCCTGTTCACCGGCCGGCCGGTGCGCGAGGTCGTCGAGTGCGGCCAGTTCCTCGCCGGTCTCGGCGGAGTCGAGTTCGGCCAGTTTGAAGGGGCGGAAGGGGTCGATTCCCTGCCAGGGTCCCGGGCCGAAATAGCCGACGGCCTGGAGCAGTCGGCGGTAGAACCAGCTCTCGGACCACAGCCACGGCACGTCGAACCAGGAGCGGCCGGTGTACTCGCCGAGCCCCCAGGTCTCCCAGAGGCCCCGGTCGTGCGCGTCGGCGGGGAGCGGTTCGATCTCGCCCTCGGTGCAGTTCGCCAGCAGCTCGTCGAGCGCGCGGTGCTGCCCCGGTTCGAAGGGGAAGGCCTCGCGGACCTGCCGGATGATCGCGGGGTGCCGCTCGGCCAGCACGCTGTGGGGGAACGAGCCCGGCTGGTTGCCGAGGAGCACGGGCGGGGTGGGGGTGTCGGGCATGCGCCTCACCGTAGCGCGCGGGCTTCAGGACCGGGTCGGGCAGGTCAGACCGGGGCGATCTCCCGCTCCAGGCGGGCCGCCAGGCTCAGATAGCGGGCGCGGCGGGTCACCGGGACCAGGCCGCGGATGAGTATGTTCCACATCTCGGCCGTCCTGCGGGGCTGGCGCGCGACGGGCTCGCGGGAGCGGCCCACGACCCGGGTGCCGACGAAGAAGCAGACCAGGGAGTGGGCCACGACATCGACATCGACGTCCGGGTGGACGTCGGAGTCCTTGACCGCGCCGACGAGCCGGTTGGTGACGATGTCCAGCCATTCCGTGAAGGGATGGCTCAGCGGCGGCCGCGGTTCGATCCCGCCGGTGGCGAGCCGCAGGCCGGCTCGCAGGACCGGGTCCTCGACGGACATGCGGGTGATGCCGAACGTGAGGCGCATCAGCGCTTCCAGAGAGGTGTGGCCGCGGTTGTCGGTCTCCGTCGCCAGCCTGCGGGCGGTGTGCGACTGGAGTTCGAGGATCGCGTGGGCGAGATCCTCCTTGGCCGCGAAGTGGAAGTACAGGGCACCCTTGGTGACCTGAGCGTGCTCCACGATGTCGCTGAGACTGGTCGATTCGTAGCCGCGACGGTCGAACAGGTCAGCGGCGGCTGTGATGATCGTCGAGCGGGTCTGCTCGGCTCGCAACTGCCTCGCCATCGGCTGAACTCTCCCGGGACGGAAATGAACGGGTCATGCCGTTTGTTTTTACCCGCCGTACACGATAACTCACCCTCAGACGGCGTTCATCACACCAGTGTGCCGGAGTGCGGGTGCACATCCGGCAAAACAATCGCGCCCCGTGAAAGAAAACAGCGCGTTCGGTATCTGACTGTGGGGGTTGTGCGGGCAGACGTAAAGGCGGGCCGGCCGGTGCCCCATCCGCACCGGTCGACCCGCCCGCTGGTGAGCGCGAATCAGAAGGTCAGCTTCCAGCTGTTGAGCGTGCCCGTGTCCTGCGCCGACGTGTCCTGGACGCGCAGCTTCCAGGTGCCGTTGGCGGTCTCGCTCGACGCGTTCACCGTGTAGGTGGTGTTCACGTTGTCGGCGGAGTCCGACGCGGCGGACTTCAGACGGTACGTCGAGCCGTCCGGCGCGACGAGGTCGATGACGAGGTCGCCGCGGTAGGTGTGCGTGATGTCGACGCCGACCTGGAGGGCCGAGGGGGCGTTGCCGCTGCGGCCGGTGACGCTGATCGGCGACTCGATCGCCGCGCCGTTGTCCGGGACGGCGACGGCGGTGTTGCTGGAGAAGGTCGTGCCGGTGGACGTGCCGCCCTTGACGGCCTGGACCGTCTTGGCGGCGTCCGCGAGGCCGGCGCCGCAGCCGCCGGAGCAGGTGCCGGGCAGGGCACGGGCGTTGGCCTTGATGGCCGACTCGATCTGCGCCGGGGTGAGGGCGGAGTTCGCCGACTTCATCAGCGCGGCGAGGCCCGCGACATGCGGGGTGGCCATGCTGGTGCCCTGGTAGGAGGCGTAGTTCTCGCTCGACGGCGTCTTCGTACCGGAGTTCAGCGTGGACAGGATGCCGTTGGCGGTGGAGGTGCGGGTCTCGCCGCCGGGGGCGGAGATGTCCACGAGCGAACCGAAGTTGGAGTACGAGGCACGGCTGCCCGCGCGGTTGGTCGCGGCGACGGAGATGACGTTGTTGCAGTTCGCCGGGGAGGAGTTGGAGACGTTCTGGTTCTCGTTGCCGGCCGCGACGACGACCGAGGTGCCGCGGTTCACGGCGCCGGTGATGGCGCTCTGGGTGGCGGTGGAGCAGGCGCCGCCCCCGCCGAGACTCATGTTGATGACCTTGGCGACGTTCGTGTTGGCGGGCACGCCGGAGACGGTGCCGCCGGAGGCCCAGGTGATCGCGTCGATGATGTCGGAGTCGTAGCCTCCGCACTTGCCGAGGACCCGGACCGGGGAGATCTTCGCGCCGTAGGCGATGCCGGCGATGCCCTTGCCGTTGTGGGTGGCGGCGGCGATGGTGCCGGCCACGTGGGTGCCGTGCCAGGAGGAGCTGGAGGCCGGGATGCCCGTGCCGCACTCGCCCGCGTTGTACCAGTCGCCCGGGTCGGCCGGGTTGCTGTCACGGCCGTTGCCGTCGACGGAGACGGCGGTGTCGGAGATGAAGTCGTAGCCGCCGACGATGTTCGCGGCCAGGTCGGAGTGGGCGACGTAGCCCGTGTCGATGACGGCGACGGTGACACCGCTGCCGGTGGTGGTGTCCCAGGCGGCCGGGACGTTCATGCCCGCGGTGGACTCGAACAGGTCCCACTGCTTGGAGTACTCGGTGTCGTTCGGGGTGACGGCCGTCGGCTTGTTCAGACGGTCCGGGACGACGTAGGCGACCTGCGGGTCGGCCTCGTACTGGGCGACGACGTCGGCGACGGACGC
The DNA here is from genome assembly GCF_042957035.1 of Streptomyces sp. NPDC008137. Taxonomy (NCBI): domain Bacteria; kingdom Bacillati; phylum Actinomycetota; class Actinomycetes; order Kitasatosporales; family Streptomycetaceae; genus Streptomyces; species Streptomyces sp. NPDC008137. The sequence continues at coordinate 12,360 of NZ_JBIBHN010000013.1, read as the reverse complement.
GCGAGTGGTGCCGGTGCCCAGGTCGACGAGGGCGGCACCGGTGCCGAGACGGCGCTGGAAGTCGACATCCTCGCCGGTCTTCTCGGCCTTGGCCTCGGCGTCGGCGGCGGCGGCCTTGTTCGACTTGGCCTCGGTGGCGCCGGACTTGTAACCGACGATGAGGCGCTCGGCCGTGGCGCCGGGAGCGGCCTCGGTCTGCGCGGTGGGGACGGCGGCGGGGCGGGGTGCGGACTCCTGGGCGACGGCGACCGAGGCGGGGGCGGCGGTCAGCAGGGCGGCGGAGACGACGGCGACGGATATCAGCTTCCGTCTGAGCTCTGGGGAGGTACGCACGGTCGGTTGCCTTTCGTGGCCTGACTCCGGGCTGGGCGGAGCGGCGGTGGAGTCGCTTCGTCGTCGAAGCGGAGGGGGGTGGTTCGAAAAGCGAAGAGCGACGCGATGGCCGGCCAGGCGAGAAGGCGAGCGGACCCGTTCGGGGTTACCTGTAGGTCAGCTGTGCTCGATGTGGTCGAACGATAGGCAAAGGGAAGGTCATCGGGATACGGGGGAAACCCTCGATCCGGCCGGGAACCGACCCTCTATGGAGGGCAGTTGGGCTCGAATGCCCCCTTTTCGAACGCGTCCGTGCGCGGTGAACGCGCCGGGACGGTTTCCCGTACTGCACTACCGACGTTGCCGCCCCGGCCGAGGAGACGCAGAGGGATGCCTCGTACGACCGCACACCGCACCGCACTCGCGGCCGCCCTCGTGACCCCGCTGCTGCTGCCGCTGTGGGCCGCCGGACCGGCGGGGGCACACGGCGCGCCGACGGATCCGGTGAGCAGGGTGGTGGCCTGCTCCCCCGAGGGCGGCGAGCGCGCCGGCTCGGCGGCGTGCCGCGCGGCCGTCGCCGCGAACGGCGCGCCCTTCACGGCCTGGGACAACCTGCGGCTGGCGAACGTGAACGGCCGGGACCGGCAGGTCGTCCCCGACGGGAAGCTGTGCAGCGGGGGCCTGCCCGCCTACCGGGGTCTCGACCTCGCCCGCGCCGACTGGCCGTCGACCCGGATGACGCCCGGTGCGACGCTGACCATGCGGTACGTCTCGACGATCCCGCACACCGGCACGTTCCGGATGTACCTGACGAAGCCCGGCTACGACCCGGCCGGGCCGCTGTCCTGGTCCGACCTGCCCGATAAGCCCTTCGCGGAGGTGACGGACCCGGCCCTGACGGACGGCGCCTACCGCCTGGAGGCGACCCTGCCGTCGGACCGGACCGGGCGGCACGTGCTGTACACGGTGTGGCAGAACAGCAGTACGCCGGACACCTATTACTCGTGCTCGGACGTGGTGTTCCCGGAGAAGGCGGCGGCAGCTCCGCAGAAGGAGTCGGCGGCTCCGGAAGAGAAGGAGAGCAAGAAGGCGGAGAAGGAGAAGGAGAGCGAGAAGCAGCCGGGACAGAGCGCCGCCGACCCGCAGCCGCAGCAGCCCCAGAGTGAGCACACCCCGGTCGCCGCCACCTCCGGCCCCGGCTCGGGGCCCTCCACGCCCATGCTGGCGGGCGGCGCCGCGGCGGTGCTGTTGCTCACCGGCGGCGCCGCCCTGGCCGTACGGCTACGGCGACGCTGAACCAACCTTGCGGGAAGCTCAGTTGACGTTGATCGCCACGCCGCCCTTCGTCACCGGGGCGTACTTGGCGGTGAAGAAGGCGTTGCTGAAGCAGAGCGACGAACCGGAGACCTTCGTGAACTGCTGGTTGGTGAAGGAGATGCTGTGGTCGGCGTTGCTCGCCGTGCCGGTCAGACTGGGGGCCTGGTAGACGCAGGTGATGCTGCCGAGCAGGGTGCGCAGCTTGACCGTGGACTGGATGGCGGAGCTCGCGCCCGGGGTCACGGAGACGGTGCCGTCGGAGGACACGCTGGCGGTGTAGGGCAGGTTGTCGACGGTGATGCTGTTGACGCCGAGCGAACCGACGACGTTGGTGGTACAGCCGCTGGTGTCGAAGGTGTGCGAGGCCAGGGACTCGGTGGCGGTGCCCGGGGCGGCCGGGTTGGTGGTGACCTCGGCGGAGAACGCCGACGTCTTGCACGAGATGCCGCTGGTGCCGGTCGCGCTGGAGTAGAAGGTGGCGGCGGTGCCGCTCGCCAGGGACGCGTCGAGGACGTCGCCGACCGCGACGGCCGCGCCGTCGGTGGTGGTCAGGACCGGGGTGTCGGCAGCCGAGGCGGGGGCGGCGAGCCCCAGGGCCGCGACGGCGGCGGTGAGGGCGAGCAGGGTGCGAGTACGCATGCGGGTGTACCTCTTTCGAAAACGGGGGGTGAGGGGGCGCGCACAGGCGTCCGCCGTTGCCGGTCCGTCACGCCTTCTCCGTACGTGACGGACCGGCAACGGCGGTCCGGTCACCGGCCGGAGGCGCGCACGGGGACGCGGCGCCGGCCGGGCCGGGCGGGGGGTGGCTGGCGGCACGGCGAGATACCCGTTCAGGACCGGCGGTCCTGGGGCGCGCGAACGGTGCCGCGTGGCGGATCCGGCGCCACGGATCCGGTGAGACGAGGAGAGTTGTAGACCTACCGGTCAGTCAACGTCAAGGCATCGCAGGGGAGTTGTGCCTCCCTTGAGAGTTTCCGAACGCCGTTGACTCACACGCGGCGCACATTCAACACTCTTTGTTCACACTTCCCTTGACCCTTCATGTAACCCCCGGTAACTTCCGATTCGGCTACCGCGTCGCAGCGCAGTCGTAGCGCATACGTACGCGGTCGGTGTCCGCGCCAGGGCAACGTGCCACCGAAGTCTCGATCCGCACCGACACGCACCTGGAGCAGACATGACCTCCTCCGCCGAACACACCCCCGAGAGACCGGACAGCACCGCCGCCGCGGACATCGCCGACGCCGGCGCGCGCCGCGGGCGGGTCCGGGCACGCCGGGCCGCGGTGATGGCGGTGCCGGCCACCCTGGTCACCGCGGGCCTCCTGGTCCTCACCGCCGAGGGGGCGCTTGGCGTGCAGTTCGCCATCTCCGGCATGCCTTTCACGGTTACCGCGACCGAGTTGAAGGGCGAAGGCTTCGCGCAGTTCGGCAATCTGAGGGAGATGGCCGAGGGCAGCCCGAACGCGGGTGACACCGGCGGTCAGGTGCTGACCGTCACCTCCGTCATCAAGGACGCGACACTCACCAAGCTGTGCCAGAGCGTGGACCTGGGCGGCACGAACCTGATCATCAGGGCGGGTGAAGGCGCGAAGAAGGTCCGGGCCACCGACCTGACCACCGACTCGACGCAGCTCTCGGGCGACGCGGCCTTCAAGAACATCGAGATCGGCAACGACGCCAGCAAGCTCAACAAGGCCGGGGACCTGGGCAAGGGACCCATCGGCGTGTTCAGCCAGCAGTCCGACACCGTGCGCATCAAGAAGCTGCGGCAGACCAACTACGCCACGACGGCCGGTGTGTTCAAGCTGCCCGGGCTGAAGCTGGGCTTCGGCGAGTCGGGCTGCTGATGCCCGGCGGCTCACGCGGGAACGTCCGGTCCGCCTTCCGCCGGTGGCGGGCGGGCCGTCCCTTCTGGGGCGGGCTGCTGCTCACCCTGGGCGGGGCGGAGGTCCTGCTCACCCTGAAGGCGTCACTGGACGTCGTCCTGCACGTCGGCATGCAGGGTCTGGCCGGCTATCTGTTTCCGGCCGTGATGCTGCTGTGCGGTGTGCTGATCCTCTTCAATCCCACCCAGCGCCTGTTCTACTCGGTCATCGGCGTGCTGGTCTCCCTGGCCACCTGGATGACCTCGAACCTGGGCGGCTTCTTCGTGGGCATGCTCCTGGGCATCGTCGGCAGCTGTCTCACCTTCGGCTGGCTTCCGAACCAGGAGCCGCGGGTCAGCCGGCGGCAGCGCAGGAAGGCAGCCAAGGCCGCGCGGGCGGAGGCCCCGCCCCTGGAGCGAGAGGTCGGACAGGCCGTCTGAATCAGGCCCCGTGACTCTCTTCAGGCCAGTGATCCCGTACCCCCTGGCATCGCACGGCCGCGGCCACTTGGCTGGATGGGCCACGTACCCGCCCATGAGGCGGGCGCGTGGCGTCCAACCGCAGTCAGCCCAGGGAGAGTCCGATGGATCAGACCCACCCGATCGTGATCGACCCGACCGGCCGCGACATCCACGGCGAGGCGACCCGGATCCGCGAGCGCGGACCCGTCACCCCCGTCGAACTCCCCCACGGTGTCCCGGCCTGGGCGGTGAGCAGTACCCCACTGCTGAAACGGCTGCTCACCGACCCGCGGGTGTCGAAGGACCCGCGCCGACACTGGCAGCGCTGGATCGACGGAGAGGTCTCACCGGACTGGCCGCTGTTCACCTGGGTAGCGGTGCAGAGCATGTTCACGGCCTACGGCACCGAGCACAAACGGCTGCGCACCCTCGTCTCCAAGGCGTTCACCGGCCGTCGCACCAACGCGCTGCGGCCACGGATCGAGGAGATCACCGCTGCGCTGCTCGACCGGGTCGCCAAGGCGGGGGCCGGCGGCGGCGCGGACGGCCAGGCGGTCGATCTGCGGGAGGAGTTCTGCTACCCGCTGCCCATCCAGGTCATCGGCGAACTGCTCGGGCTGCCCGAGGAACTGGGTGACGAGCTGAGAGTCGTGGTGGACGGCGTCTTCCACACCTCGGCCGACGCCGCCGAGGTCGCCGACATCTACGCCCGGTTCTACGCCGTCCTCGGCGAACTCGTCGCCGCGAAACGGGCGGCGCCGGGGGACGACCTCACCTCCGCGCTGATCGCGGCCCACGAGGAGGAGAGCGGCACGCGGCTCAGCGAGCAGGAACTGCTCGACACGCTGATGCTGATGATCAGCGCCGGTCACGAGACGACGGTCAATCTGCTCGACAACGCCGCCCACGCGCTGCTCACCCACCCCGAGCAGCTCGCGCACGTCCGCGACGGGCGCGCCTCCTGGGACGATGTGATCGAGGAGACCCTGCGGGCCGAGGCACCGGTGGCCAGCCTGCCGCTGCGGTACGCCGTCGAGGATCTGCCCCTCGGTGAACTGGGCGGCCCGGACGGCGCGGTGATCCGCAAGGGCGAGGCGATCCTCGCCGCGTACGCCGCCGCCGGACGCGACCCGGAGCAGCACGGCCCGGACGCCGCCCTCTTCGACGTCACCCGCGCCGCGAAGGACCATCTGGCCTTCGGGTACGGCGTCCACCACTGCCTGGGCGCCCCGCTCGGCCGGCTGGAGGCGCGCGTGGCCCTGCCCGCCCTGTTCGAACGGTTCCCCGGCCTCACCCTGGCCGTACCTGCGGACGAGCTGCGGCCGGTGGACTCGTTCATCTCGCACGGCCATCGGACTCTGCCGGTCCTGACGGGCTGACGGACCCCGCGGAGGGCGCCGGATCCCGGAGGTCCGGATCCCCGGAGGCCGGTCCTCCGGCGCCCTCCTCCTCCATCGTCTTCGCCTCGCTCTTGAGGATCCGCATCGAGCGGCCGAGTGAACGCGCCGTGTCCGGCAGTTTCTCCGAGCCGAACAGGACGATCCCCACGATCAGCAGATGCCAGGGCTCAAGGCCGTTGCGCAGCACGTAGCAGCGTGTTCTCGCCCTGGGCCGGCGCCCAGACGATGTGCGGCCGGGCGGGCGAGGCCAGCAGCCCGAAGGCGGCGGCCGCCTGGGCGAGCAAGTCGGCGGAGGGGTCCTCGAAGCCACTGCCGGCAGCCGCCACCGTCCCCGCCCCTTCCGTCGTGTCCGTCGCGTGTCGCGTCCCGTCGTCCCGCGAGCCGCCCCGGTCCAGGCGGGCCGAAGGGGGCCGCCCGGGCCAGGAGGCGAGGGGACGCGGCCATGGCGGTGCGCCCATGGCCGACCGCGGACTCCACGCGACACCGCGGCGGGCGTCCTACCCCTCACCGGGCGGCCCGCGGCGGTTTCCTTCCGCCGGCGGACCGTTGGTGGTGGAATCGCACGCGGCCCGGCCGACTTCGGCCGGTGCCGGTGACGTTGACGACTGCCAGGAGGCCCACGGATGCCGGAGCACCGCATCGACACCGAGAGCGCGCACTCCGCGCGGATCTACGACTACATCCTCGGCGGCGACGACAACCACCCCGCCGACCGGGAGGCGGGCGACGCCATGTGCCGCGAGTGGCCGGCCCTGCCGGTCCACATGCGGGCGAACCGCGACTTCATGCACCGCGCCGTGCGGTATCTCGCCGCCGAGGCGGGGATACGCCAGTTCCTCGACATCGGCACCGGCATCCCGACCCCGCCCAACCTGCACGAGATCGCCCAGGCGGCGGCCCCGGACGCCCGGGTCGTCTACGTCGACAACGATCCGCTCGTCCTCTCCCTCTCCCAGGGCCTGCTGTCCGGCACGCCCGAGGGCGGGACCGCGTACGTCGAGGCGGACATGCGCGACCCGGAGGCCGTCCTCGGCGCCGCCGGCTTCCGGGAGACCCTCGATCTGTCGCAGCCGGTCGCGCTGACCGTCATCGCGATCGTGCACTTCATGCTGGACGAGCACGACGCCGTCGGCATCGTCCGCCGGCTCCTGGACCCGCTGCCGTCGGGCAGCTGTCTCGCGATGTCGGTCGGCACCGCCGACTTCGCGCCCGACGAGGTCGGCCGGGTGGCCCGGGAGTACGCCGCGCGCGGCATGCCGATGCGGCTGCGCACCCTGCCCGAGGCGGCGGAGTTCTTCGAGGGGCTCGACCTGGTGGAGCCCGGCATCACGCAGGTCCACAAGTGGCGCCCGAACCGCACGGACGGTACGGAAAACGGCGGTACCGGGAACGGTGTCACGATCCGGGACGAGGACATCGCGATGTACGGGGCGGTGGCGCGCAAGCCGTAGCCCGGGGAAAGGGGCTCTGACCTCGGCGTTCGGCCCGCCGGACGGATCATCACGATGCGGCAGCGGCAACTCACGGTTTGTGGCCGCTCACTTGACGACCAGTGGTCACACACGGTTGGCTCCGGGCCAGAGAGAGTCATCGGTTCGTGCACGTTCACGACCCCGCTGTGCTCTCACCCTGCTCTTGCTCGGCCGCACAGCGAGGTCCACCCCCCATGAACACTCCTCCCCCGCAGCCCGCCTCCCTGAGACTTTCCCGATCCGTGGCCCTGGCCTCCGCCGTGTGCCTGCTGCTGTCCGGCTGCACCGTCCTCGGCGCCGCCGACGACAGGGCGGATACGGCAGCCGCGTCCGGCGGCGGGATGAAGGTCGCCCTCGTCACCCACGGCGGCAAGGGCGACGCCTTCTGGGACCTGGTGCGCCGAGGCGCGGAGACGGCGGCCGCCAAGGACGGCATCGACCTGACGTACGCCGGCGACTCCGACCCGGCCGCGCAGGCCGCGCTGGTGAAGGACGCGGTCCGCGACAAGGTCGACGGCATCGCCGTGACGCTGGCCAAACCGGCGGCAATGCGCGGCCCGGTCGCCCAGGCCAAGGCGGCAGGCATCCCCGTCGTCGGACTCAACTCCGGCATCGACGCCTGGCGGCCCGCCGGGCTCCTGGAGTACTTCGGCCAGGACGAGTCCGTCGCCGGCCGGGCCGTCGGCGACAAGCTGGACGAGGTCAAGGCCAAGCACGCCCTGTGCGTGGTGCACGAGCGGGGCAACGTGGCGCTGGAGGCCCGCTGCGCCGGCGTGCGGAAGACGTTCGGCGGCGACACCGACAACCTGTACGTGGACGGCGCCGACATGAACGCGGTGACCGCCACGATCGCGTCCCGGCTGCGGCAGGACTCGAGCATCGACGAGGTCGTCACCCTGGGCGCCCAGTACGGGCTCAGCGCGGTCAAGGCCGTCGATCAGGCCGGCAGCAGGGCCGAGGTGGCCACCTTCGACCTCGACAAGGACCTGGTCAAGGCGGTCCAGCGCGGCGATGTGCAGTTCGCCGTGGACCAGCAGCCGTACCTCCAGGGCTACCTCGCGGTGGACGCCCTGTGGCTGTACCGCACCAACGGCAACGTCAGCGGCGGCGGGACGGCTCCGGTGCTCACCGGTCCCGCGTTCGTGACCAGGTCGAACGTGTCCGCTGTGGCACGGTTCGCCGCCGCCGGAACCCGGTGACCGGACACTTCCTGTGACGGTGTCGCCAAAGATTCGGTCAGGCCCGGTTCGCACGCCCACTTGTACGGATAACATCCTGCGCATCCCATGTGCCGCGCCCGGCACGCTCTCACCCCCGCGCCCGTCCCCCGCCCTCCCCGACCGTTCCGCTTCCCCGTTCCTCGCTCCCCGCTGATCGCCCTAGGACGACGATGTCTCGACGGACAGGTGCCCGGCGCCGTCTCGGTTCCATACGCCTCTCCCTGTGGCTGCTGGCCCTGGTGCCCAGCGTCACCCTCGCCGCCATGTGGGGTGTGACGACGATCCAGATGTTCTCGGAGGGCCTCAGGCTGCGGGACCAGACGGAGCTGAGCCGGTCGACCGGCGCCATGGGCACCGACGCGACGCTCGCGCTGCAGCGGGAACGCAGCCTGTCGGCCGCCTGGCTGGCCTCGCCGCACGGTTCCCGGGCCGCCCTCGACGCGCAGCGCGAGGACACCGACAAGGCGGTCGCGAAGCTGGTCGGGCAGGCGGACGCGATCGAGAAGGCGCCCGCCCGCGTCTCCGACCGGCTGTACTCGGTGCTGGGCTCGGTGGGAAGCCTCGAGTACTACCGGGACCAGGTGGACGACCCCACCGACATCACCCCCCAGCAGGCGCTGGACCAGTACTCCTCGATCATCGACGACCAGATCCACGCCTTCCAGGAGCTCTCCCAGGTCGACGACGGCGACCTCACCTCGCAGGCCGGCCCGCTGGTCGGGCTGGAGCACGCGGCGGAGCTGGTCTCCCGGGAGGACGCGCAGCTCACCCTGGCCTGGCCGTCCGGGCATCTCACCGACGCGGAGTGGGTGCGGTACGCGGAGATGGTGAACACCCGCCGCTGGCTGGTCCAGGACCAGGTCGTGCCCCAGCTCACCGGCGAGGCCAAGGCACAGACCGAGCGGATCCTGGCGAGCCCGGAGTGGCGGACGCTGCAGTCGATCGAGGACCAGGTGCTGGCGGCCCGGAACTCCAGCGCCGACGCGGACCGGATCGCCCTGCCGGACACGCAGAAGCGGTGGAACGCCGCCATGGACAAGCTGTCCGCGCACTACGCGAGCCTCATCGAGCGGCAGACGTCGGGACTGCTGGAACGCAGCGCCGACAAGGCGGACGGGACACTGATCAAGGCGGCGTCGCTGAGCGCCGGCGGGCTGCTCGCGCTGCTGCTGTGCGTCGGCATGTCCTGGCGGATCACCCGCTCGCTGTCCCGGCGGCTGCGCGGTCTGCGCCTGGCCACGCTCAGCCTGGCGAAGGAGCGGCTGCCGGACGTGGTGGCCCGGCTGGAGCGGGGCGAGACGGTCGACCCGGAGTCGGCGACGACCCGGCTGGACTACGGGCACGACGAACTCGGCCAGGTGGCCCAGGCGTTCAACACCGCCCAGCGCACGGCCGTGCACACCGCGGTCGAACTCGCCGACACCCGGCGCGGCTTCCAGAAGGTCATCCTGGGCATCGCCCGGCAGAGCCAGAACCTGGTCAACCTCCAGCTGAGCAAGCTCGACGCGCTGGAGCGCGAGCACAGCGACCCCGACATTCTCAAGGGCCTGTACGAACTGGACTCCACGGCCAGCCAGTTGCGCCGCTACGAGGAGAACCTCGTCATCGTCAGCGGCGAACGGCCGGGCCGCAGCTGGGCCGAGCCGGTCGCGCTGATGGACATCCTGCGCAGCGCGGTCGGCGAGGTCGCCGAGTACCGGCGGGTGGCGGTGGACACCGAGGAGGAGGTGTACGTCGCCCCGCCCGCGGTCGCCGACGTCATCCATCTGCTGGCCGAGCTCATCGACAACGCGACCGCGTACTCCCCCGCCCCCAGCCCCGTCACGGTGCGGGCCCAGATGGTGGCCAAGGGCCTCGCCGTCGAGGTCGAGGACCGCGGACTCGGCATGTCGGAGGAGGACTACGCCTCCTTCAACGAACAGCTCGCGGTGCCCCCGCAGTTCGACGTGGTCGCCCTCGCCGACGATCTTCGCCTCGGCATGTTCGTGATAGCCCAGCTGGCCCACCGGCACGGCATCGCCGTCACCCTGCGCCTGTCGCCGTACGGTGGGACCACGGCGATCGTGCTGATACCGCACGACATCGTGGTCCGGGAGATCCCCTCCACCGGCACACCCGGCACCCGCGACGCCACGTCCATGAACGGCACGCACAGTCTGACGGCCCTCGGCGGGCCTCGCGGCACGGGCGTCCCGGCCGGCGGCGGGCCGAAGGACGACGAAGACCCGGAGGACGGGCGAAGCGCGGTGGCCGAAATGGCCTTGGGCGACCAACGCGGCGCGGGCGACGGGCAGGGCCCGGCGGACGGCCGAGGCCCGCACCACGGGCAGAACACGGCGGACAGCCGAAGCCCGGAAGCCGGACAGCACTCGGGCGGCGGGCGGAACTCAGTGGGTGCCGAGCGGGCCGCGGGGGCCGAGAGCGTCTCCGGCACCAGCGGCGGCGACGCCGGGTCCGAGAGCACCACCGGCAGTGCCGGCGACGGCCGTTCCGGTCGTGAGCCGCGGCCCCTCGTCGCGGCCCGGACCGCACCCGTCGCTCGCGCCCTCCGCGAGGACGGCCTCGCCCCGCTCCCCCGTCGGGTGCCGCAGACCAGCCTGGTCGAGGAACTGCGCGAAGAGGCCGTGCCCGACGGCGACGACGGCTCCCTCGACGACTTCACCGCGGAAGCCGCCGCCTCCTCCCTGGCCGGCTTCCAGCGCGGCACGCTCCGGGCCCGTGACGAGGACCCGGCCGCACCACCCCGGCAGGCCGCCGCCGACGCCGTCCCCTCGACTCCGCCCGCCGACCGCTGACGAAGGACTCCGCAATGACACGCCCCATCCCCGCCACCCACACCCAGCTCGACCAGCTGCTGACCGGACTCGTGGAGCGGGTCGCCGACGTGAACCAGGCCGTGGTGCTCTCCGAGGACGGCCTGGTGGTCAGCAAGTCCACCGGGTTCCTGCGCGACGACGCCGAGCGGCTCGCGGCGACCGCGTCCGGTCTGATGAGCCTGAGCAAGGGCGTCAGCATGGACTTCCGTGGCGGTCCGGTGCGCCAGGCGCTCATCGAGATGGCCAACAGCTATCTGATCCTGACCTCCGCCGGGCCCGGCGCCCATCTGGTCGTGCTGACCGGACCGGGCGCGGACGTCGGTGTGGTGGCGTACCAGATGAACATGCTGGTGAAGAAGATCGGCGAGCACCTCAGCGCGGCACCGCGGGGCATGGCCGGACCCGTCGTCGACCCAGGCGTGTGAGGTGGGCGAAGGCGACTCGGCGGGCCGGCTCGTAAGACCGTTCGCGCTGACCGGTGGCCGGACCCGGCCCAGCCGTGCCGACTTCACGCTCATCGCGACGGTGACCGCGGTCGATCCGCCGCCGGCCGCCGCGGCCCGGTGCCAGCCCGAGCACACCCGGATCCTCCGGCTCTGTGCCGAGCCGGTCGCCGTGGCGGAGCTGGCCGCCCGGCTCGACCTGCCGGTGAGCGTGGTCGTCATCCTGCTCTGCGACCTGCTGGAGGCGGGCCGGATCACCGTCCGCCCGCCGCGCCTCGTCTCCCGTACCACTCCGGACCTGGACCTGCTGCAGAAAGTGAGGGACGGCCTTGGCCGGCTCTGACCCCGTCACTGACGCGTCCTCGGCACCCGACACGGTCAAGATCCTCATCGCCGGGGGCTTCGGCGTGGGCAAGACCACCATGGTCGGGTCGGTCAGCGAGATCGCCCCGCTGCGCACCGAGGAACCCCTGACCATGGCCGGTCTGGGCATCGACGACCTCGACGGCATCGAGGAGAAGCGGGCCACCACCGTGGCCCTGGACTTCGGCAGAATCACCCTCAGCCGGGAACTGGTGCTGTACCTGTTCGGCACGCCGGGGCAGCAGCGGTTCTGGTTCATGTGGAACGACCTGGCGCTGGGCGCGCTCGGCGCCGTGGTCCTGGTCGACGTCCGCAGACCCGAGTCCAGCTTCGCCGCGATCGACTTCTTCGAACGCCGGAAGATCCCCTTCGTCGTCGGGGTCAACGGCTTCTATGGCAAGCATCCGTATCCGGCCGAGGACATCCGGGACGCGCTCGCGGTGCCGGACCATGTGCGGGTGCTGCTGTGCGACGCCCGGGACCGGGAGTCGTGCAAGGGCGTACTGATCGCGCTGATCGACCAGTTGATCGCGTCGGCGGTCCAGGCCTAGGGAGACATGGCGCGGCCCGGGCGGTGCGCACCGCCCGGGCCGCGGGACCGGCGTGTCAGGCCACGCCCAGCGACTTCAGCCAGGCCGTGGCGACCTCCACCGGGTCCATCTTAACGAGCGGGAACTGGGTTTCCAGTT